>DATBGW010000290.1:0-14980 GCA_036557765.1 Actinoplanes sp.
GTGACCGGCATGAACACCGGCCTGTCTCCGGAGTGGGACCGCTGGTTCGATGAGGCGTTCACCGACCTCATCACGCGCGACGAGGAACTGATCCAGCAGGAGTTCGACGCGCTGATCCGCGCCTCGTGGCGAGAAACATCTCCTCCACCGCCGGCACCACCCGCCCCGTCCACCGCCGTTCCATCGGAGATTCCGTCAACGGAAGGGAGGTCGGAACATCGCGAAATGCCCGGCACCGACACACCCACCGGCGAGCCCCCACCGCCGCCTGGGTAGAGAGACGAAGGCCGCCGCCCGGTTCGGGCGGCGGCCTTCTCGTGGGAGTCCTACTTGGCGTTGAAGTATGCCGCGTCCGGATGGTGGGTGATGATCGCGTCGGTGGACTGTTCCGGCACGAGCTGGAATTCCTCCGACAGCGCCACCCCGATCCGGCCGGCGTCCAACAGCTTGACGACCTGGGCGCGGTCCTCCAGATCCGGGCAGGCGGGATAGCCGAACGCGTACCGGCAGCCCTGGTAGTCGTTGCGGAGGATGCCGGCCAGATCCGGCGGGTCGCCGGCACCCACGGGCCGGCCATCAGGCAGGACCAGCTCGTTCCGGACCCGCCGGTGCCAGTACTCCGCCAGCGCCTCGGTCAGCTGCACCGACAGCCCGTGCACCTCGAGGTAGTCGCGGTATTCGTTGCGGGCGAACAGCTTCGCGGTGTACTCGCTGATCGGCTGGCCGACCGTCACGAGCTGGAAAGCGACCACGTCCAGACCGGCGGACCGGGGCTTGAAGAAGTCGGCCAGGCACAACCGGCGCTCCTGGCGCTGCCGTGGGAACGTGAATCGCGCCCGCTCCGACACCGCGTTCTCGTCCAGGACGACCAGCGTGTTGCCCTCCGAGTACGCCGGGAAGTAGCCGTACACGACGGCCGCCTCGAGGACGTGGTCGGACGTCAGGCGATCGAGCCAGTACCGCAACCGCGGCCGGCCCTCGGTCTCCACCAGTTCCTCATAGGACGGTCCGCTGCCCCCGCGGGCCCCGCGCAGACCCCACTGGCCCAGGAACGTGGCGCGCTCGTCCAGCATCGCGGCGTACTCGGCGAGCGGGATGCCCTTGACGACCCGCGTCCCGAAGAACGGCGGCTCCGGGACGGCGTTGTCCGAGTCCACATCGGAGCGTACCGACGTGTCGTCGAGGGGCGGCAGACTGTCGGTCACCAGCGCACGCTGCCTCGCCCGGCGGGCCCGGCGCGCCTCAAGGGCCGCCTCCCGCGCCCGGTCGACGACGGCCGCGCCGCCGCGCTTCGCGGTCATCACCTTGTCCATCAAGGACAGACCCTCGAACGCGTCCCGCGCGTAGTGCACCTCGCCGGCGTACTGCGAACGCAGGTCGTCCTCGACGTACGCGCGGGTCAGCGCGGCGCCGCCGAGCAGGACCGGGAACCGCGACGCCACCCCCCGCGACGCCATCTCCTGCAGGTTCTCCTTCATCACGACCGTGCTCTTCACGAGCAGGCCGGACATGCCGATGGCGTCCGCCTCGTGCTGTTCGGCGGCATCCAGGATCGCGTTGATCGGCTGCTTGATGCCGATGTTGACGACCTCGTACCCGTTGTTGGACAGGATGATGTCGACCAGGTTCTTGCCGATGTCGTGCACGTCGCCCTTGACGGTGGCCAGCACGATGCGGCCCTTGCCGGCGTCCTCCTCGTGCTTCTCCATGTGCGGCTCGAGGTACGCGACGGCAGCCTTCATCACCTCGGCGGACTGCAGGACGAACGGCAGCTGCATCTGGCCCGAGCCGAACAGCTCACCGACCGTCTTCATGCCGTCCAGCAGCACGTCATTGACGATTGTGAGCGCCGGCCTCTCGGCGAGCGCCGCGTCCAGGTCGGTCTCGAGCCCGTTGCGTTCGCCGTCGATGATCCGCCGCTTCAGCCGCTCGTCCAGCGGCAGCGCGGCCAGCTCCTGGGCGCGCGTCTCGCGGGCGGAGGCGACGTCAACACCCTCGAACAGCGAGAGGAACTTCTGCAGCGGGTCGTACCCCTCCGTACGCCGGTCGTAGATCATGTCGAGCGCGACCGTGCGCTGCTCATCCGGGATCCGCGACATCGGCAGGATCTTGCTGGCGTGCACGATCGCGCTGGTCAGCCCGGCCTGCACGCACTCGTGCAGGAACACCGAGTTGAGCACCTGGCGGGCCGCCGGGTTCAGACCGAACGAGACGTTCGAGACGCCGAGCGTGAAATTGACGCCGGGGTAGCGGGCGCTGATCTCCCGGATCGCCTCGATCGTCTCCAGCGCGTCGCGGCGCGTCTCCTCCTGGCCGGTGGCGATCGGGAACGTCAGGCAGTCCACGAGGATGTCCGAGCGGGCCATCCCCCATGTACCGGTCAGGTCGTCGATCAGCCGGGACGCCACCCGGACCTTCCACTCGGCGGTCCGCGCCTGGCCTTCCTCGTCGATGGTCAGCGCCACCACCGCGGCGCCGTGCTCCCGGACGATCGGCATCACCCGCGCGTACCGCGAGGCCGGTCCGTCGCCGTCCTCATAGTTGACCGAGTTGACAATGCAGCGTCCGCCGAGCATCTCCAGACCGGCCTCGACCACCGGGGGGCTCGGTCGAATCCAGCATGATCGGCAACGTCGAGGCGGTCGCGAACCGGCCGGCCAGCTCCCGCATGTCGCGCGTACCGTCCCGGCCGACGTAGTCGACGCACAGGTCCAGCATGTGCGATCCGTCGCGGGCCTGTGCCCGGGCGATCTCCACGCACGCCTGCCAGTCCCCGGCCAGCATCGGCTCACGGAACGCCTTCGAGCCGTTCGCGTTGGTCCGTTCGCCGATCATCAGCACGCCGGCGTCCTGCCGGAACGGCACCTCATGGAAGACCGACGAGACGCCCGGATCGTGCGCCGGCGTCCGGGCCGCCCGCTGCGTGCCGCGCAGCCGCGCGACGACCGCCTCGATGTGCGCGGGTGTGGTGCCGCAACAGCCGCCGACCAGCGCGACGCCGTACTCCCGGGCGAATCGGTCGAGGGCCTCGGCCAGCTCCTCCGGCGTCAGCGGATAGTACGCGCCGTCGCTGGTCAGCACCGGCAGCCCGGCGTTCGGCATCACCGAGACCGGTACGCGGGCGTGCTGCGACAGGAACCGCAGGTGTTCGGTCATCTCCGCCGGGCCGGTGGCGCAGTTGAGGCCGATCAGGTCGACGCCCAGCGGCTCGAGCGCGGTGAGCGCCGCGCCGATCTCGCTGCCCAGCAGCATCGTGCCGGTGGTCTCGACGGTGACGTGGCACACCAGCGGCACCGTACGGCCGGTCTCGGCCATCGCCCGGCGCGCGCCGATCACCGCCGCCTTGGTCTGGAGCAGGTCCTGGCAGGTTTCCACGATGAGCGCGTCGGTGCCGCCGAGGATCAGACCCGCGGCGTTCTCGTGGTACGCGTCGCGCAGGGAGGCGTAGTGCGTGTGCCCCAGTGTCGGCAGCTTCGTACCCGGTCCCATCGAGCCCAGGACGTACCGCGGCTGCTGATCGGTCGTGTGGGCGTCGGCCGCCGCGCGCGCGATGCGGGCGCCGGCGGTGGAGAGCTCGCGGATCCGGTCCTGGATGTCGTAGTCGCCGAGATTCCCGAGGTTCGCACCGAACGTGTTGGTCTCCACGCAGTCCGCCCCCGCCGCGAGATACGCCTCGTGGACGCCGCGCACGACATCCGGACGGGTGACGTTGAGGATCTCGTTGCAGCCCTCGAGTCCGTGGAAGTCCTCCTCGACGCTGAGGTCGGCGGCCTGCAGCATCGTGCCCATCGCACCATCGGCGATGAGGATGCGGTCGGCGAGCACGGCAAGGAAGTCGTTCGGCACCTTGCCAGGCTACCGGGGGCCGGTCGGGGCACCGAATCGGTTGATGGTGTGACCCGGCTCTCCGCCGCCCGGCGCTGCGGGCGGGTGGCGGACCGCGTCGGCACGTAAGGTTGAGACCGTGACAGAGTTCGACGGACTGCCCCTGCTGCGTTCCCCCGTGGCGATTGCGGCGTTCGAAGGCTGGAACGACGCCGCGGACGCGTCGACCGCGGCGGTGGAGCATCTCGAGCAGATATGGCAGGCCCGCGAGGTCACCAGCATCGACCCTGAGGAGTTCTACGACTTCCAGGTGAGCCGCCCGACCGTCACCATGTCCGGGGGCGAGACGCGCAAGATCGAATGGCCGACGACCCGGTTCACCGTGGCCAGCCCTCCAGGCATCGAGCGGGATGTCGTTCTCATCCGCGGCATCGAGCCGAGCATGCGGTGGCGGACGTTCTGCGAGGAGGTTCTCGAGGTCTGCCACAGCCTCGAGATCACCCGGGTCGTGCTGCTGGGCGCCCTGCTGGCGGACGTGCCGTACAGCCGGCCGCTGCCGATCAGCGGAGCCGCGTCGCGGCGGGAGGTCGCGGAGAAGTACAAGGTCGTGCCCACCCGGTACGACGGACCGACCGGCATCGTGGGTGTGCTGCAGGAGGCCTGCGGACGGGCGGAGCTGGACGCGCTGTCGTTCTGGGTGCATGTCCCCCACTACGCGAACAACCCGCCGTGTCCGAAGGCGACGCTGGCGTTGCTGCACCGCATCGAGGACGTCCTGGACCTGCCGGTACCGATGGCGGACATGGCCGAAGAGGCCGACGAGTGGGAGAAGCGGGTCCGGGCGGCGGCCGAGCAGGACGCCGAGCTCGGTGAGTATGTGCGGGAGTTGGAGGAGCGGGTCGGCGACGAGGGGATCCAGCCGCTGACCGGCGACGAGATCGCCAGCGAGTTCGAGAAGTACCTGCGCCGCCGGGGCGGTTCCGCGGGCCCGACCGCCGGATCCTGGTAACGACCACAGACGAACCGGCCGCGGGCGTCGCCCGCGGCCGGTCCCGACCTTGGTCAGTGATTGTCGAAGCGCTCCGCGGTGAGAGTGGTCAAGAAGGACATCCACTCGTCGCGAGTGAACTGAAGGTAAGGCTGACTCGCATCCTTGCCATCACGGACCGCTACCGTATCGGCATCGATAAAGGCTACTTCCACGCAGGCCTTATCGGCGCAAAAGGTGCTTTTCGTCCACGCGAGAGCCACAGTTCACCGCTTCCGTTCAAATGTTGGGCTACCACGTGGCAACGGAAAGTACAAGGTGTCGGTTACGCTCTGATAGCCATGCCGCGTTCGCGGCAATACTTGCAGAGTGACGGTCGTAGATCAAGGAGGAACGTAATACTTTGGGCCGTCACCCGATCGAGCTATTTTTCCAGTGCTACGCGTAGATTCATCGCTTCTGCGGCGATTCGTCGTTGCGTTGCGCCCTTGGACAGGGCGGCGCCTTCGATCTGATCGAAGAGCTTCCGGTGGTAGAGCACCTCGGCCGGATCGTGGACAATCCGGTCATGATCATATGACTCGAGATACAGCACCGCGTCGTCCTCGTCGTCGCTCAGCGAAACGAGCTCGAAGGCGCCGGCCAGGCCGGCCTGCGCGCTTCGCTCGAAGGGCACGAGCCGCACCGAAACGTGTGGCAACTGAGCCGCCTCGATCAGCGAGTCCAGTTGGTCTGCCATGACGGCGGCATCGCCGATGTGCCGTTTGATCACCGACTCGTCGACGACGAGCTCGTACGGCGCGCCGGCCGGGTTGTCTATGGTGTGACTCCGGCGCTGCATGCGCACGTCAAAGCGCACACGGCGGATTTCCTCGGTGATGGCGAGGTTCTCCCAGCCGAGCACTATCTCGGCGACCGCGGGCGTTTGGAAGACGCCGGGTATGAGAACCGGCTGGTACGCCCTGATCGCGCAGGCTTCGGCCTCGAACTGAATGAGTTGTCGCAGGGCAGGCGTGAGATACGTGCGGTGTTCCGGGGCGATGAGCCAGCGTTGCCGACGGGAGATGCGGGCGTCGGCCGTGAGCCGCTGGACTTCGGCCTCATCGCTGACGCCGTACACCTCGAGCAGGGCCCGCAGGTCGGTGAGCGAGACACCCACCTCGCCGCCCTCGATTCGCTGCATCTTGGACAGGGACCAGCCGAGCGTCTTGGCGACATCGCCCTGGCTCATCGGGGTGGCCTGCCGGGCTTGACGCAGAGCCCGTCGTACTCGCTGTCGTGCGACAGCGGGGGGCTCCTCCTGGAAGGCGGCCATGCCATCCCGTCCCGGCGATCAAGCCGTACCTCAAACTGCTATATCGCTCCAAGCAACGTAGCACCGGATTCGGTGACTCTAAAGCGTCATCCGGTTACGATCGCGACATCCGGCGGAGTCGACGTTAAATAGCCCGAACATGCAGCGAGGGCGCCGTCGTTGCCGCGACGGAACCCTCGGACTGCAGAAGCGCCGCCGTTGCCGCGACGGTGCCTCACCTTGGCGACGTCTTCGCCCCTGGCCCCTTCCGTACGCCCAGTATGAGCAAGCCGGGCCGTGATCGCCATACCTCTACCTGCGGTACAGCAGATAGCCGCCATTCATTCACGGGTTCATGGCGTGTCGTGGCGCTGAGCTGCACTCCGTCTAGGGCATCCTAGGAACCTAGGGTCTGGAGGGAGTGGCCAATGACGATCAATCCTGGCGCCGCGGAATTTCCGCACCGGCAGATCGCCACCCAACTGCGCGAACGCATCCGTCGCGGAGACTGGCAGCCCGGCGAGCGTCTGCCCTCCATCCCAGCCATAGCGGAAATGTTCGGCGTCGCGAAGCAGACCGTCCAGCGCACCGTCGACCAGCTCCGCGTCGAGGGCGTCCTGATCACGAAGCCCGGCTCCGGCACGTACGTCCGCGGCACCCGGCGGAGGCTCAACCGCCTGTCCCGCGGCCGCTACGGCGTCCACCGCGGCTATCACGCCGATCTCGCCGCACGGTACCGCCAGCAGCTCGCCGGCGTCGGGCGCGAGCCGGCTCCCCCGGAGGTGGCGGACGCGTTCGGCGTGCGGGACGGCACGGAGATGATCGTGCGCCGGCATTTCGTCCGCACCGAGGACGCGACCGTCGAGGTCGGCGCTTCCTGGTTCCGGGCCGCCGACGCCGCCGGCACGTCGCTCGAACGCCGGGAGGCGTTCGGTCGGCCGCTGTACCAGGAGGCGGAGGAGGCGCTCGGCCGGCGGTACACCTCGGCCACCGACACGATCAGCGCACGGCAGCCCAGCCGCGACGAGGCGGAGATCCTGCAGATCCGGCCGGACACGCCGGTGCTGCACCTGCTGCACGTCGCGTTCGACGAGCGTCGCAAGCCGATCGAGGTGGCGCAGGCGACGTGGCCCGGCCCGATGACCACGCTGACCGAGGAATACCGCATCCCGGCGCCGACGCCCGATCCCGACCCGGACCCCGGCCTCGCCTTGGCCTGACCGCCGGCCTCTCCCGCGAGTTACAGGTCAATGCCCAGGCGGGCATCGACCGTGCGGGACATCAGCGCCGGCGCGGTTCGATCCTCGCCGGTGCCGGACAGGGCCGCCTCCGCCCAGGCATCCACCACGCTGATCGCGGCCGGGGTGTCCAAGTCGTTTGCCAGTGCCTCGCGTACCGCCGCCAGCAGACCCGATCCCGACGGGCCGGCCGGTGCCGCCGCGGCCGCCCGCCACCGGGACAGGCGCTGCTCGGCAACCTTCAGCACGTCGTCGGTCCAGTCACGATCCTCGCGGTAGTGGCCGGCCAGCAGCCCCAGCCGTACGGCCATGGGGTCGACGCCATCGGCGCGCAATCGGGAGACGAAGACGAGGTTGCCCTTGGACTTGGACATCTTCTCGCCGTCCAGCCCGATCATGCCGGCGTGCACGTAATGGCGGGCGAACGGCGCCGTGCCGGTCAACCGCTCAGCATGCGCGGCGGAACACTCGTGGTGCGGGTAGATCAGGTCGTTTCCGCCACCCTGTACGTCGATCGACTCGCCGAGCAGGCCCAGCGCGATCGTGGCGCACTCGATGTGCCAGCCGGGCCGGCCTGGGCCGAGGTCGCCGCCGTCCCATGCGGGCTCACCCTCGCGGGCGCCGCGCCACAGCAGCGGATCCAGCGGATCGCGCTTGCCGGCCCGTTCCGGGTCGCCGCCGCGCTCGGCGGACAGTCGCAGCATCTCGTCGCGGGACAGGTGGGACTCGTAGCCGAACGCCGGCGCCGCGGAGATCGGGAAGTAGACGTCGTTGGTGCCGTCGTCCAGGGCGTACGCGGCGCCGTCGGCCAGCAGGTCCCGGACGTGCGCGGCGATCGCCGGGATGGACTCCACCGCACCGACGTAGTGCTCGGGCGGGATGATCCGCAGCGCCTCCATGTCCTCCCGGAACAACGCGGTCTCCCGCATCGCCAGCACGATCCAGTCCTCGCGGTCGCGAGCGGCGCGCTCGAGCAACGGGTCGTCGATGTCCGTGACGTTCTGGACGTAACGCACCGGCACGCCGGCGTCCCGCCACCCGCGGTTGATCAGGTCGAACGTGATCATCGTGGCCGCGTGGCCCAGGTGGGTGGCGTCGTAGGGCGTGATGCCGCAGACGTACATGGTGGCGGTCGAACCCGGCGTCATGGGCTGCACCGACCGGCGAGCCGAGTCGTAGAGGGCCGGCAACGAGGCGGATCCCGGCAGCGTCGGCACCTGGTGCCCGGTCCAAGCGTCCATGCCTTCGAGCCTATCCACGACCGCCGACACCTACCCGCGGCATGCCGAGCGCGGTGACCTTGCTAACCAAGTCTGGTTCCCGTCATCGACGCGCCGATAATGGAAGCGATGCCGCCGAAGCGGCCATCCCGGACGAGGGCGAGTCGTACCCGGCCTGCAAAGACGACCGTGTCGAAGGTGGTCACGTCGTCATGCCGTGGTTTGTCTTGATCCTCTCCGGGCTGCTGGAATCCGTGTGGGCGATCGCGCTCTCCCAGTCCGCGGGCTTCACCCGCGTCGCCCCGTCGGTGGTCTTCGTGACCGGTCTGGCCGGCAGCATGATCGGGCTCGGCTATGCCCTGCGCTCCATCCCGATAGGCACCGGGTACGCGGTGTGGGTCGGTATCGGCGTGGCAGGGACCGCGCTCGCCGGGATGCTCTTCCTCGGTGAATCGGCAGGCGCGTTGCGGGTGCTGTCACTGCTGCTCATAGTCGTCGGGGTGGTCGGCCTCAAGCTGTTCCACTGACCGCGCGATCTTGGAGTTGTGGTTGGCGCAAAACGGGCGCAATGCCGCGTAAGGGCAACCACAACTCCAAGATCGGCGGATAAAAGTGGGGGCTAGATGGGGGGCCAGGGGACGGCGGGCCAGTCCTGGGGCGGTCGCGGGAAGCGACCGGCCCGGATCAGCCGGCGCACCCGCAACGCGATCTGCCGGATCTCGGCATTGGTGAGGTGTTCCTCCAGCGTCTCGCCGAGCTCCGACGACAGCGCGCTCTGCAGGGACGTCAGCGTCTCCAGCGACTCCGGCGGAATCGGCTTGCCGGTCCAGCCCCACAACACGGTCCGCAGCTTGTTGTCGACGTGGAAACACACCCCGTGATCCACGCCGTAGAGGTGGCCGCCGGGCGCGTACAGCACGTGGCCGCCCTTGCGGTCGGCGTTGTTGAGCACCGCGTCCAGCACGGCGAGGCGGGCCAGGCGCGGATCGTCGGCGTGCGCGAGCGCGTACGCGTCGCCGACCTCGTCGCGGGCGTTCGCGACCGGTAGCCATCCCTGCGGCACCTCGTAGGCCGGCACGAACCCGATCAGCGTTTCGGCGTCCGACGGCTCGTCGATCCACAGCTGGCACGCGCCCACGCCGAGCGGCCCGTCGCGCAGGATCGTCGGCGGGACCAGGCCCCAGCCGGTGGCCTGGGACACGAGGTACGCCGACACCTCCCGCCCGGCGAGCGTGCCGTCCGGGAAGTCCCAGAGCGGCCGCTCTCCGCGTACCGGCTTGTAGACGCAGCGCCGGGTGAGGCCGTGCAGCGTGATCTCGGCGCGCAGCGTGGTGTTCGACGCGTCGATCAGGCGGCCTTCGAGCTCCATGGCGCCCCGGGTGAGCAGTTCCAGGGCGTCGTCGTCCGCCAGCACGGATGCGGGCTCGGCAGTCACCGGTGGTAGCCGTTGTGCCGCGGGCACAGGTGGCCCGCGGGATCCAGTGGCTGACCGCACAGCGGGCACGGCGGCCGTCCCGCCGCCACCACCCGCCGGGCCCGGTCGATGAACGCGCGCGTGGCCTCCGGGGTCAGCCGGACGCGCAGCCGGTCGAGGTCGTCGTCCGGCTCGTCGTCCTCGTCATCGGCGACGGCCTCCTCCTCGTCGTCGGCGCCGAGCTCGACCTCGGTGTCCGACTCGCCCGCCTCGATCGCCTCGATCACCACCGTGCTGGTGTCGACGTCGAACGCGAGTCCCAGCGTGCCGACCCGGAACTCCTCGTCGACCGGCGTATCAAGCGGCTCGTTGTCGTTTCCGGCCAGCACCGGCGGCTCGGGCAGCTCGACCCCGAACCGGCGGGCGGCCTCGGTGAGCAGCTCCTCGAGCTTTTCGGCGAGCAGTGACACCTGGACCTTCTCCAGTGCCACGCTGACCACCCGCCCGCCGCCGCGGGCCTGCAGGAAGAACGTCCGATCGCCCGGCTCGCCCACCGTTCCCGCGACGAACCGCTCCGGCGGCTCGAAGGCATGCACCTGGTGGGTCATAGCAAGACCTTATCCGCCCGCGCGCACCAGCGCGTAACGCACCGGAGGGTTAGCCGGCACCGCCGCCGACGACCGCGTCCGACGACGGCCGGCGCCTCCGGCGGCGCTTCGGCGGAACGAGCGGAGCGAGGTCCGCGGTGTCGTTGAGCCGGACCAGGAACGGGCGCGTCGGCGTGTATCGAATCACGCTTATCGATGCGGGGTCCACCACTATCCGCTGGAACTCGTCCAGGTGCAGGCCGAGCGCGTCGGCCACGATCGCCTTGATCACGTCGCCGTGACTGCACGCCAGCCACAGCGCGTCCGGACCGTGCTGCTCCGCCACGGTGGCGTCCCAGCGCCGGATCGCGGCCACCGCCCGGGCGGACATGGCGGCCATCGCCTCGCCGTTGGGGAAGACGGCAGCACTGGGGTGCTGCTGGACCACCCGCCAGAGCGGTTCCTTGGCGAGCTTCTTGAGCGGCTGGCCCTCCCAATCGCCGTACCCGCACTCGAGGAGCCCGTCGTCCTCCTTCGGGGTGACGTCGGGCAGCGCCAGCTGCAGCGTCTGCCGGCAGCGGATCAGCGGGCTGGTCACGACCGCCGCCAGCGGCAGCGGCCGCAGCCGCTCGCCCACCTCGGCGGCCTGGCGCCGGCCGGTGTCGTCGAGTTCCACGGGTTGCCGTCCGGCGAGACCGCCGGAGGCGTTCGAGGTCGTGCGCCCGTGGCGCAGCAGGAGGAGCGTGGCCACGGCTACTCGGCCACGCCGGAGGCTTCGTACGCCTCGGCGATCTGACGAAGGGTGGTGATCGCGGTCTCCCGATCGCCGCCGTACGGGCTCACCGACAAGGTGCCGACGCCGGCGGCCGCGTACTGCCGGATCCGTTCGGTGATCTGCTCCCTGGTGCCCAGGATCGACGTGCGTTCGATGAACTCCTGCGGTACGGCGGCTGCGGCGTCGCGGAGCTTCCGATCCAGGTAGAGGTCCTGCACCCGGGCGGCCGCGTCGGCGTATCCCATCCGTACCGCGAGCTGGTGGTAGAAGTTCTGGTCGCGGCTGCCCATGCCGCCGACGTAGAGCGCGGCGTACGGGCGGACGGCGTCGGCGCACGCGGCGAGATCGTCGCCGAGCACCACCGGCACGCTCGGCGCCACATCGAACGAACCGGTCCTGCCGGCGCGGCCGTTCTCGATGTGCCGCAGGTACTCGCCGGCCGCGTCGGGAGCGAAGAAGATGGCCAGCCAGCCGTCCGCGATCTCGCCGGCCAGCTCCAGGTTGCGCGGGCCGATCGCGGCCAGATAGATCGGGATCGCCGCCCGGGGCGGGTGGAAACCCAGCCGTAGCGCCTTGCCGGGGCCGTCCGGCAGCGGCAGCGTGTAGTACTCCCCGTCGTACGCCACGGGCTTGCGCGCGACGGCCAGCCGGACGATGTCGACATACTCGCGGGTCCTCGCCAGCGGGCGGGCGAACGGGACGCCGTGCCAGCCTTCGGACACCTGCGGGCCGGACACGCCGAGGCCGAGCCGGAACCGGCCGCCGGAGAGCGTGTCGATCGTGGCGGCGGTCATCGCGGTCATCGCGGGAGTGCGCGCCGGAATCTGCATGACCGCGGCGCCGAGATCGATCCGGTGCGTCTGGCCGGCGATCCACGCGAGCATGCTTGGCGCGTCCGAACCGTACGCCTCGGCCGTCCACACGACCGCGTAGCCGAGCCGGTCGGCCTCCTGCGCGAGGGCCAGGTGATCGGCGGGCGTGGTCAACGCGGTCTGGTATCCGAGGCTGAGTCCGAGCCGCACGTGCCCTCCCGAAGCGACGATCTTAAGGGAAGCCTACTGACCGATAAGGTGCATCCATGCAACAGCGACCGCTGGGCCGAAGCGGGCTGACGGTCTCGCGGCTCGCGCTCGGCACCATGACCTGGGGACGGGACACCGACCCGGATGACGCTGCAGCACAGCTCAAGTTCTTCGTCGAGGCCGGTGGCACGCTGTTGGACACCGCGGATGTGTACGGCGACGGCGACGCCGAGGCGGTGATCGGCACCCTGCTCGAGCACATCGGGCGCGACGAGGTGGTGATCGCCACCAAGGCGGGCCTCACCCCGAACGGTCACCGGCGCCGGGACGGATCCCGCGGCAACCTGCTGCGTTCGCTGGACCGGTCGCTGCGCCGGCTCGGCACCGACCACGTGGACCTCTGGCAGGTGCACGGGTACGACCCGCAGACACCGTTCGAGGAGACGCTCGCGGCGCTCGACGTCGCCGTCACCAGCGGGCGGGTGCGGTACGCCGGGGTGTCCAACTTCGCCGGATGGCAGACCGCACGGGCGGCGGTCTGGCAGGCCGCATACCCCGGACGCGCGCCGATCGTGGCGGCTCAGGTGGAGTACTCGCTGGTGCAGCGCGGCATCGAGCGCGAGCTGATGCCGGCGGCCGCGGCGCTCGGCATCGGTGTGCTTGCGTGGTCGCCGCTCGGCCGGGGCGTGCTCACCGGCAAGTACCGCACCGGCCGGCCACTGGACTCGCGGGCCGCCTCGGAGCACTTCGGGCCGTTCGTCCGGCCGTACCTCGAACCACGCAGCTCCAGCATCGTGGAAGCGGTGGTCACGGCGGCGGCCGGGCTGGGCGTCGCGCCGCTGGAGGTGGCGCTGGCCTGGGTCCGGGACCGGCCCGGAGTGACCGCGGTGATCCTCGGCGCCCGGACGGCCGGGCAGCTGGAGGGCGCACTACGCAGCGAGGATCTGACGCTTCCGGCGGAGATCGCCGCCGCCCTGGACGACGTGTCGGCGATCGACTTCGGGTACCCGGAACGGGACGATTGAGGGTGGTGCAACGAGTGGCGGCCGGAGCATATTAGGTCGCATGGACTACGAATACGCGCCGCTGCGGTTGCCCTCGAACGTCGACAGGTTGACCGCTGCGGCGCAGCTGGCCATACAGGCGGAATTCTCCGGATGGGAGCTGGCCAGGGTGCGGCTCTTCCGGGACGGGACCCGGCAGGTGATGCTCCGGCGCAAGATCGGGAGCATCCCCCAGCCGGGTCTCAGTTATTGATCTCTTCGTCCTCGTCGTCGGGCAGGAACGGGTGCTCGTCGAGCCGTCCCACCAGCTGCTCGTCCGGGCTGGGTGTGAACGGGCCGGTCCCGTCGGTGTCCTCGAACGCCTCCAGGTCGAGCGGTTCGCGGGCCTCGCTGACCGTGAGCAGGCCGTCGAGCGGCTCCAGCTCCGGCACGTCGAGCGATGACAGCGAGCCGTCGCCGGCCTGCAGCAACTCCAGCACGGCCTCGCCGACGGATTCCACGGCGCCGGGCTCCTCGTCGTCCGGGACCGTGTCCCGCCGGGCCGTCTCGGCCGCGCGCAGCAGGGCGGCCACACTTGGCACGCGGTAGTCACGGCGCTGCCGCACGGACAGCACCTGCGGGTACGGGTCGTCCGCAAGACCGCCGTCCAGTCCGCCGACACCGAGCCCGAAACGCCGGGCCGCCTCGTCGGCGTCGATCGACTCGACGTCCCACGGCGTCACCTCGCCGAACTCGTCGAGCAGCCGCTCGTCGTACGCGTACGAGGCGTTGTTGAGCGCGATGTACGCCTGCCAGACATCGTCGTCGTCGATGCGGCCCTGTGCGGCCTTGACCGCCGCGAGGTGCGCGCGCGCCGCGTCGACCACCCGGTCGAGCGCCACGTCCAGGTCCGCGTACTGGTCGGTCATGGTGGTGGTAGTCCCTTCACGAAGCGGTGAGAAATCGGTCGAGAACGCGCACGCCGAACCTTAGCGCCTCGGTCGGGACGCGCTCGTCGATGCCGTGGAACAGCGCGGAGAAGTTCAGATCGGCGGGCAGCCGCAGCGGCGTGAAGCCGAAACACCGGATCCCGAGCCGGCTGAACGCCTTGGCGTCGGTGCCGCCGGACAGCATGTACGGGACGGTCCGGGCACCGGGATCCTCGGCCCGCAACGCTGCAGCCATGGCGTCGACCAGCGGTCCGTCGAAACCGGTCTCCACCGCGGGCTGCCGGTGCAGGTGCTCGATCTCGAGGTCCGGGCCGATCACCTCGCGCAGCTGATCGAGGAAGGTCTCGGCCTGGCCGGGCAGCGTGCGGCAGTCGATCGTCGCGGACGCCTTGCCGGGGATGACGTTGTCCTTGTAGCCCGCCTCGAGCCGGGTCGGGTTGGCGGTGTTGCGCACGGTGGCGCCGATCAGGTTCGCGATCGGACCCAGCTTCGCGATGGCGAGCTCCGGATCGTCCGGATTCAGGTCGATGCCGAGGGCGTCCGAGACGTGATCGAGGAACGCTCGTACGGTCGGGGTGACGACCATGGGGAAACGGTGGCGGCCGACCCGCGCCACGGCCTCGGCCAGCGCGGTGACCGCGTTGTCGTCGTGGACCATCGAGCCGTGCCCGGGGCGCCCGCGCG
>DATBGW010000291.1:0-1903 GCA_036557765.1 Actinoplanes sp.
CGCCCGGGCGCATTATGAGACCACCGGCCCCGAGCTGCTGCACGATCTGCCGACGATCACCCATTTCGTGGCCGGCCTGGGCACCACCGGCACGCTGATGGGCACCGGGCGCTATCTCAAGGAGAAGGTCGACGGCGTCCAGATCGTCGCGGCCGAACCGCGCTACGGCGAGCTGGTCTACGGCCTGCGCAACATCGACGAGGGCTACGTGCCCGAGCTGTACGACGCGACCGTGCTGGACCGGCGCTTCTCGGTCGGCACCCGGGACGCGGTGCTGCGTACCCGCCAATTGGTCGAGGTCGAGGGCATCTTCGCCGGTTTCTCCAGCGGCGCGATCCTGCACGCCGCCCTGGCCGTGGCGCACGAGGCGGTCAAGGCCGGCCGCCGCGCCGACGTGGCCTTCATCATCGCCGACGGCGGCTGGAAATATCTGTCCACGGGCGCCTATGGCGGCACGCTGAACGACGCCGAGGAAGCCCTCGAGGGCCAGCTCTGGGCCTAATAGAGGGTGGCTATCGCGACGTCGACGGCCAGCGGGGCCGTGGCTGCCACGAGCAGCAGCCACGGCAGCGTCGGTCGATGGATGGACAGGAACGACCCGACGACCAGAGCCACGCTCAGCAGTCCGAATAAGGACAGTGCCGGGACGTACCAGAAAGCCGTGCCGCCAAATACCGTGACTAACGCGCGGAGTCCCACCCCGACACCCGCGAGGCCCAGCACTGCGGCGTAAACCGCCATACCGAGAAGGCGTCCAGGGGCCGGCGCCGGGTCGTCAGCAGCAGGAAAGCGAAACAGCGTCTCACGGTCACCGAAGACCGCCCGAGCCGGTGTACTCTCCCAGCCACCGAACGGCATGATCTCCGCCGCCTCGGTCCGCGTGCCGCGGTTCTGCTCGACCGTTGTCACGCTGCCCCTCCGTCTGTTCCGTCCCTAGAAGTCCTCACTTTGTGCAACGCAAACGACTCACCGGACGTAACGGGAATTGCGTTAATGGCCGAGGTCACTGGCGGTGTGATGTACGTTGTCGATTTAGCGACAAATCGATCAGACGTTTACCTGCCGCGCAGGTGGCGGCGTACGCTTCGCTCCGTGATTGACTGGTCTGACGACTCTGCCACGGACCGGTCCGGCGGGGCGTGGACGACCCAGCGTGAGCCAAAGGGACCCGCATGCGACTGACCGTTCTCGGCTGTGCCGGCAGTTTTCCCGGCCCCGAGGCGGCTTGTTCCGCCTATCTTGTGGAGGCTGAGGGCTTCCGTTTGCTGATTGATTTCGGGTCCGGTTCGCTCTCCGCGCTCCAGCGGTACTCCGACATGAACGCCATCGACGCGATCATCCTCACGCATCTGCACGGCGATCACATGCTCGACGCTTGCACCTACGTGGTGGTGCGCCGTTACGATCCGGCCGGGCCGCTGCCGCCGCTGCCGGTCTATGCGCCGCTGGGTGCCGCCGAACGGATCTCCGCGGCGTACAGCTCGGACAACGAGAACATCGAGGACGTCTATACCTTCTACGGCCTGCAGCCGGGCACCTTTCCGATCGGGCCGTTCACCATCACGGTCGACCGCGTCAATCATCCCATCGAGACTTATGGCGTACGCGTGGAGCAGGGTGGCCGGGTGCTCACCTATTCCGCGGACACCGCCCCGTGCGAGGCCCTGCTCCGCCTGGCGGCCGACGCCGACCTGTTCCTGTGCGAGGCGAGCTATCTGGACGGGGCGGACAATCCGCCCGGCCTGCACATGACCGGCGGCGAGGCCGGCGAGGCCGCCACCAAGGCCGACGTGGGCCGGTTATTGCTGACCCATTTGATACCTGCGTGGTTCTCCGAGGCATCTATTGTGGATGCGGCCTCGGCCGCGTACGCGGGACCGGTCGAGGTCGTGCGTCCCGGTGC
>DATBGW010000292.1:0-4270 GCA_036557765.1 Actinoplanes sp.
CCACGCTGACGCCGGACCAGGTGAAGAAGCTGCTCACCAGCACCGCGAAGCCGCTGAAGAACGTCGACGCGATCGCGCAGGGCGCTGGTGAACTGAACATCAACTCGGCAGTCATGGCCGCCACGCCGACGACGGCGACCCAGTCGTTCGCGCGGGCGCTCGGCACCGGCACGCTGGAAGGCGCGCGCGGCACCGCTCACGTGGCCGATCCGGACAACGGTGTCGAGCTGAGCGACGAACGCGACATCATGGGCAAGGCGTGGAACTCCGCCGTGTGGACGGTGAACTCGGCGGCGGGCAAGGCGTGGGTCGGGGGCACGTGGAACGGCAACACCTGGGCCGGCTCGACCTGGACCGGCACCTCGTGGACGTCGCAGACATGGGACGCCCGGACCTGGTCGGCACGGACCTGGTCCGGCGCGTACTGGACGGCGCGCACCTGGAGCTCGGCGGGGTGGACCAGCGGCGGCTGGACGGCCCGGACCTGGTCGGCCCGGACCTGGTCGGCCCGGACCTGGAGCGGCGGCTACTGGGCGTCGCGAACCTGGCAGTGACACAAGAGAGCCGCGGTGCCGTCCGGCACCGCGGCTCTCGCGTTCAGTGGATCAGACCGCCACTCTCGATCATGAACGTGTGGCCGCAGGGCTCCAGCCGGACCCAGGCCACGGCGTTCCGTGGGTCGCCGTCGTCCATGTCCGGCTGTGCCGGGGCACTCGTCACCTCCGTGACCGGAGTGCCACACACCGCGCACACCTGGTCGTCGGCCGGCTCACGGGTCTGCCCCACAGCGTTCTCCTCACGTCCGCTCGACCGGCAGGCCGGCCGCGCGCCAGGCCTGGAAGCCACCGATGACATCGGTGACATCGGTGGCACCGAGATCCAGCAGGCTGGCCACCGCCAGGCTAGATGAGTATCCCTGGTGACAGAGTAAGATCATCCGCGCGTCGAGGCCGGACATCGCCGGATGGGTGGCTCCGGACGACGGATCCACCCGCCATTCCAGCACGGTCCGGTCGATGACCACGGCACCCGGGATCAGACCGTCGCGGCGGCGCTGATCTCCGTCGCGGGTGTCGATCAGCAGCGCGCCGTCGCACGTCTCCCGGTACGCCGTGACCGCGTCGACCCGGGTGTACCGGGTGCGGGCGTCCGCGAGCACGTCGTGCACGGTACGGCGGTTGATCACGCCGTTACGGTAGTACGGAGATACTCGTGAACGTACTGCACCACGGCCGAACCGGCGCCGACCGCGGCGGCGACCCGCTTCACCGAGCCGGATCGCAGGTCGCCGACCGCGAACACCCCCGGAATGCTGGTCTCCGACTCGAACGGCGGCCGGTCAAGCGGCCACGGCGCCGGCGTCCGGCCGGTGCGCAACAGATCCCGACCGGTGACCACGAACCCGTGGTTGTCGCGTTCCATCCCGCCGGGCAGCCAGTCGGTGAGCGGCTTGGCACCGATCATGATGAACAGCGCATCCGCCCGGACGTGCACCGACCCGTCCGGATTCCGCAGCGTCAGGCCCTCCAGCCGGCTGCCGCCGTCCAGCGCGGTGACCTCGGTGCGCGGGCGCACGACGATGTTCGCCGTACCGGCGATCTCTTTGATCAAGTAATCCGACATGCTGGCGGTCAGCGAGCGGCCGCGCATCACGATCGTCACGTGGGCCGCGTGCTTCGCGAAGTGCAGCGCCGCCTGACCGGCCGAGTTGCCGGCGCCCACGATGAAAACCTCCAGGCCGCCCACGGACCTGGCCTCCGCGACCCCGGCTCCATAGAACACCCCTGCTCCGCTGAGCCGGTCCAACCCGGGTAGACCCAACCTCCGGTAAGAGATCCCGGTGGCGAGCACCACCGCGCGGCTGCAGGTCTCGCCGCCATCGGCGAATGTGAGCACGTGGTGCGATCCGGCGGGCCGCAGCCCGGTCACCGCGTTCCCGATGAGGGCCGCGCCGAACAGCCACGCCTGCTCGGTGGCCTTCTGCGCCAATTCCAGGCCGCCGATGCCCCGGGGGAAGCCCAGGTAGTTGCGAATCATGGAGCTTGTGCCGGCCTGCCCGCCGGGCGCCTCCCGTTCGATGATCAGGGTGTCCAGCCCCTCCGATGCTCCGTACACTCCGGCCGCCAGACCGGCCGGACCACCACCGACGATGGCGAGGTCGTGAATCCCCTCGTCGGGCCGCGTCCGTACGCCCATCTGAGCGGCCAGGTCGGCGTATGTCGGCTCGACGAGCACGACGCCGTTCCAGAGCACCGCCACCGGCAGCCGATGGCCGTCCTGATGAGCCTCGTCGAGGATCCGGCGACCCTCGTCCGAGTCGTCGGCGTAGAAGCCGTACCAGAGGTTGTTGCGTTCGAGGAAGTCGCGCAGCGCCGCGGAGGCCGGCGCCCATTGCTGTCCGACCACGCGAACGGCCTCGACCGTCGGACGGTCCGTGGACTTCACCCACGCACACAGCAGCTCGCCGATCCGGGGATACAGGTGCTCCTCCGGATGCCCCCAGGGCGTGAGCACATAGTCGTCGATGCTGCCGAGAGTCATGGCCTGCAGGATGAGGTCGGCCCAGTTCGGCCCGAACGGCACCGCGAGGACCCGCTTCGCCCGTGGGTGCAGGACACGGACGCCGGTGAACAAGCTGGGGTCGAACGCGTCCGGTGCCCGGCAGGCCGCGATCACCACGGCCACCGGGACGCCGCCGTCACTGAGCTTGTCCAGAACGGCGAGCGCCGGCCGCGACGACCGCTGTGAGATGACCTCGTAGTCGCCGCCGTACCTCGTGCCGAGCAAACCGCAGATCGCGTCCAATGACGGTCCATCGTCGTCGACCACCATCAGGACAGGCTTGGCCATGACACGCCATGCTCGCGGAACGGCCGGGCGCGCACATCACGCGGACGCGCGACCTTGCCGCGCCGATTCCCTGCCAGACTACGAGCGTGGAGGTCTCCGCATTGCCGAAGCCGTCGCTGCTGCGCCGGCTGTGCGCCGCGGCGGCGCTTGCAGCGTTCGGCATCGCGCTGCTGGTCATCGTGGCGATGCTGCTGCGATCGCTGATCGTGCTGCCGCTGGTCCTGGCGGGGCTGGTGGTGGCCGTGCTGGCCGGGTGGAGTTCGCTGGTGTGCGCCGCCCGGGTCCGGCGGTGGGCCAGTCTCGTGCTGATGGCCGGCGCGCTGATCGCGACGCTGGTGCTGCTCGGCGTGGAGACCATCACCGGCATGGTGGTGGTGCTGCTGCTCGTGGTGGTGTCGAACGCCGCCGCCCGTGTGGCGCTGGGTCCGGAACGGGCACTGCTCACCGAGCCGTTGACCGACCGTGCGGTCGAGCAGGCGTTGCACGGCGTGTTGTTGATGAACGCCCGGTCCGGCGGCGGGAAGGTGGAGCGGTTCGGCCTCGTCGAGGAGGCGCGCCGGCGCGGGGTCGAGCCGGTGCTGCTGCGACCCGGGGACGATCTGCGCGCCCTGGCCGAGGACGCGGTGGCCGCCGGCGCGGACGTGCTCGGAATGGCCGGTGGGGACGGCTCGCAGGCGCTGGTCGCCGACGTGGCGTGCCGGCACGACGTGGCGTTCGTGTGTGTGCCGGCCGGCACCCGCAATCATTTCGCCCTCGACCTCGGGCTGGATCGGGCCGACGTCGCTGCGGCATTGGACGCGTTCGGGGCGGCCGTCGAGCGTCGTGTCGATCTGGCCACTGTGGGCGGACGGGTGTTCGTCAACAACGCGTCACTCGGTGTGTACGCGACGGTCGTGCAGTCGCCGGCCTACCGGGACGCCAAGCTGAGCACGACCGTCGCCATGCTGCCGGACATGCTGGGCCCGCACGCCCCCGGGTTCGATCTGCGGTACGCCGGCCCGGACGGCGCGCCTGCCGACTCCGCCGACATGCTGCTGGTGTCCAACAACCCGTACGCGATCCGGTCGGTGTCCGGCGCCGGCACCCGCCCCCGGCTGGACACCGGCTTGCTCGGCATCGTGGCGGTCCGGGCGGAGACGCCCGCCGAAGTCTCCACGCTTCTCGCCCTGGAGACCGCGGGCGCCATCCACCGGTTCCGCGGATTCCGGCAGTGGACGACGCCGGAGTTCCGGATCGACTCGTCGCAGCCGGTTCCGGTAGGCGTCGACGGCGAGGCGCTGCGCATGCCGCCACCGCTGGAGTTCCGGATCCTCCCCGGCGCGTTGCGGGTGCGGCTGCCGAAGGCGACGGCGGGCGTCCGGCGCAACCCGTGGCGCATCGGCGAGGCGGGGCGCAGCGCCAGGGGGCTCATGCGCGTTCT
>DATBGW010000293.1:0-8941 GCA_036557765.1 Actinoplanes sp.
ATACCGGACCGTGCCCGCGGCGACGTCGACGTCATACCGCCAGACCAACTCGTCCAGCGGCGGATGCAACGTAGCAGTGGCGTGTGTGCCGGTCAGCGCTCCAAAGTGGGGGAACGTCGTGGACACCGCCCAGTCGCGCGCCGGAACAATGGAGACGAAGTGCACCGCGAGCGTGTCGCCGGGCTCGGCTTCCTCCACATGGAACGGTCCGGTCACCGGGTTGAGGTACGGGAACTCGCACACCACTGAGGGTAGGTCGTCCAGGTCACGCACAAGGCCGCCGAAACAGTCCTCCGTGTACAGCTCCAGCACCGTACCGGGGTGGACCCGCCGCACCGCCGCACGGCCACCGAACGTGTAAGAGAGCTCATCCGGTTCCGGGCGATAGCTCATCACCTCGGTCATCGGATCTCCTCAGTGGACGATGTAGACGATGTGGCGTCGAGTCCAGCCAGCGCGGGCCGCCGCCCGGTCGCGTAGAAGATCGCCAGAATGATGGCGCCGATGCCGAGCCAGACGAATCCGAGCACCTGAGCCGCCACCTTCGCGTTGATCACCACATACAACAGGATCAGGAACCCGATCACCGGCACCGCGAGGTGGCGCAGCCAGTCGCGACTGCCCTGCCGTACGACATAGTGGACGACGACCGCGACGTGCAGCGCGAGGAACGCGGTCATCGCACCGAAGTTGACCAAAGTGGACAGCAGGGAGATGCCGTCGTCACGGCTGGCCATGTAGAGGCCCAGCGCCAGCGAGATGGCCGCGACCACCAGGGTGGCGTTGGCGGGCACCTTGTGCCGTTCGTTGATCCGGGCCAGGAAGCCGGGCATCTGCCGGTCGCGGGCCATCGCGTAGAGCAGCCGGCTGGTCGCGGCCTGGGCGACCAGGGAGTTGGCGAACCCCCAGGCGATGGCGGTGGCCAACGCGGTCAGGCCGGCCAGCCAGCCGCCGCCCGCGGCCCGTGCCGCGTCGTAGAACGCCGTACCCTCCGGGTCACCGTTCGCCAGCAGGCCCGGCGCGTCCGGCACCAGCAGCGCGGCCACCCAGGTCTGCACGATGAACAGCACGCCGGCCAACAGCAGCGCGCCCACCATCGCCCGGCCGATCTGGCGAGTGTCCGCGCGGCTCTCCTCGGCCAGCATCGAGATGCCGTCGAAGCCCAGGAACGACAGCACGGCGATGGACACCGCGCCGAACACCACCGACCACGAGAACGTGTCGGCGTTGTAGAGCGGGCTCAGCGAGAAACCGGCACCCTTGCCCGATGCGAGCGCCACGATTCCGACCACGATGAAGATCGCCAGTACGATCAGCTCGGCGATCAGCATGTACCGGTTGACCCGCGCGGTCATCTGGATGCCGAGGTAGTTGACCACGGTGTTCAGCACCACGAAGGCGGCAAGCCACACCCACACCGGGATCGCCGGAACGAGCGAATGCATTGCAACGCTGGCCACCAGGTAGAGCAGACCTGGCACGAGGACGTAGTCGAGCAGGATCACCCAGCCGGCAAGGAAGCCGACCGGTGGGGCGATGCCGCGCCCGGCGTAGCTGTAGACCGAGCCGGCCATCGGGAACGCGCGGACCATCTGCGCGTACGACAGTGCGGTGAACATCATCGCCACCATGCCGACCACGTACGCCAGGGCGACCATGCCCCCGGATCCGTTGTAGACGCTGCCGAAGATGCCGAAGGGCGCGATCGGCACCATGAAGATGAGTCCGTAGATCAGCAGGTCGGTGAAGCTCAGTGAACGGCTGAGTTCCTGCCGGTAGCCGAACTGTTCGAGTCCGGCGGTGTCCGGTGCTTCGGGAGGTTGAGTCACGGCATGCGCTCCTCTCAGGGGTATGAGGGCGCACGCTATTCCTCTGGAAGGAAACTGAAAAGATCTAGACGTCGACGGCCGCGATGGCGTCGTCCACGTCGGGAAAGACGGCGAAGTACCGGCTCAACCCGACCGTCGCCATGAGCTGAGTGAGGAAAGCGTTCGGGCTCGCGAACCTGAGCCAGCCGCCCCGCGCGGCGATCACCTGCTTGCTGGTGATGAACGCGCTGAGCCCTACGGAGTCGCAGAACCTCAGATCGGACAGGTCCACCACGATCCGCGGAACCGGGCGGTTCAGCAGCTCGGCGAGCGTCGCGTGCAACGTCATCGCGGTGTTGGCATCCAGTTCGCCGCTCAGGTGAAGGACGGCGACGGCAGAGCGGTGATCGGTCACTGTGGCCTGCATGGAATCACTTTCGTCCCCGGTCGACTGGCAATACAGGCTAGAACGGACCGTTCGGGCATTGACGGACACGAGGTCCGTCCGGTAAGGGGTCGCCGCATGCGACCGGGCCGGACCCGATGGGTCCGGCCCGGTGTCGATCGGCTGAGCCGTGAGGTTTCTAGAGTGCCGGCACAGCCGGGCTCCCTGGCGTCCTAGATCTGGCGCCACTGCCAGCGTGAACCGCGCCACGCGTCTGCCAGGATCAGCGCGGACGCCTTACCTGGACACTGCTGCACCTTGGATTTCCCTTCGGGGCCGCCCATCTGGGCTTCAACTTCCCAGAGCTCTCCGTCAGTGCGGACGTAGACGTCCCGCCGTGCGAGCCGGACGTCACCATTCCACCAGTGCTGGTCAACTCTCACATCGCCACCATAAGACAGGCATTGACGGATCTGCCTGAGGCAAGCTGCGAGACTTTCTCACCGCCCGTCCGCGCGGGGGTCGGCCGAATCGCTGATTTTGGTCGTCACCCCTTGCCCCGACACCGATGTATTAGGGCGGTTCAACGGTTGTTACTCTTCGTAGTTTGGCCTGGTCTTCGTGCGTACGCCCTGGTGCTCGCGTCGCGACGAAACGGCACCGTCACGCGTACGTCATCTGACCAGGCATTTTGATCATGCTGTGAAGAAGCTGAAGGGCAGTTTCGGAGCTCGGCCGGGGTCGCGCATTTTCGCACAGTGCGTAAGCAAAGACGTTCGTGGAATCCCGGCGCGGAAACGCCCGGCGCGCGCATTTGCGCTCACCGGGCGATCGCAGGGTGGCGGTGGTGAAGGGATTTGAACCCTTGGAGGGCGTAAACCCTCACACGCTTTCGAGGCGTGCTCCTTAGGCCGCTCGGACACACCACCGCCGGATAGGTTACCGGACGCGTGTCCGATCAACCGATCCGGGCTGGCAGGATCGACACGTCCGCCACCGAACAAGGAGACCCGCATGAGCGTGCACATCGGCGCGCAGCCCGGCGAGATCGCCGAACGCGTCCTGCTTCCCGGCGACCCGATGCGGGCCAAGTGGATCGCCGAGACGTTCCTCGACGATGCCCACTGCTACACCCAGGTGCGCGGCATGCTCGGCTTCACCGGGACGTGGCGCGGCGTGCCGGTTTCGGTACAGGGATCGGGCATGGGCATGCCGTCGGCGTCGATCTACACCCACGAGCTGATCAACGACTACGGCGTCCGTTTCCTGATCCGGATCGGCTCCTGCGGCGCGATCGTCGACGACCTGCACCTGGGCGACGTCATCGCCGGCATCGGGGCCGCAACGGATTCCAACATGAACCGGGCCCGGTTCGACGGGCTGATCGACTACGCGCCGGTCGCGAACTTCGAGCTGCTGCGCGCCGCCGCGGAGGCGGCCGAACAACGCGGGATCGCGCTGCGGGTCGGTCCGATCCTGGCCGCTGATGCGTTCTACACCGACCGTCCGGACCTGTACGACACGCTGGCCGACTACGGCGTGATGGCGGTGGAGATGGAATCGGCCGCCATCTACACGATCGCGGCCCGGTACCGTGCCAAGGCACTCACGGTGCTCACCGTCAGCGACCACATCAAGCGCGGCGAGCGGATGGACTCCGCCCGGCGGGAGCAGGGCTTCGGCGAGATGGTGCAGATCGGTCTGGACGCGGTGACCGCCGATGCCGTTCAGGAACGGAAATAGTCGCGCATCAACGCCGCGCACTCCCGTTCGAGCACGCCGCCGTAGACCTCCGGCCGGTGGTTCAGCCGCCGGACCCGGACCACGTCCCACAGCGACCCCACCGCGCCGGTCTTCGGTTCCCACGCGCCGAACACCAGCGCGGACACCCGGGCGAGAACGAGCGCGCCGGCACACATCGTGCAGGGCTCCACTGTCACCACCAACGTGCAGCCGTCCAGGCGCCAAGCGCCGGTCACGGCGGCGGCGCGGCGCAACGCCAGAGTCTCGGCGTGCGCGGTGGGATCACCCAACCGTTCGCGCTCGTTGCCGGCGGACGCCAACTCCTCGCCGGCGGCGTCGTAGACCACCGCGCCGACCGGAACGTCCACTCCGGAGGATGACGCCACCGCGAGCGCCCGGCGCATCCACACCACGTGCGCCGGCCGGGGCATCACGCCTCGCGGAGGTCGTCCAGCTCGTCGGCACAGCCCAGACTCTGGCAGATCTCCGCCGTCACGTCCGAGGGCAGCGTGCCTTCCTGGCTGCACAGGCTGAGCAACCGGTGTGCGGTGATGCCGAGGTCGGTGAGCAGATCGGCGTCGCCCACCGGGTCGGCGTCGGGGTCGGACGCCGGCTCCTCTTCCTCCTCCTCCTCGTCGTCGGCCGCCGGCGGTGCGGCCAGATCGTCGATCTCCAGCGCCGGCGCCTCCACCTCGCCGAGCAGGATGGCGCCGATCCGCGACTCCTCCGCGAACGCCGAGTCGGAGCCGAACACGCGCAGATCCTCACCCTCGTCCAGGCGGAGGATGACCAGGTACTGGTCGTCGGCCTCGACGAACAGCAGTGAAACGTCGGCATCCGGCTCGGCGTCGCGCAGCCGGTCCACCACCTCGTCGATGTCTGCCACGCCGGACAGATCCAGCTCCGACGCCGTCCATCCGTTCTTGCCCCGGGCGACGGCGGCAGCGAAAGTCGACACGATTCCCCCAACGCGACTTTGTCCTCAGCGCCGACGGTAGCGGCAACCGCGGCGCGTGTACCGCGCCACGCCCCAAGGAGTGACACTCAGCTAACGAAACGACGGCGGGTGGCGATCAGCTCGCGGATTCGGGCGCCGCGCAGCCGCTGTGGCTGGACTCGCTCGCGGGCCGATTTGGCGTCCGCCAGAGCGGCCAGCAGCTCCAGCCGGCGACGGCGACGATCGGGGTCGAGCCGCTGCGGAGAAGGGGCCATGAGCCGAATGTGCCCAGCGTGTCGGCATTCGTCAAGGCCAACTGCGGTACGCCACGGATACACCACTGTCAGTGGACAGTCACCACATCGGCCAGTCGCTGGTAGTGATCCATTTGGCGGCCACGAACCCGCCCGCGAGCGCCAGACCGAAGCCGCTCACGAGCGCCACGCCGACCGCCACGCCGCGGTCGCCCACGATCGCCAGCACCGCCGCGATCACCCACGCGGTGACGGCGGCAAGCAGCGTCCACCACGCATAGCTCGCCAGGTCGCGGGCCAGCCCGGCGAACAATCCGAACCAGACGACGGCGGCACCCATGCCGCTCAACAGGGCGCCCGGATTGATCGGATGCGGTTCGCGGTAGATCGGCCGCAACTGCTGACCGGGGAACAGCCCCGACGGCACCGCGACACCCCACGACCGGGGCCGCTCATTCATGCCGTCAAGCCTATCGGCATGAGTGGGGCCGCATCCCCGCCCAAAGGATGCGGCCCCCGAGAAAAGCCATCTCAATCCCCCGCACGCCCCGCGCCGTTCCCCGCACTCCGCGCCGTTCCCTTCTCCCGCGATCTTGGAAATGTGGTTGGCACAAAACCGGACAACAAGCCGATATGGGCAACCACAACTCCAAGATCGCGGAGAAGGTGCCGGCAAGGTGCGGCGGCCCCGCGTGATCTGCTCTCACAACCTAACGGTGTCTATTGCTGTGCTCTAGTGACGAAACGGGCTATAACGACCAGGGAACGGTTGGTGCGGCCGGTCCGTACGGATGATCTTGTGCGGTGTGCGAGAGTTCCGGCGTGGACGTCGCGGTGATCGGCCTCGGGCTCATCGGCGGCTCGTTGTTGCAAGCGCTCGCGGCCCGCGGACACCGGGTGATCGGCTTCGACGCGGATCCCGCGACCCGGGCCACCGCCCGTACCGCGGCCGCCCGAGCCGCTGCCGGAACGCGCTGGCAGGTCGCCGGCACGATCCGCGACGCCACCGGCGAGGCCGACCTGGTGGTGCTGGCCGTACCGTTGCCGGCACTGCCCGCCGTGCTGCGGGAGATGGCCGGCTATTCCGGCCTGGTCACCGACGTGACGTCGGTGAAGGGCCCGGTTCGCGATCTGACCGGGGACTTCGCGTTCGTGGGTGGGCATCCGATGGCCGGCAAGGAAACGTCCGGCTTCCGGTCGGCCGATCCCGCACTCTTCGCCGGCTGTGCCTGGGTTCTCTGCCTGGAACCGGACCGGACCAGCCTGCCGGACTGGCTCACGCTGGCGGAGCTGTTCACCGGCCTGGGCGCCCGGGTCGTTCCCACGACCGCGGACGAACACGATCGGGCGGTCGCGGCGGTCAGCCACGTACCCCATCTGCTGGCCGCGGCGCTCGCCGCCGTGGTGGCCGACGATCCGCTGGCGGCAGCGCTGGCCGCGGGTTCGTTCCGGGACGGCACGCGGGTGGCCGGAAGCCGCCCGGAGCTGGTCGCCGCGATGTGTGGCGGCAACGCGACCGCGGTACGGCCGGCTCTGGACGGCGTACTGAAGACAATGGACGATCTGCGCGCGGCGCTCGCGGCGCCGGACCCGGTCGCCGCGCTACGGCCGCTGCTCGCGCAGGCCAACGCCGCCCGTACGGCCTGGCCGCCGGTACCCGGAGAGCAGGCCACCCTGCCGGCCCGGCCCGACGTTCTGCGACGGCTCGGCCGCGTGGGCGGCTGGGTCACTGCGGTGGACCGGCAGCGGCGCGAAGTCGTCGCAATGCGGCCGGAAACTGGCCGCAATGGTCCCTAGCCTGGAGGCGACGGACCAACACGAAGGAGAAGCCATGCCCGCTCAGGTCGGCGCCATCACGAACGAGATCGACGGACTGCTCGGCTACCTAGCCCAGATGCGCTACGTCATCAGGCTGACCGCGTACGGGTTGACGCCGGAACAGCTGCGGTCCGCCCCCACCGCCAGTGAGCTCACCGTCGGCGGGCTGATCAAGCACTGCGCCTCCACCGAGGAGAACTGGATCTCCACCGTACGGGCTGAGCCGCAGACCGTGGACTACGGCGCGTACGCCGCCAACTTCCGGCTGGCCGACGGCGAGACCATCGAGGACGTGTTCGACCGGTACGACCGCGTGGCGGAACGGACGGAGAAGACGGTGACCGAGATCGGCGACCTCGCCCACGAGATCCCGATCGACCACGACGTCCCGTGGAACCGCCGGGACATGGATCACTGGACGCTGCGCTGGGTGCTGCTGCACCTGATTCAGGAGACCGCGCGGCACGCCGGGCACGCCGACATCATCCGCGAGTCGATCGACGGCGCGACCGCGTACCCGCTGCTCGCAGCGGCCGAGGGCTGGCCGGAGACCGAGTGGTTGAAGCCCTGGAAGCCCGCTGCCTAGCGAACGCCGCCCCCTCACTCCACCCCCGCGATCTTGGAGTTGTGGTTGGCACGAATGCGGGCAAAGCCCGCAGAAGGGCAACCGTAACTCCAAGATCGCGGAGGGTCTGGGGGTGGCGTCGCGTCTCGCCGGGAGCGCTCGGCAGGCAGCCATCGAGTGACAGCACGGCCAGCGAACTCAGACTCTCTCGCCGCGATCCAAGCGGATCACCCGCCGGTCGGTGACGATCGCGGTGACCAGGTCGTGCGGCGTCACGTCGAAGGCCGGATTGACCGCGTCGGAGAACGCCGTCACCTCGGCGGCGCCGCGGTCCTCGATGGCGACCGCGCCGCCGTCCGGCGTGTCGGTGTCCACCGTGGACTCCGGCGCCACGACCACGAACGGCAGGCCGGCCCGGTGCGCGCCGAGCGCGTGCGCGTACGTTCCGATCTTGTTGACCACATCGCCGTTCGCGCAGATCCGGTCCGCGCCGACGATTACCGCGTCGACCTCGCCGCGCGCCATGAGGAACGGGCCCGCGGAGTCCACGGCGACCCGGAACGCGGCGCCCAGCTCGGCGAGCTCCCAGGCGGTCAGCCGCGCGCCCTGCAGCAGCGGCCGGGTCTCGCTGGCGATCACGCCGGCCAGGGCGCCGCGGCGGTGCAGCTCGCCGACCACACCGAGCGCGGTGCCGCCGGTCACCGCCGCGAGGGCGCCGGTGTTGCAGTGCGTCAGCAACCGCGGGCGTTCACCGCACAGCGCCACCATCAGATCCGCGCCGCGGCCCGCCATCGCGGCCGACGCGGCGATCTCCTCATCCCGGACCGCGCACGCCTCCGCCAGTACGGCCTCGGGGCCGCGCGGTAGCAGCGCCGCGACCCGGCGCGCACCGCGGGCCAGGTTGACGGCCGTCGGGCGCGCTGCTTCCAGCCGTTGTACGGCATCGGCCAGGCCGGCCGGGTCGGTGGCGAACTGCCGGGCGGCCAACGCGACGCCGAACGCCCCGGCCACGCCGAGCGCCGGCGCACCGCGTACGGCAAGGGACCGGATCGCGGCGATCAGGTCGTCCACCGCGGTGATCCGTAGCATCCGCTCTTGGCCAGGCAGCGCCGTCTGGTCGATGAGCTCGACCGCCCCATCCACCCAGTCGATCGTCCGCACCCCACAACCGTAACCAGCCACGCCCGCCCCCCGAGATCATGGGATTACACCGGCCGCGAGCCGTGTCCGTCCCCCGCGATCTTGGAGTTGTGGTTGGCATGAATGCGGACAGAGTCCGCATAAGGGCAACCACAACTCCAAGATCGCGGGGGACCTGGCCGCTAGATCGCGGAGGGATACGTACGGTGGGCGGTGTGAGTGGTCGGGAACCTGTTGCGGACCTGCACCGGATCGCGTTTCTGCTGGAACGGGCGAACGAGGCGACCTACC
>DATBGW010000294.1:0-9410 GCA_036557765.1 Actinoplanes sp.
CTGACGGCCGCCTTGTTGGCGGCGACCACGACACCGACAAGGACGAGGCCGGCGACGAGCAGCAGCACGAGCAGGGCAGCGGCACCGACGATCCACGGCCAGATGCGACGCTTGCGGGGCGGGGGCGACGGGACCGGCCAGCCGATCGGCGGCATTCCCTGCGGAGGGGCGAACGTGGTGGCCGACGGCGGGACCGGCTGGCCCACCATGACCGGTGGCGCCGACTGGGGCGCGGGGTTCGGAGAACGCTGCGGGTCGTACGAGGGCTCTGAGAAGGACACGATCTTCCTTTCGGGTCGGCCGTTGCGCAGCACCGTTTGTCACTCCACGGTCAGATCCGCCGTACGGTTCAATCGACGGCGATCGTGTTCCGAGCGGGCGCCGTTCAGGGTGCCGGCGGCCGATAACCACCGATGACGTCGGCGGCCAGGTCGGCGAACGTGATCGCCGTGTCGTCCTCGAACAGTGGGCCGACCACCTGCAGGCCAACGGGAAGCCGGCCGCCGAGCGGCGCGCTGAGAGCCGGCAACCCGGTGAGGGATGCGGGTGCGATCCAGAACGGCAGATTGCGGTACGGCAGCGCGCCCCGCCCGGTGTCGACCGTGCGGTCGGCGAACGGCCGATCGTCGTGCGGGATGGCGACGGTGCTGACGGTCGGGCACAGGAAGACGTCCGCGTCGCTGGTAAGGCAGTTCTGCCAGGCCTGCCGGGACGCCATCCGGTGCCGCTCCTGCTCGATGGCGTCCGGCAGGGCCAGGTCGGCGGGCTCGCCCAGGTGTGCGAAGTAGAGGGTGAGGTGGGCGCCGAAGCTGGTGACGTCGGCGACCGGGTCGACGCCGTCCGGCCAGCCTTCGGTCAGTGTCACGCCCGCTCGAGCCAGCCCGTCCAGTGCGTCGGACAGCGTGCTCCCGACGTCGCCGCCGACCGGCGCTGCCGGGTGGTCGAGGACGTACCGGACCCGGAAGTCCGTGAGCCGCGAATGGCGCGGTGCGGGCAGCGACCACCGCAGCGCGTGTGACCGTGGTGGCTCCGGCCCTGCAGTGCACACCAGGGCGGCACGGATGTCGGCGGCCGAGCGGGCCAGCGGGCCGAAGGCGACCTGATAGGTCCGTTCGCTGGGCGGAGCCGGCGGGCCGGGCGGCTGGAATCCCGTGCCCGGCACGATGCCCACCGTCGGTTTGAGGCCGTAGACGCCGCAGAACGCGGCGGGAATCCGTACCGAGCCGGCGAGGTCGGAGCCGTAGTCGAGGAAGCTGAGCCCGGCGGCGACCGCGGCGGCGCCCCCACCGGTCGATCCGCCCGCCGCCCGGCCGGGATCCCACGGGTTGACCGTCCGGCCGTACACCGGGTTGTCGGTCTGTCCGAAGTCCGCCAGCATGACCGGCACGTTGCTTGTTCCGACGGTGATGGCGCCGGCGGCGATGAGCCGGGACACGACGGTGGCGTCGCGGTCGGAGCGGTGTTCCGCCCAGCCGGGATTGCCCCACGTGGAACGGAAGCCGGCGACGCCGAACGCCTCCTTGACACTGATCGGAACGCCGTGCAGCGCATCCGTGGGTTCGTTGTGGCGTACCGCCCGATCGGCTTTACCGGCGGCGTCCAACGCCTGGTCGGCATGCACCTCGATCAGGGCGTTGAGCGCGGGATTTCCGGTCCGGATGCGGTCCAGCTGGGCCCGGACGACCTCGGCCGAGCCGACCTCGCCGTGCCGGATCAGCTCGGCGGTCTCGGTCGCCGACCGGAAGAGGAGGTCGCTCATCGTTCGTCCTTGCGGACCGGAACCTGCAGTTCGGTCGCCCACGTGTCCGGATCGCCGTGTGCGTAGTTCAGGTACACCTCGCGGTGCAGCCCGGCCGGCTGGTGCCCGCCGGCTTCGAGCCAAGCAGCCAGGACTTGCAGGGTGGACAGAACACCGGCCATCGGGCCGTGGTGCACGATCGCCGCGACCTCGGCGGCGGGCAGATCGACGATACGGAGTTCGTCATCCGCCCCATCCGGGCCGTCGCCGGAGATCGGGAAGGCCGCGTGCACGAGCACGGCGCTGTCGCGGTCGGTCTCGTAGTAGGCGATCGCGGGTCCGGCCGGGCTCATCCCGCCGGCGGTCAGCCGGCCATGCAGCTCCGGAAACAGCGGTGTGATGACCGGCGTGATGCTGTCCGGGTCGTACCCGTCGGCGACGGCGGTGAGCTCCGCGACCCTGATCGCGGCGACGTGTTTGAGCTGAACCTCGTCCAGTGGCATGCCGTTCTCGCTTTCGATGAGGCGGAGCCTCGCTTCGACGCCGGCCAGCCGGGCGGATGCCGCGGCGACCTCCGCCTGCAGGTTCGCGCGCCGCAGCCGCAACATGCCGCGCAGCTCGTCCGGGCTCAGCTCGTCATCGATGATCGATCCGACCTGCTCGAGGGTGAAGCCGAGGTCCTTCAGAGCCACGATCCGGTTCAGCCGGGCGAGTTGGTGCGCACCGTACAGGCGATAGCCGTTCGACTCGGCGCGGTCGGGCCGGAGCAGTCCGACGGCGTCGTAGTGCCGCAGCATCCGTACCGACACCTGCCCGAGCCGGGCGAAGTCTCCGATGGTGAACATGACACCTCCGGTCTAAGGCCTGACACCGTGTCAGGGTCAAGCGCACGCGTACGGGTGACTTTTGGCCCGCGCCGGTAGCCGTAGTCCTAAAAGCGCGGTTTGCAGGCGTTTACGGTCAGCGGAAGGCGCTACGGTGGATCGTCGTGAGGATTAGATACCTGATCCTGAACGCGTACGCGTTCGGTGGGACGGTCCGGACGGTCGTCAACCAGGCCAACGCCATGTGCGCTGATCACGAGGTCGAGATCGCCAGCGTCTACCGGCACCGGGAGGAGCCGGGGTTCAGGATCGATCCCCGGGTTCGCTTGATTCCGCTGACCGATCTGCGCGGGGACGGCAAGCGCCGCTCCGATCCGGCGGACCGGTCGTCGCGACTGATGAGCAAGACGCGGCGATTCCAGAACCCGTTCCCGCACGGCTCCGACAACCGGTTCGCGCGCTGGGATCCGGTGGTCGATGTCCAGATCCTGCGGTATCTGCGATCCGTTCGCGACGGGATCCTCGTGACCACCCGGCCCGGGCTCAACCTGCTGTCCGCCCGGGTGGCGCACCGCGACGTGATCCGGGTCGCGCAGGACCACATGAACCTCCGAACGTACAAGCCCGCGCTTCGGCACTCGATCGTGCGGACCTATCCCCGGGTCGACGCGGTGACCGTGCTGACCGAGCACGACCTGCAGGACTACCGCCGGGCGCTGCGGGGATCGAGCGTACGGCTGGAATGCATTCCCAACGGGATTCCGGCGTGGCCGCTTCCGCCGGCCGCGCTCGAGTCGAAGGTGCTCATCGCGGCCGGGCGGCTGGTCAAGCAGAAAGGTTTCGACCTGCTGCTCGATGCGTTCCGGGAAGTCTCCGCCCGGCATCCGGACTGGCAATTGTGGATCTTCGGCAGCGGCGGGAGCCGGGATTCGCTCGCCGCGCAGATCGACCGTCTCGGGCTGACCGGACGCGCGCACCTGAAGGGAGTGACCGGACAGCTGGACAAGCGGCTGGCGGAGGCGTCCGTCTTCGTGTTGAGCTCCCGCTTCGAGGGCCTGCCGATGGTGTTGCTGGAGTCGATGACGGCGGGATTGCCGGCGGTGGCGTTCGACTGCCCTACCGGACCCGCGGACGTGATCGAGCACGGCCGGTCCGGCCTGCTGGTGCCGCCGCAGGACGCCGACGCGCTGGCCGCGGGCATCTGCGACCTGATCGAGAACCCGGCCAAGCGGAAGGCGATGGGTGCCGCGGCGCTGACGGCGTCGGAACGGTACTCGATGTCGTCGGTGGGGCAGATGTGGGAGCAGCTGTTCACCGAGCTCGTCGATGCCCGCCGCCCCCGGATCGCGCTCAGCGCACGAAGGTGAACAGCCGGCCGCGGGAGCTCAGCCGGTGGACACCGACCCGGAAATGGGCGTCGCTGGGCCGGATGAACGAGACCTCGGTGAATCCCGCCGCTGCGAAGCAGTCGCGCAGGTGCAGGCTCGGATCGGTGCCCTCGTCGAACTGGCCGCGGGTCCAGATCACGATGCCGTCGTCGGTCAGCACGCCCGGCAGAGCGGCGATGGTCCGTTCCGCGTCCTCGACCGTGACGTTGCCGAACACCCCGCACGCGAGCAGCAGGTGGGCCGGGACGAAGCCACCGTACGAATCGAGGGTGCCGGCGTCTGCCGTCCGTACCGTGACGGTGGAAAGGCCGAGGCGTACTGCTGTCTCCCGCGCCCGGTCCGACAGCGTGCGGTCGAGCTCGACGAGCAGTGCCCGCACGGCGGCGCCGGCAGGATGATCGGCGAGCACCGGCAGCACATCGCGCCCCTCGCCGGCGCACATGCTGATCAGGCGCCGGGTGCCGTCATCGTCGTGGGGAGCGTCGGTCAACGCCCGTCGCAGTTCACGCTGAACGACATCGAGCCGGCGGGCCAGCCCCGATCCGGGGGAGTCGTACTGCTCGTGCCACCGCACGTAGTCCCGTGTCACGCCTGCTCTCCGGCAGCGTCGGCGCGGTAGAGCACCACCTGATCGGGATACACGCGCGGGCAGGCGACGCCGAGGTGCTCGAGCGTGGCACCGCTGAAGACACGACCGTGGTGCTGCGCGCCCCACCACTGCGGTGGGTGCAGGCCGGCCGGCCCGGGCGCGACGAGCTGCGGCCGGAGACGGTACGCGCGGTCCGGGTCCAGGCCCCGGAACCGCAGCCGCCCGACCGGGTCCGGGTACGGGCTGGCCAGCGTGACCATCGCGATCAGCGCCCGGGAGCGGTCGGGCGCGACGACGCCGTGCACGAGGACGCGGTCGTCGTACCCGTCCATCCGGACCAGATCGCCGCTCAGCAACAGGTCGCGGTGCTCGCGGTAGAACGTCACCCACGCGCCCAGCTCGGCGAGCTCGGTGTCCGTCGCGGTGGTCAGGTCCCATTCGATGCCGAGGTGGCCGAAGATGGCGGTCGCGGCCCGGAAGCCCAGGTCGTGTCGCCGGCCGGTGGTGTGCGACCGGCCCGACGCGATGTGCGAGCCGTGATACTCCGGCGGCACCAGCTGCGCCGTCCACCGCAGCATGTGCTGGCGGTCGTGCGGGTCGATGTTGTCGGAGACCCAGATCCGGTCCGTCCGCTCGAGGACGGCCAGGTCGACCCGGGCGCCGCCGGAGGAGCACGATTCGATCTCCAGTCCCGGATGGGCGGCCCGGAGCTCGTCGATCAGCCGGTACACCGCGAGCGTCTGTGCGTGCACGCCCGGACGGCCGCCGTCGGGCTGCGACCCCGCCTCGACGAGGTCACGGTTGTGGTCCCACTTGAGATAGTCGATCGGGTAGTCCTTCAGTATTGCCATCATCTGTGACTTGACGTGCTCGTACGCCTCCGGGATCCCAAGGTTGAGCACCTGCTGGTACCGCGATTCCAGCGGCCACTCCGCGCGGGCCGCCATGATCCAGTCGGGATGAGCGCGGGCCAGATCCGAGTCGGGGTTGACCATCTCCGGCTCGAACCAGAGCCCGAACCGCATGCCGAGCTCGCGGACCCGGTCCACCAGCGGATGCAGCCCGCGCGGCCAGACGTCGGCGGAGACGACCCAGTCACCCAGCCCGGACCGGTCGTTGCGCCGGGAGCCGAACCACCCGTCGTCCAGCACGAAACGTTCGACGCCGACCGCGGCGGCCCGTTCGGCGAGCTCGATGAGCTTGTCCGCGTCGTGGTCGAAGTAGACCGCCTCCCAGACGTTGAGCGTGACCGGGCGCTCGGTGGAGACCCGCGGGTCGCGGGCGCGCAGGTGCCGGTGGAAGCGCCGGGCCACCTCGTCCAGCCCGTTCCCGTACGAGCCGTAGATCCACGGGCTCTCGTACGACTCGCCGGTGGCCAGCCGCATCTCGCCGGGCAGCAGCAGCTCACCGCCGCCGATCCGCTGTTCGCCGGTGAACACGCGCTCGGCGTAGTGGGTGTGGTTGCCGCTCCAGGCGGTGTGCACGGCCCAGACCCGCCCGGTGCCGAAGCCGAAGCCGGCGGTGCCGGCGTGCAAAATGTAGGCGCTGTCCGCGCCGGTGCGGCCCTTGCGGTTCTCCCGGACATGGGCGCCGTCCGGGAGCGGGCCGCGGCGTGGCACCCGTTCCTGGTTGTGCCGACCGGCGAAGTCCAGCAGTTCGGTGGCCTCGCCCGGCACCGGCAGGGACAGGACCAAATCGTCCAGCTGGTACGGATCCGGAGCCAGGTTCTCCACGGTGGCACGCGTCCGCAGCAGGCCGCTGGGCAACAGCTCGAGGATCAGCCGGAGTCGGAGCCGTCCGGCGTCGTCGAGAGCGTCAACCTGAACGCGGCCGGCGCCGGCGCCGACGTGCCCGTCGACCGCGGCGCCGTCGACAGTCACCGACGTCACGGCGAACGCGGGGGACCACCCGATCCCGGCGAACGACCCGCGCAGGCCCGGCCGGCCGGTCCATCCGGTGCGGTGCTCCGGGAGGATGGCGACCCGCGGATGCGGTTCGAGGTTGTTGGTGCCGGACACCATGACGCTCGCGTCCACGATCGCGGCCGCCTGGTCGGCGTCGAGGCCGGGGAGTTCCGGTCCCCAGTAGGCGATCACCGGCAGGCCGGTGCCGCCGAGATCGATCAGCACCGTCACGCCGTCCGCGGTGAGCGCAATCGTGGTGTCCTCGGATACGGGCATGCACACGAGCGTATGCCCCACGATCCCCGGTCGTTACTACCCCGCGATCTTGGGGTTGTGGTTGCCGTGCCAGCCACAACTCCGAGATCGATATCAGGCGGGCATCGCCGCGGCGTCGGCGATCAGCCGCAGCGCCTCCGCAACCGGCATCGGCGGCAGCTCACAGCCGTCGCGCCGGCGTAACGCCACCGCACCGGCCGCGGCCTCCCGCTCGCCGATCACCGCCACGAACGGCACCTTGCGCTGCGCCGCCCGCCGGACCCGGGTCGCCAGCGACGCTCCGGCGGACAGGTCCGCGCGCAGCCCCGCCTGGATCGCGGCGTCCCGGACGGCCGCCGCGGCTTCGGCCTGCTCGTCCCCGATCGGAAGCACCTCGATCTGCACCGGTGCGTACCAGGCCGGAAACGCACCGGCATGCACCTCGATCAAGTGCGCGAACAACCGCTCCATGCTGCCCACCATGCTCCGGTGGATCATTACGGGGACCTGCCGTTCGCCGCTCGCCGCCACATACTCCAACCCGAACCGGTGCGGCTTGCCGTAGTCCACCTGCACGGTCGACAGGGTGAGCTCGCGGCCGGCGTCGTCCCGTACCTGAATGTCGATCTTCGGTCCGTAGAACGCTGCCTCGCCCGGCGCCTCGTCGTACGGGATGCCGGCACGCGCCAGCGCCTCGCGCAGCACCGCCTCGGCCCGCGCCCACATCGCGGCGTCGTCAACGAACTTCCCGCCGTCGCCGCGCAGCGACAGCCGGAAGCTCGACGCCCGGACGCCCAGGTCGGCGTGCGCACGGCGGATCAAGCCCAGCTCGCGGCACACCTCGTCGACGACCTGGTCGGGTGCGCAGAAGGTGTGACCGTCGTCAAGCGAGATGGCCCGCACCCGGCTCAGCCCGCCGAGCACGCCGGACCGCTCCGACCGGTACATGCCGCCCAGCTCGGCGATCCGCAACGGCAGCTCGCGGTAGGACCGGCCGCGGGACCGGAACACCAGCGCGTGGTGCGGACACAGGGTGGGCCGCAGCACCAGCTCCTCGCCCGCGGACATCCGCATCGGCGGGAACATGTCGTCGCCGAAGTAGTCCGCGTGACCGGACAACTCGTACAGCTCACGCTTGCCCATCGGCGGCGACAGCACATGCTGATATCCGGCGCGGCGTTCGCGTTCCCGCACGTACGCCTCGACGGCCAGACGTGCTGCAGCGCCGGCCGGTAGCCAGATCGGCAGACCGGCGCCGGCCAGCGGATCGGAACAGAACAGCTCGAGCTCCCGCCCGAGCCTGCGGTGATCGACCATCATGGTCTCCTTCCGGACGTACGCCCGGAAGCGGACCGGCCGGGGGGACACACCAGCCCCGGGAACGGTACCGCCCCGGGGCTGGATGAACGACTACGTCAGCGCGCTCCGCCGGGGTCTCCCGGCGTCGTCGTGTCGAGTCCTGCGCGCTGCATGGCGGCGAGGATACGGCTTCGGCGCCGAACCATGCGACCGGTTTCTGTGCCGCGGGCATACGCGCGTGATCGGCCGAAAAGACTACTTCGTTCGGGTGTTCTGTGAAGCCGTTTCCCACGTAAGCGCCGTCACCTGATCGGCGTACTCACTTGCCGAATGCCTGATTCATCCCGGGAAGCGATGATTCGCTATGCCGGTCATGATCCTCCCAAGAAAAGGTGTTTCCATGAGCAAGGCAACACACATGCTGGCCATGGCGGGAATGGCGCTGGTTGCCGGCGCGGCATTCGGTTCCACTCCGGCTGTGGCGGCCCCGCAGGCGACGAGCGTCTCCGCGTCGTCGAGCGTCGTCCGTACGCCGAGCCAGGGCGGCGACCGGTTCGCCGGTTACTACCGCACGCGGGGTGTCTGCGAGCGGGTCGGGCGGGCCGGCGAGTTCATCGGCCGCTGGGACCACCACGACTGCGAGCGGGTCTGGTGGGGTCCGCGCCGCGGCTGGTGGATCCTGACCGTGGACGACCGCTGGCACGGCGGCCACCACGGCGGCCACCACGGCGGCGGCCACCAGGGCGGCCACGGCGGCGATCACCACGGTGGGCATCACGGTGGCGGTCACCACGGGCACCACGGCGGTCCGCACCGCGGCCTCTGATCCGTCCACGTGGACACGCGGGCCACACCGGCATCGATCGGTGTGGCCCGCACCCTTCTCGTCTCTCGCTCCGCGATCTTGGAGTTGTGGTTGGCACGAATCGGGCGCAATGCCGCGTAAGGGCAAACACAACTCCAAGATCGCGGGGGAGGAAGGGGCGCTCAGCGGAAGGTTGTCAGGAAGTGGTCGCGGAACGTCTCCATCGGCCATACCGGCGCGGTGGGACTCGGACGCAGGCCCGGCTGCCAACCCCATGCGGCGACCCGGTTCAGCACGGCCGGGTCCCGGGCCACGATAGTGATCGGAACGTCGTGCGTGGCGTTCGGGCCACTGACGATCGAGGCGGCCTGGTGGTCGCCGAGGAACACCATCACCAGGTTGTCTTTGCCGTACGTGTGAACCCACGAGGTCAGGCTGTTCACCGAGTACGCGATCGACCGCGCGTACTCGGTCCGCACCCGGCGTGAGTCCTTCCACACCGACTCCGGCGAGTTACCGGCCCGGATCTGCGGCCCGTACACGGCGGAACCGTCGCCGATCGCCGTCCAGTCCACCAGCTGCGGAACCGGCGCCCACGGCGTGTGACT
>DATBGW010000295.1:0-6842 GCA_036557765.1 Actinoplanes sp.
GTCGCTGCTGGTGGCCGCGGTCACGATGGTCGTCGGTGCGATCGCCGGACTGCGTACCCCGATGCCCAACACCGCCAATCTCGACCGGATGCCGTCCGCGCACTGGCCCTCGCCGCAGCTGCTGCTCAGTCCCGATCCCGCCGACGGGCCGGTCCTGGTGACGCTCAACTACCGGGTGCAGGAGGAGAACACCGCCGCGTTCACGGAGGCGATCCGGCCGGTCGCGCGGTCCCGGCGGCGTACCGGCGCGCTGCGCTGGGAGCTGTTCCGCGACGGCACCGATCCGACCAGGTTCGTCGAGTCCTACCTGGTCGCCACGTGGGCCGAGCACCTGCAGCAGCATCACCACCGCCAGACCGGCGCCGACCGGACGATGGAAGAGAAGCTCCTCGACTACACCGACGGCCCGCCGGAAGTGCGCCACCTGTTCCCACCCCCCGCCACTTGATTCGCGATCTTGGAGTTGTGGTTGCCTTTATGTCCGCCTCGGGGCGTTCTGTGCCAACCACAACTCCAAGATCGCGGGGAGGGGTAGGGGGTAGGGTCGGGCGGTGACGGTGCCTGCGCTTCCGGCTGACGGTGTCGTACCTGCGGTGATCGACACCGATACCTACAACGAGATCGACGACCAGTTCGCGGTCGTCTACGCGCTGCTGTCGCCGGAGCGCGTCCGGGTGGAGGCTCTGTACGCGGCGCCGTTCCGCAACGAGCTGTCCGACGGCCCGGAGCAGGGCATGCTGCAGAGCTACGACGAGCTCCACCGCCTGCTGGACCGGATGCCGCAGCACCGATCCGTGCCGGTCCATCATGGATCGCGCAACTGGATGGCCGCCCCGGACCGACCGGTGCACAGCCCGGCCGCCGTCGATCTGATCGAACGGGCGGCGCAGGCGGACGGGCCGCTGTACGTCGTGACGATCGGCGCGCCGACCAACGTCGCCTCCGCGCTGCTGATGGAGCCGGCGATCGCGGACCGGATCGTCGTCGTCTGGATCGGTGGCAACCCGTGGTACTGGCACCGGGCCGTCGAGTTCAACATGGAGCAGGACGGATACGCGTCGCATGTGCTGCTGGACGGCGGCGTGCCGCTGGTCCACGTCCCGTGCCGCAACGTCACCGAACACCTGCGCACCACACAGCCGGAGATCGACCGCTACGTGCGCGGCGCCGGGCCGATCGGTGACTACCTCGCGGACATCTACGCGGCGCACTTCACCGACCACTTCGCACGGTCCAAGGTGATCTGGGACGTGGGTGCGGTGGCGTGGCTGGTGGACCCCGCGTGGGTGCCGACGGCCGTCATGCACAGCCCGGTGCTGACGACGGAGGGTACTTGGAGCCACGATCCGCGCCGCCATCTCATCCGCGAGGCACTGTGGACGAATCGTGACGCGATCTTCAGGGACCTGTTTCGCAAGCTAGCCGCCTAGTGCGGCCGCGCGTCCTTCGAACAGGCTCCGCTGGCGAGCGTTACGGGTCATCGCCGCTGCATGTTCGAACTCCGCGCGGGCCTCGGCGTTCCGGCCCAGCCGGGAGAGCAGCTCGCCGCGTACCGCGGGAACGAACGGATAATCCGGCAGGTCGATAGCGTCGACAATGGCCAGTCCGCGGATCGCACCGTGTGCGTTTCCCACCGCCACCGCACGGTTCAGCTCGACCACCGGCGACGGCGATATCTGAGCGAGGACGTCGTACAGTGCCGCGATGCGCGTCCAGTCGGTCGCCTCGGCGGTGACCGCGCGGGCGTGGCAGGCAGCGATCGACGCCTGTAGGACGTACGGGCCGAGCGTGCCATCGGCGCGGTCGAGCGCGGCGAGCCCGCGCCGGATCAGCAACCGGTCCCATCGCCGCCGGTCCTGATCCTGCAGCAGGATCGGACTTCCGTCCGGGGCGGTCCGGGCCGGGATACGAGATGCCTGCAGTTCCATGAGCGCCACGAGCCCGTGCACCTCCGGCTCGCGCGGCGCCAGCGTGGCCAGGAGCCGGCCGAGCCGCAGCGCTTCGGTGCACAGCGCCGGGCGAACCCAGTCCTCCCCGGCCGTGGCGGAGTAGCCCTCATTGAAGATCAAATAGAGGACTTCGAGGACGGATGCCAGTCGTTCGGCGGCGGCCGCCGGCGGCGGCAGCTCGATCGGCACGTTCCGTTCGGCAAGCGTGCGTTTGGCGCGGGTGATGCGTTGCCCCACCGTCGCCTCCGGCACGAGATACGCCCGGGCGATCTCGTCGGTGGTCAGCCCGCCGAGCAGCCGAAGGGTCAGCGCGACCCGGGATTCCGTCGACAGCACGGGGTGACAGGTGGTGAAGATCAGCCGCAGCACGTCATCGCCCACGTAATCGTCCGCCTCGGCGGCGAGATCGACGTCGACCACCTGCGGCTGCGCCCGTCCGACCTCCTCGAGCTTCTCCCGGTAGCGGCTCTGCCGGCGCAAGAGGTCGATGGCCCGATGTTTCGCCGTGGCCATGAGCCACGCGCCCGGCTGATCCGGCACACCGGTGACGGGCCACTGTTCGAGCGCGATGACCAGGGCGTCCTGGGCCAGCTCCTCAGCGAGGCCGACATCGCGGACCAGACGGGCCAGCCCGGCGATGATCCGGGCCGACTCCATCCGCCACACCGTGGACAACACACGGCGAGGATCGGCGGCCGTCATGGCCACCGATCCTCGCACATGTCAGGAGCCCATCACCTTGAGAACCTCGGCGTCGCCCTCCCACGCCGGCCACAGGTCACGGTGCAGGCCGAGGAACCGGGACGCCCACTCGACGGCCTCGTCCTTGTCACGCACCTCGTACAACGCGTAGCTGATGGTCTCCTTGGCTTCGGCGAAGGGGCCATCGGTGACGGTCAGCCGGCCACCGGACAGCCGCACCCGGGTGCCTTCCGAGCTCGGCAGCAGGCCCGCGGTGTCCAGCAGCACGCCGGCGGCGGACGCCTCGGCGCCGAGGTTCATGATCGCCTCCATCAGCTCGGGGGGTGGCGGGGTCGCGGGCTGCTTGGCCTTAAGCATGATCAGGTAACGCATGATCGGTCTCCGTTCCGGTCAGTCGGTCGTGGTGCGGAAGAAGTGCAGGGAAACGGTGGTCAGCCAGGCCCAGACGGTGACCACAGCGATCACGAACGCCACTGTCGTGGGACCGTGCGACCCGCTGGCGATGCCGGCGAACCCGGCCAGAAAGACCACGCCGGTGATCCGCGAGAACCGGGCCAGCGGCCGCCGGCCGCCGCGAGCGAAATAGGCACCCAGGACGAAGCATGCGGCGATGAGGCACAGGAAACCGATGCCGCCGATCAGCAGATGCAGCATGCCATGCCAGCTCACCGCCGGCGTTTCGGGTGCACCGGCCGGGAACCCCTGGGCCGGATCAGCACGGAACAATCCCGCGCCGACGAGGCTCAGCCCGTACATGAAGATCAACGGCGGCGCCCACCGACGAGCCGTGCCGATCGGCAGCGACCGGCGCAGGCCCACCGCCGCGGCCATCGTCATCACGCCGGTGGCGAGGAAGTTGGCGATCTGGATCCAGCCCAGCGTGCCGTTGGCGAGCAGGCTCCAGGAATGCCGCGTCAGATCGAAGCCGTCTCTGGTGCCGGCCTGCGCGAGGCCGACCAGGACGAAGACCGGCCCGGCAACGATGCCGTAGCCGAGCAGCGACCGGGTGGTCCGGTCCGTCGGGATGCAGATCGTGGTCATTTCAGATCTCCTGTCGTTCGGGGTTTCTACCTGTGCCTCGAACGGCCGGAGCCGGATCCGACACCCTCACCAAGATTTTTCCCGATGTCGGTTTTCGGATCGGCGGTATCACCGTCCGGATCCGATCCCTCTCAGCCAGGGATACGGGAGGGGATTTCGAGATGAACGGCAGGTATGTCGGGCACGTCGCGGGGCACGACCCGCTCCACGAGTTCCTCGGCGGAATTCTGCGGGACCACCTGGGCGTGCGTGAGTCGCGGCCCACGTACCGCGTCTACCGGTTGTCCGGCAGCAACGAGGTTTACCGGTACGAGGAGAAGCGCAGCGGTACGAAGATCATCTGCAAGTTCTACGGTACGCGTTTCGGCGGCGACCGGGACAAGGCCGGCTCGATGGCCCGTCAGGAGTTCGAGGGTCTGGAGACGCTGCGCGGGTACGACCTCGTCGGGTCGCCGCACCACGTGATCCGGCCGTTCGGCGTCGACAGCGACATCAACGGCGTGCTCGCGGTCGAGTACTACTCCGGCGAGGAGTTCAGCCACGCCATCCGGCGGGCGACCGAGAAACGCGACGACGCGCACCTCTACTGGCGGCTCAAGGCGCTCGCGTACTTCCTGGCCACCCAGCACGCGCGTACCGCGAACGGCGTCGGCGTCGACTTCGAGCCGGACTGCCGCTACCTGGACACGGTGGTGGGCCGGCTGAGCAAGGCGGGCCGGATCGGGCAGTGGGATGTCGACGAGTTCGCGTTCCTGCGCGACTGCTGGCGGGACCGGCCGCGGATGTGGGCGGACCAGCAGGTCTGGCTGCATGGCGACGCCACGCCGGCCAACTTCCTGTTCGGTCAGGACATGGACGTCGCGGCAATCGATCTGGAACGGATGAAGCGCGGCGACTGGATGTTCGACGTCGGCCGGGTGGCCGGCGAGCTGCTCCATGCGTTCCTGACGGTCACCGGGGACCGCCGGCGTGCGGAGCCGTTCATCGGGCATTTCCTGTGGGAGTACAGCTCGCACTTCGACGACCACCGCGGGATGTTCGACTCGATCACCGAGCGGGCGCCGTTCTACATGGCGCTGAACCTGTTGCGGATCGCGCGCAACGGCTACATCAGCACCGAGTACGGGGAGCGCCTGATCGATCGCGCCAAGAAGCTTCTCCGCACCCCGTAGCCTCCGCTCTCTCCGCGATCTCCCGCCCCTTCCCCCGGCTCCTTTCCCGGCGATCTTGGAGTTGTGGTTGCCTTTCCGCGGCTTTACGCCCGATTCATTCCAACCACAACTCCAAGATCGCGGGAGGAGCGGAGCGGGTGGGAGTGGAGGCGGGAGGGGTGGTGGCGAGAGCGCGGGGCCGGGCCGTAGCGTGGGCTTCGCCATGGATATCCGAGCGCTCGCCTTCGACGTGAACGGAACGCTGGTCCGGATCATCACCGACGAAGGCGCGGAGCAGGTCTTCCGCGCGGCGGCACACTTCCTCTCGTACCAGGGCATCGAGCTTCACCGGTACGACGTCCGCGAGCTCTACTTCGGACATATGAAGGAGCAACTCCGCTCGAGCCCGGAGGAATACCCGGAGTTCGATGCCGTGGCGATCTGGGAACGCATCATCGCCGACCACATGACCGACTACACCCGGGCACTCCCGCACGGAAAGCTCGAACAGATGCCGCGGCTCCTCACCGAGATGACCCGCGGCGTCTCACGCAAGCGGCTTCATCTCTATCCGTACGTGCGCGACGTCCTCGACGTGCTCCGCCGGCGCTATCCGCTGGCGGTGGTCACCGACGCGCAGACCGCGTACGCCCGCGCCGAGATGCACAAGGTCGGGCTGCTCGACTACTTCAACCCGATCGTCATCTCCGGCGATCGCGGATTCCGCAAGCCGGACCGCCGGCTGTTCCAGCTCGCTCTGGAGGGCATGGGTGTGGCGGCCGAGAACACGATCTACGTCGGCAACGACATGTACCGCGACATCTTCGGCGCGCGCGAGGCGGGCATGTGGACGGTGATGTTCGATTCCGATCAGGGAACGAAGGTGCACCCCGACTGCGTACCGGACTACACGATCACTGACATGCGGCAGCTTCTCGACATCGTCGATCAGCCGGCCGGTCCCGGTCCCTAGCCTGCCCGCCGGACTCATGCCGCCCAGCAGGTCGTACGCTTCCGGGCGTGATGGTGGATCTGTCGCACGAGATCCGCTCGGACGAACTGGGCGGGGACACGGGCGGCACCCGCCTCGATGCGCCGTTCCACCTGTATCCCGACCGCGCCGACCTCGCGCGGGTGCCGCTGGAGCGGCTGGTAAGCGTCTCGATCGTCGTCGTGCGGGCATATGCCCGGCTGGAGATCGCAGTCGATGATCTCGGTGATCCGGGGGTGCTCTGGGGCAAGGCCGTGCTGTTGTACACCGGCCGCGCGCGCCATCGGGATCTGGCCTCTCCGCGTCTGGCCGGTGCGGCGGTCGGAAAACTGATCGATGCGAATGTCGCGCTGGTCGGCCTCGATTCCGGCATCGACGAGCCGGCGCGGCAGGCGCTTCTGGGCAACGACATCCCGATCGTCGAGCATCTGACGAACCTCGACCGGTTGCCGGACACCGGCGCTCGGTTGACCGTCCTGCCCCCGCCCGTACGCGAAATGGCGTCCTTTGCGGTACGAGCGGTGGCCGTCATTCCGAGCGGGCCGAACTACTGACGTGGGGGGTGGAGACCATCCGATCGGCCGACGCACCCACTGCGCACCGATGATCTGGCTGAATCCGCACGGCTGTTAGCGTTCGAGATGGTGCGGCAGTGGTCGCGTCCCGCATCCGCCGAAGCGGGACGCGGCCGCTGGCCGGGAAGGACACTGACGTGGGATCGAGCGACTCACCGTACGAACTCCTCGATGAGGATCCGACGTGCGCCCTGTGCGAAGCGCACATCACATTGATCCTGGCTGCGCCGTCACGCCAGCGGATCACCACCTCCAGCACGGTGTACCGGTCGTTCGCCTGGTGTCGGCTGCAGCCGTGCGGGCACACGTTCGCCGTCCGCCGCGGTGGCCTGATCCACTGACTTGCGGACGTCACCTTCTTCCGCTCCGCGTCCGTTCCCGCTCCCTTTCCGCTCCGTGCTTCCGCGCCCTCTCCGCGATCTTGGAGTTGTGG
>DATBGW010000296.1:0-9627 GCA_036557765.1 Actinoplanes sp.
AGGGTGTACGAGTGCGATCCGGCGATGCGGTGCTGCTGCGGACCGGCTATGGCCGTGTCCGGCACGAGACCGGTGCGGCCAGCGGCTTCACGCAGGCCGGCTGGCACGCGTCCTGCCTGCCGTGGCTGCATGAACGGCAGGTCGCTCTGATCGGCGCTGACACCCCCCAGGACGTTCAACCGTCGGGGTACGACGACGTGTTGATGCCGGTTCACGCCGTTGGCCTTGTCGCGATGGGCTTGTGGCTGCTCGACAACTGCGACCTGGAGGCGTGCGCGACGACGGCTGCCGAGCTCGGCCAGTGGGCCTTCCACCTCGCCGTCGCGCCGGTCCGCTTCGCCGGTACGTCCGGCAGCCCGGTCAACCCGATCGCCACATTCTGACCACGGTCGCAAAAGAATGCGATCTTCACCGTCCGCATCTGCGGGGCCACCCGGCCACCCTAGGACCCACGATTAGTGCTGACCGGCGGCACCCGCAGCGTGAACCGGGCCCGAGGAGCCAAGGCGCGGGTCCAAACACGACCTGCAGCCTCCGCAGGGCCTTTGCAGCCATCACCCGACCTGCGCACCAATTTGAGTCAAGTCGGGGCGCGCCTGACCTCACCGGGTTCAGGAGGCGCGAGCGGTCCGAGCGCGGCGAGGATCAGCAAGCACACTAACGCGCGGCCCGCCATTGGCTGATCGCGATGTTGTGCCGGTCCGGGTCGGTGAACGTGGCCGACCACAGCTCCAGCTTGTCGCCGCGGTTGACCGCGCGCGGAGCGTGGACGAACACCACGCCCTTGGCTTTCAGTTCCTGGTAGACCGCTTCGACGTCGCCGACCTCCAGGTTGAGGTAGATGAGCCGCCCGGCCTCACCGGACAGATCGTGAACGGTCCGCAGGACCAGGCGGGTGTCTCCGGAAGCCAGCACCGCGCTGCCGGGGCCGCGGTCGATCTCGAAGAACCCCAGCGTGTCCCGGTAGAACGCGATGGACCGCTCGAGGTTGGTCACCAGGACGGTGATGCCGACGCCGTGGATGGCGCCCGCCGATCCGGGCCGGGCGCTCGGATACGCGGTGATCACCTCACCGGCCCGGTCGTCGGGCTCGTAACCACCCTCCAGATCGGACCATGGCCCCCGTTGCTCGTCGGCGCCGGGCTGCGCCCGCCCGTTGGCGGTGTGCGTGGCGAAGGCGCCCGCGACGGCCCCGGCCGCAGCGGCCGTGGCGGCCGCATCCGACAGCGGCGCGTCGACACCGCTGATCACCGGCGGATCGGACGGCTTCACCTCGGGAACGCCGTCCGCTGGCTCTGCCGCGCCCGGGACAGCGGCGGCGGTGTCCGGGGCCGGCGTGGCCTCGGCGGCTGGCGCGGTGGCGTCCGGCGGACTGGAATCGGCGGGGCCCGCGGCGGCTGGCGCGGTCTCGTCGGGAGGGCTGGAGACGCCGGTATCTGCGGCGGGCCGAGCTGCCTCGTCCGGTGGCGTGGCCTCGGCGGCCGGTGTCGCGTCCCGCCCTTCGGAATCGGCGGCCGGTGCCGTCTCGTCCGGCGGTGCTGTCTCGTCCGGCGGCGCTGTTTCGGCGGTCTGGGCGGTCTCGGTGGGCGGTGCGGTTTCGCCGGCCGGTGGGGCCACCAGGCCGCTGGCGACCGCCTCACGCGCGGCCGGATCCGTCGTCTCCGGTGGCGGCTCGGGGTCGCCGTCCAGTGGCAGGTCGATTTCCGGATCTTGCGTCGGCTCGGCGCCGGCCGCTGTGTCGACCGTCGCCTGCGGTGGACCGTCGACGTCAAGATCGCGCGGTCGCTCGGCGGCGGGCGCTTGACCGTCATCGGCCCGTGGCTCGGATGCCGGCCGCTGTCCCGGGGCGGCCGGGCGCGGCGGTGCGTCCGTACCGTCGGAGGCCGATGCGGCGCCGGCCGCAACGGTCGCGGTGGCCGCGCTCGCCGCGGCTGCGGCTGCATCGGCCGCGCGCGGACGTGGGCTCGGCCGGTGACCGCCCGGCCTGGGTCTGGGCGGTTCGTTGGAGCCCGGATCGGGCGGCGCGAAACCGGCATCCTCCGGCGGACCCGAACCGTCGGGCGGCGCGAAACCGGCATCCGCCGGCGGGCCCGAACCGTCGGCCGGCGCGAAACCGGCATCCGCCGGCGGGCCGGAACCGGCGGCCGGCGCACCGTCGACCGGCGCGTCGTCGGCCGGCGGCGACGGGGACGGGATCGGGCCGGAGCGCGCCCGCCGGGGCAGCGGAGGCGGTGCCTCCGTGTCGACGAGCTGGCCTTCCACGACCGGGCCTTCCGGGGTTTCCCGCACTACGACCGGGCTGTCTCGCAGGTCGCCGGCGTCGGCTACGCCCGGTGGCGGAGGCGGTGGGGGTTCGTCCGGGCCGGCTCCCCATTGCCGTTCACGTGCCGCCCACGGTGGTGGCTCGGGCTCGCCGAGCAGGTCGTCGTCGTAGTCGTCCAGCTGATCCGGGTAGGTGTCGGCCGCGAAGGACGGCCCGGGCGGCGGCGGATCCACGTGGTCCGGCGCGTTCAGCCAGTCGATGCGGACACGGCGCATATCGTCGACATCGACCGTGACCGGCAGCGTCTCGCCCAGCCGCGGCCACTTGTCGACCGGGACGCGCGGATCGCGTACCAGCACTTCGGTCACTGGAAGACCCGGCGCCACCACGACGAGCTGGAGTTCGGCGCGGCCGTACGCGGACGAGACCGGCGGGTCCGAAACGGCCTTGACCTGCGCGGTACCGGAAACCCACGCGCGGGCGCCGCGGCGGACGACGTTGACCATGCCGAGCGCGATGGACAGCGCCAGCACGGCCAGGCCCAGCACGACGATCGCCCAGCTGGACAGTCCGAGCCCGAAGACCATCACGAACACTGCAAGCGTGCCCAATACGGCTGCCACCAGCTTCCGCGCGGGGGCGATGGGCCGGCCGCTCTGGTTCGCCACTATGGACCTCCCGGTTGTTACCGACAGGCTAGGGCGTTACCGAGGGTGAGAGAAAGTTTGCCCGCTTCTCCGATAGGCTGACCGTCCCGATTCTGCAAGGAGGAGACCGGTGTCCAGCAGCACCAACGAGCGTTCGCTCGTGCTCGTCAAGCCCGACGCGATCCGTCGTGGTCTGCTCGGCGAGATCCTCGGCCGGTTCGAGCGCAAGGGTCTCCTCATCGATGCGCTGGTGTTGCGCACGATGGACGCCGAGCTGGCGGACCAGCATTACGCCGAGCACGTGGAGAAGGCGTTCTATCCGCCGTTGAAGGAGTTCATGACCGGCGGGCCGCTGGTCGCCCTGGTGCTGTCCGGCGATCAGGTGGTCGACGTCGTGCGCGCGCTGGTCGGCGCGACCGACGGGCGCAAGGCCGCACCCGGGACTATCCGCGGTGACCTGTCGCTGTCCAACCGGGAGAACCTCGTGCACGCGTCCGACTCGGCCGAGAGCGCCAAGCGCGAGCTGGCGCTCTGGTTCCCCGACCTGTGATTCCGCCCCCGTCCGCGATCTTGGAGTTGTGGTTGGCGCAGACCACCATGGAACGGATATAAGGGCAACCACAACTCCAAGATCGCGGAGAGGTGTGGGGGTGGGGCAGAGCGGGCGGGAGCCGGTCGCGGTAATCCGGGTGAGGGAATCGGGACCGGGCCGGTATCGTTGTCTGACGCAGGCGACGAACCGGCCATCACCGGGGAGCCTCCGGAAGAACGGGCACCAGCCCCACTAGAACCGGGCGGACCGGCACGCGCAGACGCCGGCGAACGAGTGGACGGGTGTCTTCCCGTCAAGCGAGGTGGTACCGCGGGCCCACGGCTCGTCCTCGCAGTTGAGGAGAACTGCGAGGAGAGCGATGGCCTACCCGAAGCACACTGACGCCGCCGGCGTGTCGGCGAGTCCGGACCTGCCCGCGGTCGAGCGGGCCGTGTTGGACCACTGGCAGGCGGACAAGACCTTCGAGGCGAGTGTCGACCAGCGGCCGGCCGGCGAGAACGGCAGCAACGAGTACGTCTTCTACGACGGGCCGCCGTTCGCCAACGGGCTGCCGCACTACGGTCACCTGTTCACCGGGTACGTGAAGGACGTCGTCCCGCGCTACCAGACGATGCGCGGCCGGCGGGTGGAACGCCGGTTCGGGTGGGACACCCACGGGCTTCCCGCCGAGGTGGAGGCGGAGAAGCAACTCGGCATCTCCACCAAGGCGCAGATCGTCGAGCTGGGCATCGACAAGTTCAACGACGCCTGCCGGACGTCCGTGCTCGCGTACACCAAGGACTGGGAGCGGTACGTGACGCGCCAGGCCCGGTGGGTCGACTTCGACCACGACTACAAGACGCTCGATCCGGACTACATGGAGTCCGTGATGTGGGCGTTCAAGACGCTGTTCGACAAGGGTCTGGTGTACGAGGGTTTCCGGGTGCTGGCGTACTGCTTCCGGTGCGAGACGCCGCTGTCCAACACCGAGACGCGGATGGACGACGTCTACCGGGATCGGACCGATCCGGCGCTGACCGTGTGGTTCCAGCTCGAGACGGGCGAGAAGGTCGCGGTCTGGACCACCACGCCGTGGACGCTGCCGTCGAACCTCGCGCTCGCCGTCGGGCCGGACATCGAGTACGCGGTTCTGGAACGGGACGGGCAGCGGTACCTGCTCGGGGCGGCGCGCCTTCCGGCGTACGAAAAGGATCTGGAGGGCTTTGAACGGGTCGGGACGGTCTACGGTCGTGACCTGGTCGGACGCCGGTATGAGCCGTTGTTCGACTTCCTGGTCGACCAGGGTGGGCCGAACGCGTTCCAGGTGCTCGGCGGTGATTTCGTCACCACCGAGGACGGCACCGGCGTGGTGCACATGGCGCCCGCGTTCGGTGAGGACGACCAGATCGCGTGCAACGCCGCCGGCATCCCGACCGTCGTCACCGTGGACGATCACACCCGGTTCACCGCGGCCGTCCCGCCGTACCAGGGTCTGCAGGTCTTCGACGCGAACAAGCCGGTCATCCGGGATCTGCGGGAGGCCGGCGTGGTGCTGCGGCTGGAGTCGTACACGCACTCGTACCCGCACTGCTGGCGCTGCGACACGCCGCTGGTCTACAAGGCGGTGTCGTCGTGGTTCGTCGCCGTGACGACGTTCCGGGACCGGATGGTCGAGCTCAACCAGCAGATCAGCTGGACGCCCGCGCACATCAAGGACGGATCGTTCGGCAAATGGCTGTCGAACGCCCGGGACTGGTCGATCAGCCGGAACCGGTTCTGGGGGTCGCCGATCCCGGTGTGGAAGTCCGACGACCCGGCGTACCCGCGGGTGGACGTGTACGGCTCGTTCGCCGATTTGAAACGGGACTTCGGTGTCGAGGTCACCGACCTGCACCGGCCGTACATCGACGAGCTGACCCGGCCCAACCCGGACGACCCGACCGGACGGTCGGTGATGCGGCGCGTGCCCGAGGTGCTGGACTGCTGGTTTGAGTCCGGCTCGATGCCGTTCGCGCAGGTGCACTACCCGTTCGAGAACAAGGAGTGGTTCGAGCACCACTATCCGGGCGACTTCATCGTCGAGTACATCGGGCAGACCCGCGGCTGGTTCTACACGATGCACGTGCTGGCCACGGCGCTGTTCGATCGGCCGGCGTTCCTCAACTGCCTGAGCCACGGCATCCTGCTCGGCGAGGACGGCCGCAAGATGTCCAAGAGCCTGCGCAACTATCCGGACGTCTACCGGATCTTCGACACGTACGGGTCCGACGCCATGCGCTGGATGCTGATGTCGTCACCGGTGCTGCGCGGCGGGGACATGCCGGTCACCGAGGGCGCGATCCGCGACGCGGTCCGGCAGGTGCTGCTGCCGCTGTGGAACGTCTGGTACTTCTACAGCCTGTACGCGAACGCGTCCGGCTACGAGGCCCGGCTGCGGTCCGATTCGGCGAACGTGCTGGACCGGTACGTGCTGGCCAAGACCGGTGAGCTCGTGTCCGACGTGCAGCGGCAGATGGACGAGTACGACATCTCCGGCGCGTGCGCGTCGGTGCGGGCGTACCTGGACGCGCTCACGAACTGGTACGTGCGCCGCTCGCGGGACCGGTTCTGGGCCGGCGAGACTGATGCGTTCGACACGCTGGCCACCGTGCTGGAGACGCTCTGCCGGGTGATGGCGCCGCTGGCGCCGCTGACCACCGAGGAGATCTGGCGCGGGCTGACCGGCGAGCGGTCGGTTCACCTGACCGACTACCCGCGCGCTGACGCGTTCCCGGCCGACCATGCGCTGGTTGCGTCGATGGACGCGGTGCGGGACGTGGCGTCCGCGGCGCTGTCCCTGCGGAAGGCGCGCGGGCTGCGGGTCCGCCTGCCGCTGGCGTCGCTCACCGTGGCGACCCCGGACGCGGCGTCGCTGGCGCCGTTCCGGGATCTGGTCGCGGACGAGGTCAACGTCAAGGACGTCGTGCTCACCGACGACGTGGGCGCGTACTGCCGTCAGGTGCTGACCGTGGTGCCCCGGGCGCTGGGTCCGCGCGTCGGTGGACGCGTGCAGGAGGTGATCCGGGCGGTCAAGGGCGGCCAGTGGGACCTGGTCGACGGTGCCCCGGTCGCCGCCGGGGTGGCGCTGCAAGAGGGCGAGTACGAGCTGAAGCTGGTCGCGTCCGATGTGGAGAATTCGGCGCCGTTGCCCGCGGGCGCCGGCGTCGTGGTGCTGGACACCGCGGTGACGCCTTCGTTGGCAGCGGAGGGGCTGGCCCGGGACGTGATCCGCGTCGTGCAGCAGGCCCGCCGGGATGCCGATCTGGACGTGTCCGACCGGATCGCGTTGACGCTCGCGGCGTCCGGCGCGGTCACCGAGGCGGTGGCGGCGCACCGCGACTTCGTGGCGGCCGAGACGCTGGCCACCTCCCTGGAGTTCGGCGCGGTCGCCGGCCTCGACGGCTTCACCGGCGAGGTGGGCGACGGCGAGCCGGTCACGGTGGCGGTAACCCGTACCCACTAAATCCCGTGGCCGTCCGCCGTGGCCATTCGGCGCCGGACACTTCCTCCGCGATCTTGGAGTTGTGGTTGCGCTTTCGCGGCTTTACGCCCGATTCGTGCCAACCACAACTCCAAGATCGGCGTGAGGGGAAGGCGACGGGGAGGCGGGGAAATGCCTCGGGTCGGATAACCTCTATGCGCCCCCCATCTGCACATCCCCGCCGGAGGAAGCGTTGCCGCTGCTCTACTCGATCGGCAAGGTCACAGTCGGTAAGGCGATGATCATCGGCTGGCGGCCGCGCGTCGAAGGACTCGAGCACATCCCGGCGACCGGCGGCGCCATCTTCGCCGGCAACCACCTCTCCGTGGCCGATGAGCTGTTCCTGGGCTCGGTGGTGCCGCGGCACGTCGCGTTCTGGGCCAAGTCCGATTACTTCGTCGGCAAGGGCGTCAAGGGGATGTTCACCAAGGCGCTGATGCACGGCCTCGGCGCGATCAAGGTGGAACGAGCGGGCGGGCGGGCCGCGCTTACGGCGTTCGACGGGGCGATCCCGGTGCTCAAGGCCGGCGACATGGTCGCGATCTATCCCGAGGGCACCCGATCGCCCGACGGCCGCCTCTATCGCGGCCGCACCGGCGTGGCCCGGCTGGGGGTGGCGGCCGGCGTGCCGATCATCCCGGTCGGCATGATCGGCACCGAGAAGGTGCAGCCCATCGGGCAGGTCTATCCCACGCCACGGCGGGGCGTGGTCACCGTGAAGTTCGGCAAGCCCATCGAGACGACCGGCCGCGCGAGCGACCGGACCTCGCTGCGTGCGCTCACCGACGAAGTCATGGCCGAGATCCAGAAGCTGACCGGCCAGGAGTACGTGCCGCGGTACGCCCCGCCGAAGGACTCGATCATCTAGGGCCTAGAGCGCCCGGGAGCCGCGGGCGCGTTCCTGCTCCATCGGCGCGTCCAGATCGGCCAGCCGGTGCAGGCCCTGGAACGGGCGGCGACGGGCGCCTCGTCTTGCCTTCGCACTACCCGTGGGTCAGCACGGCATTCCGGAGGATGCCGGTCAGCTCCGCGCTGTCCCGGATCGAGCGGCGGTTCGCCACGACCGTGGCAAGGCTGCCGTGGTCGGCCCACGCGCACACCACCACCGAGTTGCTGTCCGCGGTGCCGATGCCGCAGCGTTCGTGCACACCGGTCTCGCCGAGATCGTACGGCCGTACGTCACGCAGGCCGAACTGGTCGGCGAGGCGGCGCAATTCGGCCTCCACGTCCGCCTTCGGGGCGAGGCGCAGTCCGGTGGTGCCGAAGATGGTGACCCGCTTGCCGTTGCCGTCGGTGTAGATGCCGGCGAACACGTCGCCGCGCGCTTTGGCGTCGCGCAACTGCTGCTTCATTCGGGCTACCGCTCGGCGGCTGGCGTTGTCGGTCCGCAGGCTCAGGTCCGAGACCCTCTGCGGAAGCACCGCTTTCACCGGAAACTGTCCGGCCGGCACCCAGTTCAGATAGCCAGCCGGCAGGCCGCAGCAGCAGACGACGCCCAGCAGCGTGACGAGCGCGAGCCGGCGCGGCCAGCGGCGCCGGCGGCGGGGCGGTGCGGTCGCCGCCCACGGCGCTCCGTTGGGTGCGGCCGGCGGCCGTTCGCCGTACGGCGGCGGCATCGGACGGGCGGCCGGCGCACGCCATGCTTGCTGCGGTACGGCGGCGGGTGGTCGCCACGCCGCCGCGACGGGCGGCCGGTCCGGCCGCCCGGCTGGTTGGGCTGGTTGGGCTGGTCCGACTGCGGAACCGGGTGTGGCCGACCGGGGGACAGCTGTGGCCACGGGCGGCCTGGCCGTTGGATCAGCCGGGCGGGCTGCGGCGGCTCCGGTCGTTCCGCGCTGCTTACGCCGGCCCCACCGGCGCCGGCGGGCCGGAGCCGGCTCACTCGGCGTGCCCGATCCCGGTCCGCTCGCTGCGGGTCCGCCCGGTCCAAGTCCGCTCGCCGGGTGCCCGTTCTCCGGGTGTCCGCTCGCTGGGTGCCCGCTCGCTGGGTGTCCGCTCGCTGGGTGCCCGCTCGCCGGGTGCCCGCTCGCCGGATGTCCGTTCGCCGGGTGTCCGTTCACCGGGGGTCCGCTGGCGGCAGGTCTGGCCGCCGTTGGTCCGGCTGGTGCCGGTCCGCTCGCTACTGGTCCTGCGGGAGGCGATCCGGCCGCCGCCGGCCCGGTTGACTGCGGCGCCGTCATCCCGGGGTCCAGGCGGGTCGGCGGGAGGTCTACGGGCAACGCGGTCATCGGGTCCCACGGCGTGTCGTGTCCCGCCCACGGATCCACCGCCGGTGTGGCCGCCCAGTCCGTGGGTTCGTCGGACACCGGTGCCGGCTCTTCCGCCGCCGGCCGCCGACGCGACCACCAGGCCCGCTTCGGGGCCGGCGGTGGTATTGCCGCGGAACCGCTCCAGCGCCGCGGAGCGGCCACCGTGGACGGCTCGTCGACGTCGGTCGAATCGGCGGGCGCCGCACCTTGATCGACATGATCAGGCGAATCAGGCGGTCCGGCGGCCGGAATCGCGTCCTCCGGCTGCTGGTCGGCCATCCGTCGCTCTCCTCCCGACGCCGTGCACGGGCTCCTTCCGTCAGGTTAGAGCGCCCCCGCCAGGCCCCACCATCCCGTCGATCTTGGAGTTGTGGTTGGCGCAAACGCGCGCTGAACGGACATATGGGCAACCACAA
>DATBGW010000297.1:0-2479 GCA_036557765.1 Actinoplanes sp.
CGCAGACCGCTGAGCGCGGCGGCGGCCGCCTCGGCGGCGTGCCAGGCCTCCTGCTCGCGGGCGGTCGCCGCGCGGTACGCCGCGAGCCGGTGCTCGCGGATCGCGTTGCACAGCGCCGCCTCCTGCGCGACGGGGTGCAGGCGCGGATTCCAGCCACGGTGCGCGAGGGCCTCGTTCAGCTGCTTGATGGAGATCTCGCGTCGGCGGCACGCGGCGGTTGCGGTGCGGTGCAGGTACCGCTCGCGGTCGGCGTTCTCGCCCGGCCCGCGGCGGGCCGGCGCCCGGAACGCGGACGCGGCCGCGGTGCGCCGGGCGGCCCGATCGGCGTCGTCGTATGCGGCCCAGGCGGCGTCGACCTCCTCGCGGGCCACCTCCCATGCCGCCCGGTGGTGGGCGGCGGTCGCGGCCGCCCCCTCTTCTTCTCTCCCCGATCTTGGAGTTGTGGTTGCCCTTTCGCGTGCTACGTCCGCTTCTGTGCCAACCACAACTCCAAGATCGCGGAGGGAGGCAGCGTCGATGCGGGAGGAGGCAGCGTCGATGGTGGGGTCGGGCGCGACAGCGCGGGAGGAGGCAGCGTCGATGGTGGGGTCGGCTGGCGCGACGGCGCGGCCGGGACGGGCCAGGACGGTCACGGCGACCGCGACCGCGAGCAGCATGGTGATCCAGATGGCGGCGGCTTGCGGAATGGAGACCAGGAAGCTGTGCATGGCGGATTCCACGGAGAACACCTCGCTTCGAACAAATCTCCCGCGATCTTGGTGTTGTGGTTGCCCATTCGCGGCTTTACGCCCGATCTGTGCCAACCACAAGTCCAAGATCGGCGGATAAAGGGGGGACGTCGGGGTTCGCGGCGTGCCGGGTCAGTGGGGCGGGGCGCGTGAGCCGTGCGCCTGGGCGGCGATGCCGGCGAGTCTGACGGTGGCAGGCCGCGGGGCGACAGCAGGTTCAACGTCGGCGCCAGCTCTGGGAGCGCCGGCGGGTGCAGCGGCCGCAGCCGGGGCAGCCGCTGGTGCGGCGTCGGCCGCGTGCGCGACGACGGGTGCAGCGTTGGCGGCGGCCGGAGCCGGGCCAGCGGCGGGAGCCGACGGCGCGGCGTGCGCGGCGCGGCTCGCGTCGTGCTGGCACTCGTCGGAGTCGCGGCTTGTCCGGACCGGAGTAGCAGCATCGTCAGTGCCGGGCGCCGGCGCCTCGACCGTCGTGGTGACCGTCGTCGCGGGCGGGGACACTGGCGCGGCGGACGCGGCCGTCGTCCCGAACGCCAGCGCCAGCAGAGCGAGCCCGGTCAGAAACTGCAGCAGCCGGTGCCCGTCCCAGTGACGGGGGTGTAGGCGCCTGACCGCAGCCACGGTGACCAAATTACCGTTCCATTCCCGTCCATGCACGCATTGATCGCGGTGCGTCGGTCGGATGAGGGACGATGGATCGGTGGAACTCGAGGAGCGGATCGGCCGGCTGGCCGAGTGGGTCGCCGAGCGCGGCGTGGTGGTGCTCAGCGGTGCCGGACTCTCCACCGAGTCCGGCATTCCCGACTACCGCGGCCCGTCCGGTGCGGCGCGCCGGTACGCGCCGATGACGTACCAGACGTTCACCCGTGATCCGATCGCGCGGCGGCGCTACTGGGCCCGCAGCCATCTCGGCTGGCGGGTCGTCGGCACGGCGCTGCCGAACGCTGGTCACCGCGCCGTGGCCCGCCTGCAGCAACTGGGCGTGGTCGACGGCATCATCACGCAGAACGTGGATGGGTTGCACCAGGCCGGCGGCGCGCACGGCGTGGTGGAGCTGCACGGCAACCTGGCGCAGATCACCTGCCTGGACTGTGGCGTGATCTCGCCACGCCGGCAGCTGATCGATCGGCTGGACGCCGCGAACCCCCGGTTCGCCGCCCGGATCACCGCGATCAATCCGGACGGTGACGTGGAGCTCGACGACGCCGAGCTGGACGGTTTCGCGGTCGTGGACTGCACCGGGTGCGGCGGGCTACTCAAGCCGGACGTCGTCTACTTCGGCGAATCGGTTCCGCCGGATCGGGTCAGCCGCAGCTTCGAGCTGGTCGGCGGCGCCCGGACGCTGCTGGTGCTCGGCTCCTCGTTGACCGTCATGTCCGGCCGCCGGTTCGTGTTGCGCGCCGCCAAGGAGGGCATCCGGATCGCGATCGTCAACCAGGGCGTGACCCGCGGCGACGGCTACGCCGGATTGGTCGTGGACGCCCCGCTCGGTGTGGTGCTTCCTGAGCTGGCGCGACAGGTCGAAGCCTTGACGTACGCGCCACACGGCGGTTAACTGCCGGAACCGCTCCCGGAACCGGTTTCGGAGGCTGGAATGCCGATCACCATCGCGGATGTGGCCGCCCACGCGCAGGTCAGCAAGACCACCGTGTCACGCGTGCTCAACGGCAAGGGCGAACTCGACGAGTCGACCGCCGCCCGGGTCCGCAAGGTGATCGAGGAACTCGGGTACGTGCCCAGCGCACGCGCCGTCG
>DATBGW010000298.1:0-13523 GCA_036557765.1 Actinoplanes sp.
CTGGTGGACGATCCGGACATGCTGCGCAGCCTCGGGCACGACGAGGCCGCGTGGGCGCCGGCCGGCGCGGCGCTCGCGGCCGTCCGTCCCAAGTCCACCGAGGACGTACGCCGAGTGGTGGCGGCCTGTGCCGAACGAGGGATCCCGATCGTCACCCGCGGCGCCGGAACCGGGCTGTCCGGTGGTTCGAACGCGGTCGACGGCTGCGTCATCCTCGATCTGTCCACGATGAACGGCATCCTCGCCATCGACGTGGACAACATGACCGCGGTCGTCCAGCCGGGGGTGGTCAACGACGACCTGAAGAAAGCAGTGGCGGAGCACGGCCTCTGGTACCCACCGGACCCGGCCAGCGCGCCGTGGTCAACAATCGGCGGCAACGTCGCCACGAACGCGGGTGGCCTGTGCTGTCTGAAGTACGGCGTCACCCGGGACTACGTGCTGGGGCTGGAGGCCGTCGTCGGCGGACCGGCCGGCGGGTACGGCACGGTGGTGCGGCTCGGGCGCCGGACGACCAAGGGCGTCAGCGGGTACGACCTGGCCGGGCTGTTCGTCGGCTCCGAAGGCACGTTCGGTGTCATCACGGAGGTGACGCTGCGGCTCCGTCCCGCCCGCAAGGGTGCTCCCCGTACGGTCGTGGGTGCGTTCGACAGCGTGGTGGCGGCCGGCGAGGCGGTGGCCGCGAGCACCCGGCTCGGACTGCTGCCGGCCGCGCTTGAACTGCTCGACCGGACGTGCCTGCAGGCGGTGGAGGATTGGAAGCATCTGGGCATCGCCGCCTCCGCGGCGGCGCTGCTGCTGGCCCAGGTCGACACGGCGGGCGCGGCCGGCGACGAGGAGGCCGCCGCGCTGGCCGAGGCGTTCCGCGGCGCCGGCGCGGCCTGGGCGGAGCAGTCCACTGACGACTTCGAGGCGGAAGCGCTGTTCGCGGCACGGCGGCTCGCCTATCCGGCGCTGGAACGCCTGGGCCCGGTGCTGACCGAGGACGTGTGCGTGCCACGCTCCGCGGTGCCGGCGATGCTCGCGTCCATCGAGGACATCGCCCGCCGGCACGGCACGACAATCGCCACCATCGCCCATGCGGGTGACGGCAACCTGCATCCGTGCTTCCTCAGCCCGCCGGGGGACGACACGGCGCGCGTGGCCGCCCAGGCGGCGTTCGAGGAGATGCTGACCGCGGCGATCGGGATGGGCGGCACGGTGACCGGCGAGCACGGCGTCGGACTGCTCAAGCGCGGCGGCATGCGCCGGGAGATGTCCCCCGAGGTGCTCGCCATGCAGCAGGCGATCAAGCGGACGCTGGACCCGCTCAACCTCTTCAACCCCGGCAAGGTGGTCGGCGAGCCCTGACCGACCAGCGTGGCACCCTCGCTTCTCGGCGTCGGGTAACCCGGTCGGTGACGACCTGTGCCCGCCTCTGGCGGCGGGCACGGTGTCCGTGGTTAGACTCGCCGCGTGAGGTCTGCGCCGAGCGACCGGGATGACGTCGCGACGCGCGTCCACGTCTGCTGGGCCTACGACGATGCGGCGGCGTTGGTCGAACGCGCGCATGACTTCCTCGCGGCCGGGATCGCCGCCGGCTGCCAGGTGTGGTACGTCGCGGAGTCGCCGGTGCCGGTCCTGGCCGAACGGCTGTCCGCGCCGGTGTTCCGCTTCGTGGCGCTGGATTCGGCGTACGTGGCGGATCATCCGACCGAGCCGGCCGCCCGGGTCGCGGCGTACCGGGACGCCACCGAGCGCGCGATCGCCGACGGCTATCGGGGCCTGCGGGTCGCCGCTGACGTGACGCCGCTGGTGCGGTCCGCGGCCGACCTGGAGGCGTTCGCCCGCTACGAGCACCTGGTCGATCGGTACATGACCACCGCGCCGCTGACCGGCATGTGCGGGTACGACCGGAGCGTGCTGGGCGACCGGACGATCGCCGAGCTGGCCTGCCTGCACCCGCTCACGAACACTCCGGAGGTGCTGTTCCGGCTGCACGCCGGCGCCGGCGCGACCGTGCTCGGCGGCGAGCTGGATCCCTCGAACGCCGACGTGTTCGCGGTCGCGCTGGAACGCGCCGATCCGCCGGCCGTGGCCGGCGAGATCGCTATGGACGCCACCCATCTGGAGTTCATCGACCACCGCGCCCTGATGACGCTCGACGAGCATGCGCGGCGTCGCGGCGCGGTCGCGGTGCTGTACACGCCGCCGGCGTCGGCCGCGCGTTTGATCGGTCTCCTTGACCTGACCCACGTGCGCGCCGGGCCGGCGCGGGTGTCGTGACCGCGCCGACCCGGACTGACGGCGACCAGCGTCAGCGCGCCGCGAGTGCCGGGGCCGGCACGGCGGCGGGGCGGCGGAGCAGGACGACGGCGAACGCGACGAGCCACAGGCTCCACAGCACGTAGCCGATGAAGTTGGCGAAGTCCACACCGGGCACGTGCAGCGGCGAGAACACGCCGGTGAAGATGAGCACGGCCGCCGTGCCTCCGAGTGCCGGGAACCACCAGCCGGCGAAGCTGCGGCCCAACGCGACAAGCACCAGCACCGTCCAGGCTGCGGTCAGCGCGTATCCGAGCGTTTCGCCGATCAGTGTGCCGAGGACACTGTGTGCGGTGGCGAACGCGTCCCGGTTGCCGCTCGCGGCGTACCCGGGAACCAGCAACGGCCAGCGCGCCAGGCCGATGACCTGGACCACCGCGGCCGCGATGCCGACCGGCACGGCGATCCGCATCGCCCGGCTGCGGGACAGCCGGCCGACGCCGACGGCGATCGGCGCGAACAGCGCGGCGGACAGCGCCAGAACCGTGAACCAGGCGATGATCGGTCCCTCGTTCGCACGGAACGCCGCGAGGATGTCGTCGACCGGCTCCTTGAGGATGTCCGGGTAGTTGAAAATCGAGCCCAGTGCGGTGAACGCGACGTTGGTGAGGACGGCGGCCGAGATGAGCAGGGCGGCGGTCAGCTTGCGGTTCATGGTTACTCCTTGCCGGTGCGGGATGTGGCGGCGATCCGGGCCACGAGGACGTTGTCGGGGTAGTCGGCGAGATGGTCGCGGGCGAGCGCGTCGACGCGGTCGGCGTCGCCCGCCAGGTGCGCGGCTGCGATGGCGACGAGTTGCCGGTCGCGGGTGGTCCGGGCCACCGCCTCGGCCTGCCGGAGCAGGTCGGGCCGGCGGTCCGTCAGGGCGGCCGCGACCAGCACCGTCGCCGCCGACGGTTCGGAGGTTCCGAGAAGCCATTGGTTGGAGGCCATGGGCACAGCCTCGCCGGGAAGGCTGACGCGACGCTGACGCCGCGCGCCTATGCTGCGTCAGTGCTGACCGTGGCGATGCTGGGCCCAGTCGAGCTGCGCCGTGACGGCGAACCGCTGGCCGTGCCGGCCGGCAAGACCTCCGAGCTGCTGATCCGGCTCGCCCTGGAAGCGGGCGTCCACGTGCGCACGGATCGGCTCATCGACGAGCTGTGGTCGGCACAGGTCACCGGCGTCGCCCGGAACACGGTGCAGGCCAAGGTCTCCAAGCTGCGCCGGGTGCTCGGCGACGCCGATCTGCTCACCGGCGACCGCAGCGGTTACACGCTGCACATCGACCCGGCCAGGGTCGACGCGCTCGAGGTGCTGCGCGTCGCGGAGGCGGGCTTCGGCTCCGCGGGGGCCGAGTCGGTGCGGCGTGCCACCACGGAGGCGCTGGTGGCGTTCCGGGGTGAGCTGCCGCCGTTCGACTGGTTCGCGCCCTATCGCCTTCGGCTCGACGAGGCCCGGCTGCGGCTCACCGAGGACAACCTCGGTGCCCGGCTCGCGCTGGGCGCCGACGTGGAACTGGTGGGGGAACTGGAGGCGCTGGTGACGGCGCATCCGTGGCGTGAGGAGCTGTGGCGCCTGTTGATCACCGCGCTCTACCGGGCCGACCGGCAGGCGGACGCGCTCGCCGCGTACGCGCGGGTGCGGCGGATCCTGGCGGACGATCTCGGCATCGATCCCGGGCCGGGATTGCAGACGCTGGAGACGCGGATCCTCCGGCAGGATGCCGCGTTGGCCCCGCCGCGCGGGAACATCCCGGTCCGTTCGGCCTCGCTGGTCGGCCGCGCCGCCGACGTGTCCGCGCTGACCGCGCTGGTGCGGGCGGAACCGCTGGTCACCGTCGTGGGACCGGCCGGAGTCGGCAAGACCCGGCTCGCGCTCGAGGTGGCCCGCACCTTTCCGGCCGCGTGGCTGGTCCGGCTGGATGATGCCACGGCGATCTGGCCGGACATCGGCGCCACGTTCGGCCTCGCCGAAGCGACCGAGCACATGGTCGTGGACCGGCTGCGCGGCCTTGACGCGGTGCTGGTGCTGGACAACTGCGAACCGGTCGTGGAGGCGCTCCCCGCCGTGCTCGACCGGATCAACGGGCCACGGATTCTCGCCACCAGCCAGGTGCCGTTGGGCGCGGACGGCGAACGGACGTATCCGCTGTCACCGTTGTCACTTCCCGATTCGGTGACTCTCTTCACCGAACGCGCGGTGGTACAGCGACGCTCGTTCTCGGCGACACACGCACAGCTGGCGGAGGTCTGCCGTTCGCTGGACGGCCTACCACTGGCCATCGAGCTGGCGGCGGCGCGAGCGAAGGCGCTGTCCATCGAGGAGATTTCGCGGCGGCTCGACGACCGGTTCACGTTTCTCACCGATCCGGCCGGCCGCCGCCCGCCGCGCCAGCGGACCCTGCGCGCGGCCATCGGCTGGAGCTACGACCTGCTCTTTCCCGACGACCAACAGGGACTGCAGGCCCTGTCCTGCTTCGCCGGCGGCGCGTCGCTTGCCGCGGCGGAGGAGGTGCTGGCCGCGCTCGGCGTGCCGCCGCCGACGGGGGTTGACGTCCTCACCCGGCTGGTCGACCGATCACTGTCCACTGTCGACGTCGGTGCCGGTGGCGCGGTCCGGTACCGGCTGCTGGACAGCGTCCGGGAGTTCGGCCGGGAACGGCTACGCGCGTCCAGGCAGGAGGATCGCGCGCTCGCCGCCCACGCGGCGTGGTTCGCCGCGGCGGCCGGGGAGGCGGCTGCCGGGTTGCGCGGCGCCGATCAGCCCCGGCACCTGTCGCTGGTCCGGACCGAGCGCGCGGACATCGACGCGGCGCTGGCCTGGTCGTGTGGCTCCGACCCGCTCCTCGGTCTCCGGATGGCCAACGGCTTCGGCTGGGCATGGGTGTTCCTGGGCGCGGGCAGCGACGCCGCGCGGCGGTTCCGCATCGCACTCGCCGCCGCCCCGGATGCCCCGGTGCCGGACCGGGTGGACGCGATGCTGTTCGCCGGCTGGTTCGAGGCGTCCGGCGGAGACCTCGACCGGTCGGTCCGGGAGATCCGCGACGCGATTGATCTGGCCGAGGACAAGGCGCACCCGCGGCTGTTCCTGGCGTTCGCGCATAGCCAACAGGGTCGGCCGCACGACGCGCTGGCGGCGCTCGCCGCGTGCCGGGACGATCTGCGCGGCTGGGAACGCGGTGCCGCGTGGCTGCTCACCGCGTGGGCGACGATCGCGCTCGGCGATGTCGCCGAGGCCAAGCGGGCCTGTGCCGAAGCCCTCGCCGTGCTGAGCCCGCTCGGTGACCAGTGGGCGCTCTCCCATGCCGAGGCGATGCTGGGCACGCTCGCTCAGGCCGAGCGCCGCTTCCCGGACGCGGTCGCGCATCTCACTCGGGCCGCCGACGCGGCGCACCGCCTCGGCTTCGCCGCCGCCGGATCGCTGCACCGCACCAACCTCGGCCGCGCCCACCAGCAGAACGGTGACCCGACTGCGGCGATAGCGGCGTTCGAACGGGCCATACAGGACGCGACCGCGGCCGGGGACCTGCGGGTCGTGGCGCTGGCCCGGGTGCGGCTCGCCCGGGTGCTGCGCGCGCTCGGCCGCACGGCCGACGCACGGTCGCATGTGGACAGCGCGCGGCAGTGGTACGCGACGGCCGGTGGCGGGGACGGCGCGCTGCTGGCCGATCATCTCGACGCCGACCTGGACGCGGACCCGGAGCGGCTGGCGACGGTGCTGGCCGCGGCGCGCGCCGCCGGCGACCCGGAGGTGGAGGTGCTGACGCTTGATGCGCTCGCCCGCCTGCACGCCGCGGCCGGCCGCACCGACGAGGCGGCGGCTGCGCGTGCGGCGGCCGACGATCTGATGCCGGCCGCCGGCCACCTTCTCACCCCGGACGACCGGCGCCCCTCGCCGCCCTGATGTTTGAGAATCCCGCGATCTTGGAGTTGTGGTTGGGATGGATCACCGCGAAACGCCCATAAGGGCAACCACAACTCCAAGATCGCGGGAGGGTTGTGGGTCAGTGGGACTCGCGGCTTACCGCGGAGCCGCTGGCGCCGGTCAGGAAGTCCAGGTCGGCGCCGGTGTCGGCGCCCAGCACGCTGTCGACGTAGAGCTTCTCCCACCCGCGCGTCGGCTTGGACACCGCGTCCAGCAGCTCGGCCGACGGCGCCCGCGCGTCCAGCTCGGCCTGCGGCACGTCGACGTCGATCCGCCGGGCCGGTACGTCGAGCACGACCCAGTCGCCGGTCCGGATCCGGCTCAGCGGGCCGCCCGCCGCGGCCTCCGGTGCCACGTGCAGCACGACCGTCCCGTACGCCGTCCCGCTCATCCGGCCGTCGCAGATCCGCACCATGTCCCGGACGCCCTGTTCCAGCAGCTTGGTGGGCAGCGGCACGTTCGCCACCTCGGGCATGCCCGGGTAGCCCTTGGGTCCGCAGCCGCGCAGCACCAGCACCGAGTCGGCGTCCACGTCGAGGTCCGGATCGTCGATGCGCGCGCCGAAGTCCTCGATCGAGTCGAACACCACCGCCCGCCCGCGGTGCTGCAGCAGGTGCGGCGAGGCGGCGGCCGGCTTGATGATCGCCCCGTTCGGGGCCAGGTTGCCGCGCAGCACGGCCAGGCCGCCATTGGGCATCAGCGGCTCGTCCCGGGGCCGGATCACCTCGCGGTCCCAGATCTGCGCGTCGGCCAGCGACTTGACGAACGGTTCACCGGTCACGCTGATGGCGTCGGAATCCATCAGGTCGATGACCTCCCTGAGCACGGCGGCCAGCCCACCGGCCCGGAACAGGTCCTCCATCAGGTGCCGCCCGGCCGGTTGCAGGTCGACGAGCAGCGGCACCTCGGCGGCGATCCGGTCGAAGTCGTCAAGCGCCAACGGCACGCCGAGCCGGCCCGCGATGGCCAGCAGGTGCACGACCCCGTTGGTGGAGCCACCGATGGCGGCCAGCGCCACGATCGCGTTGTGGAACGAGCCGGCCGTGATCACCTGGCTGGGCCGCCGGTCGGACCGCACCATTTCGACGATGAGCCGCCCGGTCTCGTGCGAGCGCGCGAGCAACCGGCTGTCCGGCGCCGGGGTGCCGGCGGTGCCCGGCAGTGTGGTGCCGAGCGCCTCGGCCAGCAGGCCCATCGTCGAGGCCGTTCCCATGGTGTTGCAGTGCCCGCGGCTGCGGATCATCGATGACTCCGAATCCAGGAACGCCGCCTCGGACAGCGTCCCGGCGCGGACCTCCTCGGACAGCCGCCAGACGTCGGTGCCGCAGCCCAGCGGCACGCCCCGGAACGTACCGGTCAGCATCGGGCCGCCGGGAATGACCACCGCCGGGATGTCGACCGACGCGGCGGCCATGAGCAGCGCCGGGATGGTCTTGTCGCAACCACCCAGCAGCACGACGCCATCGACCGGGTTGGCCCGGATCATTTCCTCGATCGCCATCGCGGCCATGTTGCGCCACAGCATCGCGGTGGGCCGCAGCAGCGTCTCGCCGAGCGACACCACCGGCAGATTGAGCGGTACGCCGCCGGCCTCCCACACGCCGCGCTTCACGTGCTCGGCCACCTCGTCGAGGTGGGCGTTGCACGGCGTCAGGTCCGACGCGGTGTTCGCGATCGCGATCTGCGGCCGGCCGGTGAACGCCGAGTTCGGCAGGCCACGCCGCATCCAGGCGCGATGGATGTAGGCGTTGCGGTCATCACCCGAGTACCAGGCGTCGCTGCGCAGCGAGGCCATGTCCAGCACCTCCCCGTACGCCGGTCTACTATCCGAACCATCATGAACCCTACCGTCGCGTCGCGCCGCGCCGTACCGCGATCGCTGCGTCCTCCCCCACCGCGATCTTGGAGTCGTGGTTGCCTTTTAGCGGCTTCCGGCCTGATTTGCTACAACCACAACTCCAAGATCGGCGCGAGGCGGTGAGCGTGGGGGGCGTGACCGCGCGCTGGCGCGCCACCGTGGCGTGCGACACGGTCTTCGCGCTGGGTGAGGGTTCGCTCTGGGACGGCCCGCGGGACCGCGCATTGTGGGTCGACATCCTCGCCGGAACGGTGCACGAGGGCCGGCTTTTCGGCGACCGGATCGTTCCCGGCCGATCCTGGACACCCGACCGGATGGTCGGTGCGGTCGTCGCCGGCCAAGCCGGGGAGCTGCTGGTCGCCGGCACCGAGGAGCTGCTGATCATCGGTACGGACGGCAGCGTGACGACCGGCCCGCGGATCCTTCCGGCCGGGTCCGGCCGGCGCCTCAACGACGGCGCGTGCGATCCGGACGGTGTGTTCCTGGTGGGCAGCCTCCATTTGAAGGACGAGCCGGGCGGCGAGGTTCTGGTACGGATCGGCGCGGACGGCACTGTGGAAACGATCGATGCGGGTCTGACGTTGTCGAACGGGCTCGGCTGGAGTCCGGACGGCCGGCTGTTCTACAGCATCGACACCGGGCCCGGGATCGTGTACGTCCGCGAGTACGCGCCGAGAGGTCCCCGGCGTGTACTGATCGAGCCGGAGGGCCACCCGGACGGGATGTGCGTGGACAGCGACGGGAACCTGTGGGTGGCGCTGTGGGGCTCCGGCGAGGTGCACCGGTACTCGCCGGCCGGTGAGCTGACCGGTGTGGTGGAGGTGGGCGTGCCGCACGTGTCCTGCCCCGCATTCGTCGGACCGGCCCTGGACCGGCTGCTGATCACCACCGCGACCAAGGACCTGTCGCCGGACCAGCTGGCCGCCTATCCCGACTCCGGCCGGCTGTTCCTCGCCGACGTGGGCGCCACCGGGCTGCCGGCCACGCCGTGGGCCGGATTTCACTGAGGAGAAGCCATGCACCTGATGCGCATCGGGCCGCCGGGCGCCGAGAAGCCGGTCGTCCGGATCGACGACGAGTCCTATGTGGATGTCTCGGATCTGGTCACCGACTTCGACGCCGCGTACTTCGCGGGCGGCCACGACGGGCTGCGCGCGGCGGTGGCCGATCGCGCGGCCGCCGGTGAGACCGCCCCGTTCGGCGGTGAGCGCATCGGCGCCCCGATCGCCCGGCCGCATCAGATCCTCGCCATCGGTCTCAACTACCGCGACCATGCGGCGGAGACCGGACAGGCCGTCCCGGCGGAACCGATCCTGTTCACCAAGTCGCCCAACTCGCTGGCCGGCCCGAACGACGCCGTCCGCCAGCCGCGCGGCTCCACCAAGCTGGACTACGAGGTCGAGCTCGGCATCGTCATCGCCGGCCGGACCAGCTACCTGGACAGCCCGGCGGACGCACGCGGCGCGGTCGCCGGCTGGGTCCTGGCCAACGACGTCAGCGAGCGGGCGTTCCAGACCGAACGCGGCGGACAGTGGTCGAAGGGCAAATCGGCCGAGACGTTCTGCCCGGTGGGACCGTGGCTGGCGACCCCGGACGAGGTCAAGGACGTGCTGGCACTGGACATGTGGCTCGATGTCAACGGCGAACGCCGGCAGACCGGCAGCACCGCCACGATGGTCTTCGATCCGTACGTGATCGTGCACTACCTGAGCCAGTTCCTGGTGCTGGAGCCGGGTGACCTGATCGTGACCGGCACGCCGCCCGGCGTGGGCATGGGCTTCGATCCGCCGCGGTTCCTGCGGCCGGGCGACGTCGTGGAGCTGGGCATCGAGGGGCTGGGCGCTCAGCGCCAGCAGATCGTGGCCGCGCGATGAGCGACTTCGACGGCCTCGTCGCTGTCGTGACCGGCGGCGCCAGCGGCCTCGGCAAGGCGACGGTGGAGTTGCTGGAGAGCCGCGGCGCCATCGTGGCCAGCCTGGACCTGGCGACCGGCTGCGACGTCGGCGACACCGCCTCGGTGAACGCCGCGGTTGACGCGGTGCTCGACCGGTACGGGCGGCTGGACGTGGTAGTCAACAACGCCGGGATCGGCGCCGCGGGCGACGTGACCGCCAACGACGACGCCGAGTGGCACCAAGTGCTGAACATCAACGTGGTGGGGATCGCCCGGGTGTCCCGCGCCACGCTGCCGCACCTGCGCCGCTCCCCCAGCGCCGCGATCGTCAACACGTGCTCGGTGGTCGGTGCCGTCGGACTGCCGCAGCGCGCGCTCTACGGCGCCAGCAAGGGTGCCGTCGCGGCGCTGACCCTGGCCATGGCCGCCGACCATGTCCATGAAGGCATCCGGGTGAACGCCGTGTTGCCCGGCACCGCCGACACGCCCTGGGTGGGCCGGCTGCTGGCCGCCACGGAGGACCCCGACGCCGCCGCCGCGGCACTGCGCGCCCGGCAGCCGATGGGCCGGCTCGTCACCGCGGCCGAGGTCGCGAACGCCATCGTCTACCTCGCCAGCCCGCTGTCCTCGTCCACCACCGGGACGTTGCTCGCCGTGGACGGCGGCCTCATCGGCCTTCGGCTGCCGCCACGCTCAACGTCTTGAGCCGGGCGGAACTGCCGGTGAACCGGGCCCGGTAGGTGGAGGCGCTCATCCCGTAGTGGGCCCGGAACCGGCGGGCGAAGTAGTTCTGGTCGGGCCAGCCCACTGATTCGCCGATCCGGCTGATCGGCTGGTCGGTGTGCAGCAGCTGCGCGGCCGCGATCTCTACGCGGTGTCGCGCCAGAAACGCCATCGGCGGCAGACCCGTCGCGGACTTGAACAGCCGGACCAGGTAGCCGGGCGCAAGGTGCAGATTCTCGGCGAGCTCGCTGAGCGTCCAGCCGTGCTCCGGCCGTTCCTCCATCAGGCGCATCGCCCCGACCACGGCCGGATGCGTCTCCTCGGGAGCCTCGGTGCCGTCCTGATCCCGGGCCACCACCCGTGCCAGGCAGCTCAGGAACAACGCGAGGCGTCCGACGATGTCGCCGCGGTGCTCACCCGCTGACAGCAACCGCAGCTTCGCCAGCGCGTCCAGGTGGCCGACACACTCCTCGAGATCGTCCGGGCCGAGATGCGTGGCCAGGATGCCGCGCCGCTCTCCCGAGTACGGCCCGGTCCAGAGCAAGTGTCCGAGGAACGGATCATCGCGGGTCCAGCCCAGCTCGCGCTGCTGTAGTTCCGAGGAGAAACAGCAGTTGTAGACATCCAGATCAACGCATTCCTCGTAGCCGTGCCACACTCCGGGACGCAGCAGGATGACGTCGCCGACGGCCAGCTCTTGACGCCCCGCGAGGCTGATATGCGCACCGGCTCCGCCGGTGACCACGGCGATCTCGACAAAGCTGTGGGTGTGCACGGGATGCATGTCCTGGTGCAGATAGTGCCCCGCGTACGCGACCGAGCCGTCGACGAAGTGCAGCAGCGCGCGCAGGCTGTCAATCGGCGGGTTCGCCATGTCCCGACGATACGGCCCCGTAGACCGCAAGGTGAAGATCGTGCTACCACCGGTGCACTCTGGGCTATGCCGCCAGGTGTGATGCAAGCAATATGGGGAAACCAATCCGAAACAACGACCCACGTTTTCAGATTTGTCCTTGAATCGTTTCAGGAGTGTCATGTATTCTGCCGCACCCGCCGACGTCCGATTCGACCACGGGGTTGCCCTCGGCGTCGGTACGGCCAGCCCACGCCTGTCGTGGACCGTGCCGGAAGCCGACCCGAACTTCTCCCAAGAGGCGTACGAAGTCGAGGTGACGCGCGAGGGTAGTCAGGTGGTGACCGTCGAGTCCGATGCACAGATCCTCGTGCCGTGGCCGGTGGCGCCGCTGACCAGCCGGGAGCAGGCCACGGTTCGGGTCCGCGTGCGCGGCGGCGGCGAGTGGAGCGAGTGGAGCGAGCCGGCCACGGTCGAGACCGGGCTGCTGGAGGCGGGCGACTGGTCCGCCCGGTTCGTCAGCCCCCGGGAGATCGGCGGTCTGGAGGCGCCCGCGCCGATCGTGTCGGGCCGCGTGGCGCTGCCAGGCGGCATCGTGCGGGCCCGCCTCTACGCCACCGCGCACGGCCTGTACAGCGCGGAGCTCAACGGCCGTCGGGTGGGCGACGAGGAACTCGCCCCGGGCTGGACCGCGTACCAGCACCGACTGCGGTACCAGACCTACGACGTCACCGACATCGTGACACCCGGCGAGAACCAGCTCGATGTGCTGCTCGGCAACGGCTGGTTCCGCGGCCGGCTCGGCTTCCGCGATCAGCGCGCCCTGTACGGCGACCGGCTCGCCCTCCTGGCCCAGCTGGAGGTCACCACCGAGGACGGCACGGTGCATCGGCTGGTCACCGACGAATCCTGGACCGCACGGGAGAGCCGGATCGTCGCCGACGACCTGTACGACGGCCAGCGCACCGATCTGCGTCGCGCGACGAACGGCAGCGAGAGCCCGGTGGACATCGTCGACGCCGACCTGGGCCGGCTGATCGCCCCCGACGGGCCGCCGATCCGGATCACCGACGTGCTGCCCGCCGTCGAGGTGACCACCTCACCGTCCGGCCGGACGCTGGTGGACTTCGGCCAGAACGTGGTGGGCCGGGTCCGGCTGACGGTCCGCGGCGGCTCCGCGGGCGACGAGGTGACGGTCCGGCACGCCGAGGTGCTCGAGCACGGCGAGCTGGGCGTGCGGCCGCTGCGTACCGCCAAGGCCACCGACACGTACGTGCTCGCCGGCCCGGAGGAAGTGCCGCTCGAATCCACCCTGACCTTCCACGGCTTCCGCTACGCCGAGATCTCCGGTGCCGCCGACTTCACCGCCGAAGCCGTCGTTCTCGGCTCGGACCTGCGCCGGACCGGGTGGTTCGAGTCCTCGCACGAGCTGCTCAACCGCTTCCACGAAAACGTCGTCTGGGGGATGCGCGGGAACTTCGTCGACGTGCCCACCGACTGCCCGCAGCGGGACGAGCGGCTCGGCTGGACCGGCGACATCCAGGTCTTCTCCCCCACCGCCAGCTTCCTGTTCGACACCGCCGGCTTCCTCACCAACTGGCTGGCGGACCTGGCGGCCGAGCAGCAGAAGGACGGCTCGGTGCCGTACGTCATCCCGGACGTGATCCGGCGGCCGGGTCAGGCCGCCACGGCGTGGGGTGACGCCGCAACGGTCGTGCCGTCGGTGCTGTACGAACGCTTCGGCGACGCCGGCGTGCTGGAGCGTCAGCTGCCCAGCATGCGCGCGTGGGTGGACAAGATGGCCGAGCTGGCCGGGGACGACCTGCTGTGGTCCGGCGGCTTCCAGTTCGGCGACTGGCTGGACCCGACCGCGCCGCCGGACAACCCCGCCGCGGCCAAAGCCGACCCGGACGTCATCGCGACCGCACACTTCGCGTACTCCGCCCAGCTCACGGCCCGCGCCGCCGAGCTCACCGGTAACGCCG
>DATBGW010000299.1:0-7671 GCA_036557765.1 Actinoplanes sp.
ACCAACGACGCGCAGAAGACCATGGGCGTCATCACGCTTGCGCTGATCGCCGCCGGGTACTGGACGAACCCCGGCAGCATCCCGTTCTGGGTCAAGGTCACGTGCGCGCTCGCCATCGCGCTCGGTACCTACTTCGGTGGCTGGCGGATCATCCGTGTGATGGGCAAGGGGCTTACCGACATCGCCCCGCCGCAGGGCATGGCCGCCCAGTCAGCAGCGGCCGCGGTGATCCTGGCGTCCAGCCATCTCGGCTTCGCGCTGTCCACCACGCAGGTGGCCACCGGCGCGGTGGTCGGTTCGGGTGTCGGCCGCCCGGGCGCCCAGGTGCGCTGGCGGATCGCCGGCCACATGGTCGCGGCATGGATGATCACGATGCCGTCCGCTGGTGTGGTCGGCGCGGTCATGTGGTACCTGGGCAACTCGATCGGCGGACTCGGCGGCGCGTTCACCGTCTTCGCGTTCCTGCTGTTGACCGCGAGCCTCATGTACGTCCGGTCGCGCCGGGCGCCGGTCGACCACACGAACGTCAACGACGACTGGAACGATCCCGGGACCACGATCCAGGTGCCGGCCGGCGTGGCGAACTGAGGGAGTCGACATGCACACCCTGACTCTGGCGCTCGAAGGCGCGTGGAAGGTCCTGCTGGCGAGCTTGATCCTGGGCGCCGGCCTGCCGGCCCTGTTCGCGCTCGGCGTGCGCTCTCACGCGTACGGCTCGGGCGGTGAGCCCGAGGTACGCGACACCGGGGTCACCGCGCCGACACCGCACCCGATCGGCATCGTGGTGGCGTGGACGCTGTTCGGCGTGGTCCTGCTCGGTGTGCTCCTGGGCATCACGTTCATCGTGGCCAGCGGGTTCGGCAAGGCATTGAGCTTCGAGCACGTCTTCCCGGTCATCGTGGACAAGTAGCCCGCCCCGCCGCCCCCACCCCCTTATCCCGCGATCTTGGAGTTGTGGTTGCCCATTTGCGCCTTTCGGGCCGGTCTGTGCCAACCACAACTCCAAGATCGCGGAGGAGATCGGGCGGCGGGGCCGCCCTTCACCGGGCCAGCGGGACCCGCCACAGCACCGTGCGGGCCTCCCGGTCGGCGGCCCGCCGCACCGCCAGAAGCCAGCCGATGCCGATCAGCGCGACCACTATCAACCCGCCCCAGGACAGCACCGTGAACAGGCTCGTCTGGGCCGGCGTCGGGTTGGGCTGGTAGCCCCGGGACAGCAACTGGAACTGGGCCGGCGTGCCGGTGAGGATCAGCGTGAGCAGCAGCGCGATGCTGTGCATCGAGTCCCACAGCGCGTGCAGCACCGACACGCCCAGGTACGACCACAGCAGCCGCCAGGTCACGGCGAAGTGCTCGCGGCCGCTCGACGAGAACAGCACGCCGCCCAGGATGGCCGTCCACAGCCCGTGCCCGACCGGCGCGAGCAGGCCGCGCAGCAGCTCGGTCTGCACCAGCTGCATGAGCGAGAGGCCCTGCTCGGTGAACAGCGCGGTGAACGCGTACCCGGCCGACTCGAACGCCGCGAAGCCGAAACCGACCGCGGCACCGAGGATCATGCCGTCGCGGGCGTACTTGTGCGCCAGATGGCGTGTCAGGAACGCCAGCGCGAGCAGCTTCACGGCCTCCTCGATCAGGCCGACGCCGAGGAACAGCCACGGGGAGGGGTGCAGCAGGTACGACTCGAGCAGCGACGCCGCCAGCACGCCGAGTATGCCGCCGGTGACGAATGTGCTGAACAGCAGCTCGGCGGTCACTTCGCCGCTGTGCCGGCGTCCGAACGCCCACACCACGAACGTGACCGGAACCAGGAAGCTGCCGAGCAGCACCAGCGTGGGCACGAGGTTGGGATTGCCGGTGACGAACGTGACCACCACGGTCAGCAACCACAGGACCAGTCCGGTGATGAACATCCGCAACCAGGTCCGCCGAGGGGCGCGCGGTCGCGTGTCGGTGATCGAGGGGTCATACATGACCGGTGCCTACCTATGCTCGCCGGTGCCCTACGGTGGCAGCATGGCCGAGCCCAAGACGACACGCAATGACGCCAGTGTGGCGGACTTCCTCGCCACGGTGCCGGACTCCCGGCGACGCGATGATGCCCAGGCCGTGTGCGAGCTGATGGCCGAGGTGACCGGTGCTCCGCCCCGGATGTGGGGCAGCTCGCTCGTCGGCTTCGGCACGTACCACTACCGGTACGCGTCCGGCCGCGAAGGGGACTGGCCGCCCGTGGGCCTGTCACCGCGCAAGCAGTCGCTCACCATCTACCTGTCCGCCGGGCTGGACCGGTACGCCGACCGGCTCGAACGGCTGGGCCCGCACAGCACCGGCAAGTCGTGCCTGTACGTCAAGCGGCTCGCCGACGTCGACCAGGCCGTGCTCCGCGACCTCGTCCGCGACGCGTTCCGGGAGCTGAACGACCAGACGATAGTCACCGGTTAGACACCACCCGTCGATCTTGGAGTTGTGTTGCCCGTATGCGGATTACGTCCGTATTAGTGCCAACCACAACTCCAAGATCGCGGAGGGGTTGGAGCTCAGTGGCGGAGCTGGGACCAGTCGAGCAGATCGGCGCCCAGGTCGCGAACGGTCGCGAGCAGGCCCAAGCGGGCGGCGCGCACCGCGGGGTCGTCCGCCATCACGTACACGTCGTCGAAGAACCGGGCCAGCGGCCGTACGATCCGGCTGGCCGCCCGGGTGAACCGGGTCAGGTCCGCGGGGGAGTCGGCGAGCACCGACCGCACCGCCTCGTGCAACGCCGCCTCGGCCGGACCGGTCAGCAGCCCCGGATCGTACGCGGGCGGCGTGCCGTCCGGCACGATGCGGCGGGCGCGCTGGAGGGCGGCGGCGACCGCCTCGAACGTGTCGTCACCGACCAGTGTGGACAGTTCGGCGAGCAGCCGGTCCACTGTCGACGGCCGGTCGGCGTGCGGCAGCGCGGCCCGCACCCAGTCGACCGGCTGGCCCTCCTCGACCAGGACCTGCTCGAGCCGTCCGCGCAGGAACCCGGCGATCGCGTCCAGCACGCTGTCCGGGACGTCGATCGGCTGCAGCCGCGCCGCCTCGGTCGCGGCCGCGCTCAGGCTTATCCCGGACAGCGGCGGGTGTTCCCGGTGCACCGCGAGAAGGCCCAGCGCCGCCCGCCGGACCGCGAATGGATCGCTGCTGCCGGTCGGCAGGCCGACCGTCGCGGCCAGGCCGGCCACCAGATCCAGGCGGTCGGCGAGCGACAGTACGGCGCCCGGGAGTGACGCGGGAAGCTCGTCGCCGGCGTGCCGGGGCAGTTCCGCCTCGTACACCGCCTGCGCCACGGCCGGCGGTTCGCCGGCGTTCAACGCGTAGTCCCGGGCCATCACGCCGGCCAGGCTCGTCATCTCGGTGACCAGCTGCGAGCCGAGGTCCAGTTTGACCAGGTGCGCGGCCCGGTCCAGCGTCGCGCGATCGGCGGCGGAGAGAGTGCCGGCCAGCGCGGGTGCCAGCGCCGCGATGCGCGCCGCGCGGTCGGCCATCGAACCGAGTTCGTCGGTGAACGTGAGCCGGGACAGCCGCTCGCGGAGCGCGGCCAGCGGCGTACGCCGGTCCGCCCGGTAGAAGAACGCGGCATCGGCGAACCGGGCCCGCAGCACCGCCTCGTTGCCGGCGCGCACGGTGTCGACGTCCACCGGGCCGTTCGCCACTGCGACGAACATCGGCAGCAGCGCGCCGGTCCGGTCGCGGACCGGCAGATACCGCTGGTGCTTCCGCATCACCGTGCTGAGCACCGCGTCCGGCAGCTCGAGATAGGTCTCGTCGAACTCGCCGAGCAACGGCGTCGGCTGTTCCACCAGGAAGACAATCTCGTCCAGCAGTTCGTGCTCCACCCGACCGGCGCCGCGGGCCAGCTCGTCGGCGCCGGAGCGGATGAGGTCGCGGCGGTCGCCGGCGTCGGCCACGATGCCGTGCTGCGCCAGCGTTTCCAGGAAATCGTCGGCCGCGGACACCGCCACGACCGGTTCGGAGGCGGTCCGCAGCACCCGGGTCTCCCGGCCGGCGACCAAAGTGGACACCACCGCCGGCACCACGAACGGGCCCCAGAGCGCGACCAGCCACCGGATCGGCCGGGTGAACGCCAGCCGCGGGTCGTTCCAGCGCATGTTCCGCGCCGACCGCAGACCTGCCACCACCTTCTCGACGACGTCCGCGAGCACGTCCACCGCGCTTGCCCCCGCCTGGGACAGGTCGACGACGACGTGGTCGCCGGCGTGCCGGATCGCGTCGACCGGCACGCGATGCGCACGGGCGAATCCTTCCAGCGCTCGGGTCGGCCGGCCCTGGTCGTACGCAGCGGCGATCTTCGGGCCCCGGACCGTACGGACGCTGTCCGGCTCGCGTGCCGCCACCTCGGAAACGATCGCGATCAGGCGGCGCGGCGTGACGTACACGCGAACGTCGCCTGCGGGAAGCCGGGACGCCGCCAGCCGTTCGCGCAGTGACCGGTGCAGCTGAGCCGCCGCGGACCGGGCCTGCGCCGGCGGCATCTCCTCGGTGCCGACCTCCAACACGAACGTCGCGGGCTCGGTCGCCACCACGCCCAGGGGCGCGACCACTATCGAGGATGGCGGCGCGACGCCGAGCGGATGGTTCAGCTCGGCGCGCCGGGCCATCCACAGTCGTGCGACGTCGCCGGCCAGCCGTCGCATGCGGGCGAACTCGGCGGCCCGTTCGGCGGTGGACACGGCGCCGCGCGCGTCCAGGACGTTGAACGCGTGCGAGCACTTGAGGACGTACGTGTGCGCGGGGATCGGCAGTCCGATGTCGACGAGCCGTTGCGCCTCCGTGGCGTACAGCTCAAGCAACCGCCGGTTCGTGTCCACATCCGCGTCCTCGAGGTAGTACCTCGACATCTCGTACTCGGCCGGGCCGAACACCTCGCCGTACGTCACCCCCGGCGCGTACCGGATGTCCATGACGTGCCGCGCGCCCTGCAGCGCCATCACGATCCGCTCGACACCGTAGGTGATCTCCACCGACGGCGGGTCGAGGTTCACGCCGCCGGCCTGCTGGAAGTACGTGAACTGGGTGATCTCCAGGCCGTCGAGCCAGACCTCCCAGCCCAGGCCCCAGGCGCCCAGCGCGGGGGAGGCCCAGTTGTCCTCGACGAACCGGATGTCGTGCGCCGCCACGTCGACGCCCAGCGCCGCGAGGCTGTCCAGGTACAGCGCCTGCGCGTCGCCCGGTTCCGGCTTGAGCACCACCTGGAGCTGGGTGTGTGTCTGGATCCGGTTCGGGTTCTCGCCGTACCGCGCGTCGTCCGGGCGTACGGACGGCTCGACGTACACCGCCCGCCACGGCTCCGGCCCGAGCACCCGCAGGAACGTCGCCGGGTTCAGCGTCCCGGCGCCGACCTCGGTGTTCATCGGCTGGACGGTCAGGCAGCCCTGACCGGTCCAGTACCCGATCAACCGGGCCAGAGCGTCCTGCATGGTCAGCATGGGCCGCAGTCTAGGAGCGGCTTCCGCGGGTACGTACCTAATATCCGGGTCCGGTGTCGTGCCTGAGCGCCGCGAGCGTTCGTTGACTAAGGTGTCCGGCGTCGCCGTACTCGCAAGGGGGCATCCAGCATGAAGGTCTGCGTCGTCGGAACCGGCTACGTCGGACTCACCACCGGCGTCAGCCTGGCGTTCCTCGGCCACGACGTGACGTGCGTCGACCTGGACGAGACCAAGATCGCGATGCTGGCCGGTGGACGTTCGCCGATCTACGAGCCGCATCTCACGGCATTGCTGGCGGAGGCCGCCGAGCGGTTGCGGTTCACCACCGAGTACGCCGTGGGTGTCCCGGACGCGGATGTGATCTTCATCGCGGTGCAGACGCCGTCACTGCCGGACGGCAACCCGGATCTGCGGTTCCTGCGCTCGGCCGCGGACAGCGTCGGCCGGCACATCGGCGGCGGCTTCACCGTGGTGGTGAACAAGTCCACCGTGCCGATCGGCAGCAGCAACTGGGTGGACGCGATTCTGCGGCAGGCGTTCGAGGAACGGCACGGGCGGCGCGCGGACGGCGAGTTCTCGGTGGCGTCCAACCCGGAGTTCCTGCGCGAGGGTGTGGCGATCATCGACACGCTGTACCCGGACCGGATCGTCATCGGCGCCGACCATCCGCGCGCGCTGGCCGTGCTGAACGAGCTTTACCGGCCGATCCTGAACCAGACGTTCGCCGCGCCCTCGTTCCTGCCGCGACCGGGTTCGCTGGGCGCGGTGCCGATGGTCTCCACCGATCTGGCCTCGGCCGAGCTGATCAAGTACGCGGCGAACGCGTTCCTCGCCACGAAGATCAGCTTCATCAACGAAGTAGGGCGGCTGGCCGGCAAGGTCGGCGCCGACATCAGCCAGGTCGCCCGCGGCATCGGGCTGGACTCCCGGATCGGGCCGCGGTTCCTGCAGCCCGGCGTCGGCTGGGGAGGTTCGTGCTTCGGCAAGGACACCGCCGCGCTGATCACCACGGCCGGGGAGTACCACCACGACATGCCGATCGTCCGGGCCGCGCGTGAGGTGAACGACCAGCAGCGCCGCGTGGTCGTGGACCGGCTCCTGGACGAGCTGCGCATCCTCAAGGGACGCCGGATCGGCCTGCTCGGGCTCGCGTTCAAGCCGGACACCGACGACCTGCGGGACGCGCCTGCTGTCGACATCGCGCGGCAGTTGCTGGACCGTGGCGCCCGGGTCGGGTTGCACGATCCGGTCGCGGGGGAGCGGTTCACCGACGAGCAGCCGGACCTGGCGCCGCTGCTCTGCGACACGATCGACGAGGTCTTCGACGACAGTGACGCTGTGGTGCTCGTCACCGAGTGGTCGCAGTACCTGGACCTGGACTGGGGCAAGGTGATCGGGCTGATGCGCAGTCCGGTGGTCCTGGACGGGCGGCACCGCCTCGATCGGGGCCGCCTGGAGCGCCTCGGCTACCGCTACCTCTCCACAACAGGCTGATTCCCCCGCGATCTTGGAGTTGTGGTTGCCCTTATGGGCGTTTCGCGATGATCCGTGCCAACCACAACTCCAAGATCGCGGAGGGGTGGAGTAACGCGGGCGGCGGATGCGGCGCGGACAGCGGACACGGCGCGGAGAGCCGGCACGGTGGTCAGCGCAGTGAACCAGGTGTCGGCCATTGCGGCATAGCCGGCGTCGTTCGGGTGCAGGTACGGCGCCCGAACGCCCGCCTGATCGACCAGGTGCAGCAGCGGATCATCCCGCCCGGCGACCATCCGCCCCACGCCGGTGTTGTAGGCGGCGATCCACCGCTGCAGACCCGGTTGCCGGGAGCCGGCGATTCTGGCCACGAAGATGTGCGCGGCCGGCCGGTCGCGGCGGATGCGGTTCAGCAGGACGCCGAGGCGCTTCGCCGCGCCGGTGCGGTAGCCGTTGAGGCGAACATCGTTGGTCCCGATGTGGAGCAGGACGACGTCCGGACGGTAGGCCCCGAGCCACCGGTCGACCCCGCGGGCCATCCGAGAGATGGTCCAGCCGGAGTGCCCCTCGTTGTCATCGTCGGCGCCGGCGGGCCCGGCGTCCCGCGAGCCGACGAAGTCCACCCGGAGCCCGGCCGCGGTGAGCCGCTGCTCGAGCCGGGTCCGGTAGCCGGCACCGTCCGTTGAACCCACGCCGTATGTGATCGAGTCACCGAGCGGCATGATCCGCA
>DATBGW010000300.1:0-1998 GCA_036557765.1 Actinoplanes sp.
CCACCGGCTTCCTCGGTCACCACCGGCGTGGTGGGCGTGTCGATCATGACTCGGAACAGCACCCGGACGACGTGCCAGTCGACCGGCACGCCTTCCGGCCCTCTGGCGGCCGGATCGTGCCGGTGATTGATCTCCAGCAGCCCGGTCACCCGGCCGTGCTGCGACGTCTCCTCGACGAGTTCGCGGGCCAGCGCCTGCACGGGCGTCTCGCCGTGGTCGGTGCCGCCGCCGGGAAGGTGCCAGCGACCGGCGCCCGGATATCCGTTCGCGATCTTGGTGAGCAGGATGCGGCCGTCGAGATCGGTGGCCACCGCATACGCGCCGAAACGCTGCACGCTGGCCGGCGTCGCGGGACGTGGAACATCCGGTTCGTTCGGAAACGGCACATCGTCGAACGGCCGGCCGAGCAGGCGCGCGGTGAACGGCATCAGCGGCCATGCGTCGAGTTCGGCCGGTCCGGCCCAGGCGACCAGATCGGTGGTGCCGGCGGTCTCGTTGCGGAGGTCGCCGCCGTACGGCGCGACGTCGTAGATGATCCGGTCGATGTGCTCCAGGTCGCCGTTGCTGGGCAGCCGGGACACGTCCGCGGTCACCTCGTTCAGTCCGAGAATCCGGACGTCGAGGCCGGTTTCCTCGCGGAATTCGCGCACCACCGCGTCGTCCGGATGCTCGCCCTGCTCGACGCCGCCGCCGGGCAGGCCCCATCGGCCGGGGAACTCCGACGCGTCCGAGTTGCGCGTGAGCAGCACGCGGCCCCGGTCGTCGCGATACAGCCCGTACGCGCCGACGCGCCTGATCTTCACCCGCCCTACGGTAGCCGCGCGGCCCGCAACGCCTCCGTGGTGACCTCGGTGAGCTGGTCGCCGGGCAGGTGCGCGACCTCCTTGAGATCGATCCACCGGGCCTCGGAGGTGGAGCCGCCGACGTCGTGCACCCGTACGTCGGTCGGCGCGTCGACGGCGACCCGGTAGAACGCGCGAACGCCGTGCCAGTCGATCGGATAGCCCTCGGGTCCCAGTGAGGCCGCGTCGCGATGACTCGCCACGCCGAGGAGCTGGATGAGGCGGCCCACCTGTCCGGTCTCCTCTTCGAGCTCGCGGATCAGCGCGGGGCCGGGCTGTTCGCCGTAGTCGGTGCCGCCGCCGGGCAGATGCCAGCAGCCGGCGCCCGGATATCCCGGTGCGATGCGGGTGAGCAGTAGCCGGTCCGCCGGGTCGGTGGCGATGGCGTACGCGGCGAAGCGCTGCGCGCGGTGCAGGCCCTCCGGGCCCGGGTACGCGTAGAACGACGGGAAATCCGGCGCCTCTTCGGGCCGCAGATCCGCCGAGGCCGCGGACAGCCCGAGCGCCGCCGCCGTGAACGGGCGCAGCCGCAGCTTCCCGGCACCCGCCGGTGCGTGCCAGCGGGCCAGGTCGGTGGGGCGGCCGACCCGGTCGACGAGAGTGCCGCCGCGGATCGAGACCGTGTAGATGAGCCGGTCGGTGTGTATGGTCACGCCGCGGTGCGGCAGCGATCGCATGTCGGCCAGCACATCGCGCAGCCCGGTCACGGCGACCGACAAGCCGGTCTCGGTGGCCGTTTCCCGTACGACGGTGTGGGTGGGGTCCTCGCCGTGGTCGACAGCGCCGCCGGGCAGCGACCAGACCCCGGGAGTGCCGGACCGGGACGAGGCGCGGACGAGCAGGACGCGACCGTCGGGGTCGGTCGCCACGGCGTACGCCGCGATCCTGCGCAGGGGTTCCAGTGCGGGGGTCACGGGCGGCATCTTGCCCGATTTATGTTACCTCCCGGATTTCAGTGTCAGATTCCGGACAGAGTGATAGCGCTGAGTAATTGCTGATCAGAGCGTCGCCCTACACGATGCGCATTCAATCAATAACCCTCAGTAGTCCACTCGGCTCGCCTAATCCTCCGCCGCAAACCCTCCGCGATCTTGGAGTTGTAGTTGCCTTTTTAGGTCCTACCGCCCGATTCGTTCCAACCACAACTCCAAGATCG
>DATBGW010000301.1:0-3090 GCA_036557765.1 Actinoplanes sp.
CCCAAGATTTCAATTCCGACCCGCGCGTTAAGCGCGTCGCCACCTCGGGCTGGCCGCCCTAGCTTGCGATCTTGGGAGTTGTTGTTGGCACAGATGTGCCCGAAGCAGACGTATGGCCAACCACAACTCCAAGATCGCGGAGAGGGGTTGGCGCGGCTGTGGAACGGGGCGGGTGCGGGTTGGGTGCAGGGGCTCAGTGGGCGCCTACCCGGGACGAAGCGACCGGAAGAGGGGCGCTCAGTCCCGGGAGGAGGCGACGTGAACCGGCTGTTCCGGCTCGGGCCCGTGCTTCGCGCGCGCCAGGCTCAGGAGGACGCCGCCCGCGGAGAGGTCATCCGGTCGCGCGCGGAGATACGCGAGGCGCAGCAGCTCGTGAAGCGGCGCCAACTCGACCTGGCCGGAGCGGATGCACCGACCGAGGGCACGGCCCGCGCCATGGTCGCCTCAATGGTGGCGCGGCAGTCGCTCGCCGCCGGGCTGTCCGGTGCGCACCGTATGGTCGCCGACGCCGAGGAGCTCACCCGCGAGAAGATCGCCCAGCTGGCCGACGCGGCAAAGCGCCGGCAGGCAGTCGAGATGATGGCCGAGCGGCACGCCGAGACGGTACGCCGCCAGGACCTCGCCCGGGACCAGGCCGAACTCGACGAGCTGGCGGTCACGACCAAGGCCAGGAATGCCGCGCGGGGTGTGGACGCGCTCCGGGAGGAACGCGCCAACCCGCTGCGTACCGGCTCGGGCAGCGCGGCGGACCGGGAAGCGCAGAGCCGCCGGGCCGCGTCCGCCGTCGCGGCCGAGCGCGAGGGCGTCGAACTCGCCGATGCGGTACAGGCAATCGACGCACGGCGCGCCGACCTCGCACTGGCACGGCGCCCGGCAGGTGCAGAGCAGAGCCAGCCCGATGCTGCGCTGGCCGGGCACCCCTCCGGCGCAGAGCAGAACCCACCCGACGCTGCGCTGACCGGACACCCCTCCGGCGCAGAGCAAAGCCGGCATGACACCGCCCCGGCACAGCACCCGTCCGACGCCGCGCGGAGCGAGCCCGACCGTGGGAGCCGCTCATGATGGGCGTGGCCGGCGTCCTCTCCCGCATCTCTGAACTCAACACGCAACTCGGGCTGACACCTGCCACCACGGGCACCAGCGGTACGGCGTTCGCCTCGGCGCTTGCCGACGCTACCGCCGGCACGACGACCACCACCGGAACGACCGGCGCGAACGTCGTGGCCGCCGCCAAGAAGTACATCGGTACGCCGTACGTGTTCGGCAGCACCGACCCGGCCCGTGGCCTGGACTGCTCGGCTCTGGTGCAGCGGGCGTACCGCGACCTGGGCATCGAGCTGCCCCGAACGTCACAGGAGCAGGCCCGGGCCGGCACGAAGGTGGACAGCCTCGCGGACGCCCGGCCCGGTGACATCCTGGCGTTCGACTCGCCTGTCGACCACGTCGCTATCTACCTGGGCGACAACAAGATGATCGCGGCGCCCAAGCCGGGCGACCACGTCAAGATCCAGTCGGTGTACGAGCGGCCCACGCACATCCGGCGCATCGTCGGCACCGTCGCACCGGTCGCGGTGGCCGCCACGGTACGCCCGGCGGCGCTGAACGGATCCGGCTCGCTGGCCGGCGTCCCGTACGCGGACCTGTTCGCCCGGGCCGGGGCGAAGTACGGCGTCTCGCCCAAGCTGTTGGCCGCCGTGGCCAAGGTCGAGTCCGGGTACCGCCCCGATGCGGTGAGTCCGGCCGGCGCGCAGGGGCTCATGCAGCTCATGCCGTCCACGGCACGGGGTCTGGGTGTCCGCAACTCGTTCGATCCGGAACAGGCGATCAACGGCGCCGCGAAGTTGCTCGCGCACAACCTCAAGGAGTTCAAGTCCGTTCCGCTCGCGCTGGCCGCGTACAACGCCGGCGGCGGTGCGGTGCACCGGTACGGCGGCATCCCGCCGTACGCCGAGACGCAGGCGTACGTGCCCAAGGTGCAGAAGGCGCTGGCCGCCCTCGGCGGCTGACCGATCCAAGGGAGAACCGACGAATGAGTACGCCGAGTTCCGTTCCGGGGACCGACCGCGCGGCGGCGTCCGATGCCGTGCGCCGTGCGCCGGGCCGGCGCCAGACCGCCGACGACCGGTTCGGGGCGGCGCTCTCCGCCGAGCTCGACCGCCGGCCCGCGCCGGATGACCGCACGCAGACAACGCAGGATCGAGCCGCCCACCAGCGTCCGGCGCAGACACAGACCGCGCAACACCGCGCCACGCAGGATCAAGCGGCGCAGCGCCGCGCGGCGCAGGAACGGACTGCGGAGCACCGCGCGACGCAGGACCGGTCCGGGAAGCACCGCGCTGAACACCACCGGGCCGCGCAGCACCGTGCCGTCGAGGCTGGGATCGCTCATGAGCCGGCGGCTACGCGGAGCAGCGCAGATCGTACGAGGCCGGCTCGGCGGCGGACGGCCGCCGAGGAGGAGACGTCGGCCGACTCGGCCGTCAACCAGTCCGGGGCAGCCGGGGTCATGGCCGCCAGGGCACAGGAAACCGGAGACTCCACGTCGGCGGCGGCGCCCGGATCCGCCACGGTGGAGGGCGTGACGGGCCGCGCCCCAGGCATCAATGCCGAGCCGCAAACCCCCGGAGCCGTGGTCAGTGGCGGATCTATCGCAGTTGTTGATCATGGCGTTGGCAAAACCGACATACCGTCCGTAGATCGCGCAAGTGGGGCGGCGCCAGGCGACGCCGGCGGCCCTACCGCAGCACCCGATGCGATACAGAGCCAGGTCGGGAGCCCGACGGCGGCACCCGGCCAGCCCAACGGCGCCGTCGCACATACGTCAACCCAGCGACCGCTCAACCGCGCTGCGGCGCAGAGTCAAACCGGTGATCAGGCCGGCCAGGCCATAACAGCAAGCAGGCCGGCCCAGGCCACCGCAGCCGGCAGCCCGTCTCAGGACCAGGCCGGCCAGACCACCGCGGCCACCGACCCTGCCCAGGACCAGGCCAGCCAAGCCATCACAGCAAGCAACCCGGCCCAGGACCAAGCCAGCCAGACCATCACAGCAAGCAACCCGGCCCAGGACCAAGCCAGCCAGACCATCACAGC
>DATBGW010000302.1:0-2123 GCA_036557765.1 Actinoplanes sp.
CCGTTGCGGGACGCGCTGACGGCGGCCGGTTTCCGTGCCACCCCGCGAGGCCTGCGCCTGCGCGGCTGACCTAAAGCTGGGCCGCCACCGCGGACGCGATCAAGTCGAGGTGGTCGAGGTCGCGCATGTCCAGCGTCTGCAGGAACACCCGGGTGGCGCCCGCGTCGCCGTACCGGCCGAGGAGGTCCACCACCTCATCCGGCGTGCCGACCGCGCCGCCGGAAGCGCGCATCGCATGGCACGTGTGACCGATGGCGTCGGCGCGGCGACGTACCTCGGCATCGTCGCGCCCGCAGCACACCGTCACGGCGGCCGAGAACACCGGCGGCTCGTCGCGACCGGCCGCCACGCACGCGTCCCGGACGGCGGCGTACAGGCCGGGAACGTCGGAGAGCCGCGCGAACGGTGCGTTGTACTCGTCGGCGAAGCGGGCCGCAAGCGCGGGTGTCCGCTTCGGACCCTTGCCACCCACGATGATCGGCGGTCGCGGCGACTGGACCGGCTTGGGCAGGGCCGGCGAATCGGCCACCGTGTAGTGCCGACCGGAGAAGCTGTATGTGTCGCCGGCCGGCGTCCGCCACAGACCGTCGATGATCTCCAATTGCTCGGTGAGCCGGTCGAAGCGTTCGCCCAGCGGCGGGAACGGGATCCCGTACGCGGTGTGCTCGGCCTCGAACCATCCGCTGCCGAGGCCCAGTTCCACCCGGCCGCCGCTCATTGCGTCCACCTCGGCCACCGCGATCGCGAGTGGACCGGGCAGCCGGAACGTCGCGGACGTGACCAACGTGCCGAGCCGGACTCTCGAGGTCTCCACCGCGAGGCCGGCCAGCGTGACCCACGAATCCGTCGGGCCGGGCGTGCCGGGCGGCCGCATCGAAAGGAAGTGGTCGGAGCGGAAGAATCCGTCGAACCCCAGGTCTTCCGCGGCCCGCGCGATCCGGCGTTGGTCGTCGTAGGTCGCCCCTTGCTGCGGTTCGGTGAAGATGACCAGTCGCATGTGCTCAGCCTTCCAGATCATGAACGACGCGCCGGGGCGGCCCGTTCCACACGCAGCGTGCCGGGACGATAACGTAGGCCACCATGCGCGGCTATGGATGGATCAGTCTCACCACCGACTACGGCACCTTCGACGGGTTCGTCGCGTCCTGTCACGGGGTGATTGCCCGCATCGCGCCGGATGTGCGGGTGATCGACGTCACTCATCACGTGCCGCCGGCGGACGTGCCGCGCGGTGCGGCCGTACTCGCGCAGACCGCGCCGCACCTGCCGGAGGCCGTGCACATGGCCGTGGTAGATCCCGGAGTGGGGACCTCCCGCCGTGCCGTCGCGATCGGCACGCCGAACGGCGTTCTGGTCGGTCCCGACAACGGCGTGCTGATCTGGGCGGCGGAGGCGCTGGGCGGCATCGACGAGGTGGTCCACCTGGCCAACAAGGACTGGTTCCTCGGCGACATGTCCCGAACGTTCCACGGGCGTGACCTGTTCGCACCGGCCGCCGCCCACCTCGCCGCCGGCGCTGCGCTGAGCGACGCCGGGCCGTCCGTGGATGCCGGGACGCTCGTCCGCCTGGCCGACCCGGTGGTCGCTGTCGGCGACGGTTGGCTCGAGGCTGAGGTGATGACCGTGGACCGCTTCGGCAACGTGCAACTCGCGGCCGGGGGTGCGACGCTCGCCGGGCTGAGCACGGATCTGCTGATCGGCGGCAACGTGCGGGCCCGGCGCGGGACGACGTTCCAGGACGTGGGCCAGGGCGAGCTGCTGGTGTACGAGGACTCCGCCGGCCGGGTGGCCATCGCGGTAAACGGCGGTCGCGCCGTCGTGGTGTTGTCCGTCCGTCCCGGCGACGTGGTCCGCATCACCCACCGCTGAATGTCAGCCTCCGCGTCGGCGCGAGGTCCGGGGGCAGGATGGGTGCATGCCCGAGGGTGACACCGTCTGGAACACCGCCCGCGTGCTCGAGCGCGCGCTGGCCGGCGACGTGCTCACCGGTTCCGATTTCCGGGTCCCGCAGCTTGCCACCACCGACCTGAGCGGCTGGACCGTGGCCGAGTCGGCCAGCCGTGGCAAGCACCTGCTGCTCCGGGTCACCCGGGACGGCCAGGCCCGCACGCTGCACTCGCACC
>DATBGW010000303.1:0-4796 GCA_036557765.1 Actinoplanes sp.
TGTGCGGTGTATTGGGCCAGGTTCTCGAACCACTCGAGGCTGGCCTGCGCGGCCCGCTGGGTCGACACCACGACGGGTCGGCGCTCCGCTTCGTACGCGATCAGCGCGGAGTCCAGGTCGGGTTGTTCACGGAGGCCCGCCGCCAGGGCGAGCGCATCCTCCATCGCGAGCTTGGTACCGGATCCGATGGAGAAGTGCGCGGTGTGGGCGGCGTCGCCCAGCAGGACGACGTTCCCGTGCCGCCACCGTGCATTGCGGACGGTAGCGAACGTCAGCCACTTCGAGTTGTTCAGATACAGCTGGGCACCGTCGAGGACGTCAGGGAACAGCTCCTGGATGAGCTGCACCGACTTCTCGTCCGACTCCCCCGGCCGGAACGATCGGCCGGCGTGGACGTCGAAGCCGGCCCGCTGCCAGACCGTCTCGTTCATCTCGACGATGAACGTGCTGGTGTGCGCGTCGAACGGATAGCCGTGGATCTGCATGACGCCGTGCGGCGTCTCGCTCACGTAGAACTTGAACGCGTCGAAGACCTTGTCCGTGCCGAGCCACATGTAGCGGCATCGCCGGGTCTCCAATGTCGGCTCGAACGCGTCGGCGTAGCGGCTCCGCACGGCCGAATTGGCGCCGTCGCTGGCGACGACGAGGTCGTACGCTTCGCGGAGCAGCTCGACGTCGGGTGCCGGCGTGCAGAACCGGAGGTCGACGCCGAGCTCGCGGCAGCGGTCCTGGAGGACCTGGAGGAGGCGTTTGCGGCTCATCGCGGCGAACCCGTGCCCGCCGCTGGTGTGCACCTGCCCGCGGAAGTGGACGTCGATGTCGTCCCAGCGCGCGAACTCGCGTTCCATCTGTTCGAAGATGCGCCGGTCGGCGTGTTCGATGCCGCCGAGCGTCTCGTCGGAGAACACCACGCCGAAGCCGAACGTGTCGTCGGCGGCGTTGCGCTCCCAGACGGTGATCTCGTCGGCCACGCCGAGCTGGCGGGCGAGGGCGGCGAAGTACAGGCCGCCGGGGCCGCCGCCGATCACCGCGACGCGGGTCACACGACCTCCGCAGCGCGCTGCCGCAGCACGTACCGCTGGATCTTTCCGGTGCTGGTGCGGGGCAGGCTTTCGATGAACTCGATGACCCGGGGGTACTTGTACGGGGCGATCTCCCGCTTGGCGAACGCCTGCAGCTCGGTGACCAGCTCCGGAGTGGCGGCGATGTCCGGCCGCAGCACCACGTACGCCTTGACGAGCTGTCCACGCAACTCGTCGGGTGCCCCGACGACGCAGCACTCGCTGACGGCCGGGTGGCCGGCGAGTGCCTCCTCGACCTCAGGGCCGGCGATGTTGTAGCCCGACGAGACGATCATGTCGTCGCGGCGCGCGAGGTAGTGGAAGTAGCCGTCCTCGTCCTGCACGTACGTGTCGCCGGTAAGGTTCCATCCACTCTGGACGTACTCGGCTTGGCGCGGATCAGCGAGGTAGCGGCATCCCGTCGGGCCCTTGACCGCGAGCCGTCCCGGAGTGCCGGATGGAACCGGCTTGCCGTCCTCGTCGAGGACGGCGGCGTGGAATCCCGGTATCTCCCTGCCAGTGGCGCCGGGACGGATGTCGTCATCGGCCGCGGAGATGAACACGTGCAGCATCTCCGTCGAGCCGATGCCGTCGATCAACCGTACGCCGGTCGCGTCGAAGAACTCGCGCCAGGTGGCGGCCGGGAGATGCTCGCCGGCGGAGATCGCGCGGCGCAGGCTGCGCAGCCGTTCCGGCCGCCCGGCGCGCAGCATGGCGCGGTACGCCGTCGGCGCGGTGAAGCAGACGGTTGCCCCGTGGCGTTCGATAAGGTCGGCCAGCTCGTCCGGGGTGGCCTTCTCGATGAGCAGGGTCGCCGCGCCGACTCGCAGCGGGAACACCACCAGGCCGCCGAGCCCGAACGTGAAACCCAGCGGTGGCGTGCCGGTGAAGACGTCATCGGCATGGGGGCGCACCAGGTGCTTCGAGAAGGTGTCGGCGATGGCGAGGACGTCGCGGTGGAAGTGCATCGTCGCCTTGGGACGCCCGGTGGTGCCGGAGGTGAAGGCGAGCAGCGCCACGTCGTCGGCTGAGGTGTCGACGGCGGCGAACTCGTCGACCGCGTCCAGAATGCGGGCTCCGAGGTCGTCGCCGTCCGGCCCGCCGTAGGTGACGATCGGCGCACCGCCGAGCTGGGCCGCCTTCAGGTCGTCGATGAACCGGATGTCACACAGCGCGAGGTCGACGTGGGCGATCTCCGCGACGGTGGTCAGCTCCGCGGGACGCAGCAGCGGCATGGTGGTGACGACCACGCCGCCGGCCTTGAGGACCGCGAACCAGCACGCCACGAGCCACGGGTTGTTGGGTCCGCGCAGCAGCACCCGGTTGCCGGGCACCATGCCGAGGTCGCGGGTCAGCACCGTGGCGATCCGGTTCGCGGTGCGCTCGAGCTCACCGTAGGTCCAGCTCTCGCCGCCCGGCGTGAGCAGGCACCGGCGCTCCGGGCCGTGCTCGGCGATGACGGCGGTGAGGAGCTCGGTGGCGCAGTTGAGCCGGTCGGCGTACCGCACCTCGGGTAGTTCGAAGATCATCTCCGGCCAGCTGTCGCCGGGCGGGAGGTGATCGCGGCAGAAGGTGTCCACGTGTGCGGACGGGTTGAGCGCGGTCGCGATGTCCCACGTCATTCTCCAAGTATTCGCAAATTCTGACGACAGTCAAGAGACCGCACACAACCGGTGGGCTATGGTTTCCGCGTGGTGGTGGAGACGGACAATTCGGGCGGCCGCGGCCAGAAGCCGCGGGCGCTGATCGTCACGATCTACGGCCTGTACGCCCGGGAGGCCGGCGGCTGGATGAGCGTGGCCTCGATCATCCGGTTGCTGGCACAGTGCACTGTGGACGAGCCGGCTGTCCGCTCGGCGATCTTCCGGCTGAAGCGCCGCGGTCTCCTCGACGCGGATCGGCGCGGCGGCGTGGCCGGATACGCGCTGTCCGACGAGGCCCGCCGGATCCTCCACGAGGGCGACCGGCGGATCTTCGCCCGCCGGCGGGCGACATCGGCCGACGGGTGGGTCCTCGCGGTGTTCAGCGTCCCGGAAAGCCGGCGGGACCAGCGGCATGTGCTGCGGTCGCGGCTGGCCTGGTTGGGCTTCGGCACCGTGTCGGCCGGCGTCTGGATCGCTCCGGCGCACCTGTACGACGAGGCCAGGGAGGTGCTGCAGCGCGCCGGCCTGGACGTCTACGTCGAGCTGTTCCGCGGCGCCCACCTGGCCTTCACCGACACGGTGACCCGGGTGTCGCAATGGTGGGACCTGACCCGGCTACAGACGCGGAACTCCGATTTCCTGCGCCGCTACGAGCCGATGGCGAAGGCCTACCGCCGGCGCACCGATCTCGACAACGGGCAGGCGTTCGCGGACTACGTTGCCGCGCTGACCGACTGGCGGCGGCTGCCGTACCTCGAACCGGGCCTGCCCCTGGACACGCTGCCGGCGGGCTGGAACGGCGTGCGGGCGGCTGACACGTTCTTCGAGCTGCACGATCGGCTCGCCGCGCCGGCGCACCGGTTCGTCGAATCGGTGCGCGGCGACGTCAGAGTGGGCTGACTGGTCGGCGGACGGTCACACGACCGCGAACCCCTGCACCTCCACCAGCGCCTCGTCGTCCCACAACCGGGCCACCCCGATGCCGGACATCGCCGGATAGTCGGTGCCGGCAAGCCGCCGCCACACGACACCGATGTCGGCGGCGCGGGACCGGTACGCCGCCAGGTCGGTCGCATACACGGTCAGGCTCGCGAGCTGGTCCGGTCGTCCGCCCGCGGCGCGCAGCGCGGTCAGCAGGTTGGACAGCGCCTGCTCGAACTGCGCCACCACCTCCGTTCCGACGATGCGGCCCCCGGCATCCAACGCGGTCTGTCCGGCCAGGAACACCACCGTCCCCTGTCCGACCACGGCATGCGAGAATCCGTGCGCCCGGGCGAGTTCCGGCGGGTTGATCCGGGTAACGGTCACTGTGCCACCTTTGATCGCGCGGCGGGGCTCGCAGGCTTCGCTTGCTCTCTCCTCGCGCTCACTGCACCGCGCCTCCGTCCACATTGATCGCCTGCCCGGTCACTGCCTCGTTCGTCACGCAGAACCAGACCGCCTCGGCGACCTCGTCCGGCCGGATCAGCCGGCCGATCGGCTGCTTGTGCTCCAGGGCGCGCCGGGCCTCCTGCACGGTGCGGCCGGTGGTGGACGCGATGCTCTGCACGGTGAGGTCGGTCATCGGGGTGTCGACATAGGCCGGACAGACCGCGTTGACGGTCACCCCGGTGCGGGCCAGCTCCGCCGCCGCCGACCGGACCAGGCCGAGCACACCGTGCTTGCTGGCGGTGTACGCGGCGATGTACGGCTCGCCGACGCGCGCCGCCGACGAGGCGACAACGACCACCCGACCCCAGCCGGCCGCGCGCATGGCCGGCACGGCGCGACGGATGCAGCGGAACGGCGCGGTGAGGTTGAGCTCCAGCATCCGCTGCCAGTCGGCGTCGGTGGTGCGGTCCAGGCGGGCCGAGTGTCCGGCGCCGGCGCTGGCGACGAGCACCTCCACCGGTCCCCAGCTCCGCTCGACCACGGCGTACGCGGCCTCGAGAAGCTCGGGGTCGGTGACGTCGGCGGGAACTGCAAGTGCCGGCCCGGCGCACCCGGCCGCGGTCTCCTCGAGCTGTGCGGAGTGGCGGGCGACCAGGGCGACGCGGAGCCCCTGCCGGCTCAGGCGGTGGGCGACCGCGCGGCCGATCCCACGGCCCGCGCC
>DATBGW010000304.1:0-3522 GCA_036557765.1 Actinoplanes sp.
GCGTTTCTCGACGACGCGTACGTGGGCCAGGAACGGCTGAGCGCCGCCGAACTGCAGCGCAGCGCCGTGGTGGCGGATCGGCCGGCCACCGTGCTGACCCGGATCGACGCGCTGCCCGTGGGTGAGTACGCCCAGGACGAGGCGGCGGAGGCCCTGCGCGCGCTGGGAGAAACGTCATGACCGATCGGGACGAGGGCCTGCCCGCGCTGGGCACGCCGGACGAGCAGCCGGCCCCGGAGGGCGACGACGACTTCGCCGGTGAGCACGACGCCACCGCGGTGGACCAGGACGTGACCGCGGGGCGGGACGTGGGCGAGACGGAGAGCCCGGACGGGTGGTCCGGGCTCGACCGGGAGCCGCTGCCCTGATCTGACCGCGGCGGCGGTCAGGCCGGCGCGGCGGCGCGTCCGTTGACGCTCTGCGCGTTCTGCTCCTGCGGGTCGCCCTCCGCGGCCTCTTTTGCGATCGAATACGCCATCTGGAGGAAGTCGGACGCGGCGGTGGCGGTGAGCGCGGTGGCCGCGAGCCGGGTCAGCCGCGGCACCAGCACGAGCCCACCGGTCAGGCCGGTGGCCACCCACAAGGCCAGGCAGAACGGGCACGTCACCAGTTCACCGATCGCGTGCCGCACGGTGCTGCCCTGATCGCGTACCTCTTCGTTGACCTCCGCCGCGCCGCCCGGCTCGGCGTACCGGGTGAACGGCGCCCGCAACGGGCTGGTCACCGAGTCCTTGGCGAGCAGGCGGCTCAGCTTGTGCGTGGCGATCGAGATCAGCACCACGTCGGAGGTGGCCGGCCGGTCCGGCACCGAGCGTCCGGTCACCTTGGCCGCCGCGGCGAGGCTGGCGGCGAGTGCACCGAACGCACCAATGGCGGCCAGGTAGCCGTCCAGCGGGCGGTGTTCGTGCGGGGCGTACGCGCGTCGGAGGTCGGCGAGGCGGCGGCGCACAGTGCGGACCGGATCGGTCATCGCATTCCTCTCAGAAATCCTGGGTCAGCCGGGCCGGGTCGACCTCCCGGCCGGGATGGCGGGCGAGGTACTCGGTCTCCAGCTCGGCGGTGCGCCGGAGGTGGTTCTCGAGCGCCGCGTCCGGCCCGTGCCGCAGCGTCTGCAGGCGGGTGCGGTGCAGGCTGCCCAGTTCGCGGAACAGGTCGTCGTCGGCCAGTCCGGCCGGATCGATCCCGGTCTCGGTGCCCACGGCTTCGTCGGTCATAGCACTTGCCTCCCGCCGTCCACGGATGTGCTTCTGCTGCGCAACGGCTTGCCCATGCCGGTCTCCGCCAAACCCACGCCGGTACGCTCGCAAGCATGAAAGGGCTGTGGTCACCGGCCTGGATCGCGCGCCACGTGACGGCGCTCGTCCTGGTGTTCGGCTTCCTTGCCCTGGGCTGGTGGCAGCTCGGCCGCGCCACCGGCGGAAACACACTGAGCTGGGCCTACACGCTGGAGTGGCCGGTCTTCGCGGGCTTCGTGGTGTTTCTGTGGGTCCGCGAGGTCCAGCACGAGCGCGCCGGAACGGCGGCCATGCCGCCGTCGGTTCCCGACGCGCCGGAGCGGCCGGTACGGCGCGCGGGCGACCCGGTGACGGTCGGCCGCCCGATCCGGGTCCCGGTCCGGCCGGTCCCGCCGGCACCGGACGAGAACGACCCGGCGCTCGCCGCCTACAACGACTACCTCGCCTGGCTGGCCGCGCACCCCGATGCGCGGCCGGGCGACTACCCCGGATAGGAATCGAACGTGCACGGAGCCCTCATCCGTTACCGGATCATCGCGTGGATCGTCGGCGTGGTCCTGCTCGTGCTGGTGCTGGTGGCGATGCCGGTGAAGTATGTCGGCCACAACGACGCCCTGGTCGCCATCGTCGGCCCGATCCACGGCTTCCTGTTCATGGTCTACGTCGCGCTGACGTTCGATCTCGGCCGGCGCGCGCGGTGGCCGTTGGGCCGGATGGTGCTCGTCATGCTGGCCGGCACGATTCCATTCCTGTCGTTCTGGGCCGAGCGGAAAGTGAGCCATTCCTGGATCCCGGGCACCTCCACGCCGGCCATGGCGGAATAGGGCAATAGTCCGGTTCGACCACGGTGCGAATTGGCCTCACAGCGCTGCGTTATCGGGATCATTCGAATGATTGTGATCATTGACGCAAGTCGCTCTTCTGGGGCTTGCGCTCAATCGATGCGCCGATAAATTGGGGCGGTTGATCCGGTCCGCAGCCACTCCTTGAAGGTGGCGCCGGGTCAGCGCCGCCGAATCATCGCGGCGGCCGGGTCGGCGTCCTCCCCCGGACGACGATTCCGGCCGGCGCACCGAACCGGGGAACCACCGAGCAGCACCTGGGGTGAATCCGCGCCAGCGGTAGGGCCTTCTTCCCGCCCGAATCCGTCAGCTAACCCGGTAGGCGGCCAGCGGAAGAAAGGCCCCTTAGCGTTGTCTGCCGCCCGTACCAAGCTTCGGGCCCTGGTGGTCACAGCCGTGGTGATCGCGATCGCCGGGACCACCGCGACGGCCGCGCACGCGGCACCGTCCACCAGTGACATCAACAAGAAGATCACCGACGCGCAGAACAAGCTCGAGGACGTCGTCGAGTCCTACAACAAGCTGCGGATCAGCCTGAGCAAGACGGTCGCGGACGAGAAGACGCTGAAGGCCTCGCTCGGTCCCGCGCAGGACGCGCTCAAGGTCGCCAGCGCGCAGATCAAGTCCATCGCCGCGACGGCCTACATGAGCGGCCAGGTCGGCACGATGAACGTCCTGCTGGACGGCCCCGGAGACCTGGTCGACCGGATGAGCGTGCTCGACCAGATGTCACGCACGCGGAGCCGGGACATCGCCACCTACACGGCCACCACACAGAACTACACCCAGCGGCAGGCCGCGCTGCACACCACGCAGGCACGGCAGGCGGCGGAGATCAAGGAACTTGCCGCCCGCAAGGCGAAGATCGAAGCGGACATCAAGAAGTTGCGCGCGATGAAGCTGGCGGCCACCGGCTCGGCAACCGACCGGGGCACCGGCGGCTACACCGGATCCGTGCCATCGATCTCCGGCGCGGCCGGCAAGGCGGTCTCGTATGCGTACGCCGCTGCCAAGCGCCATGCGCCGTACGGCTACGGGCAGGACGGTCCCGGCTCGTACGACTGCTCGGGCCTCACGATGGCGGCCTGGCGGGCGGCCGGCAAGTCGTTGCCGCACAACGCCGCGGCGCAGTACAGCGCGACGGCGCGGATCAGCCGGTCCTCGCTGCGTCCGGGCGACCTCGTGTTCTACCGATCCCTCGGCCACGTCGGGCTGTACGTCGGCAACAACCAGATCATCGACGCCCCGCACGAGGGCGCGTACGTGAACGTCCGCTCGATCAACATCATGCCCCCGTACAGCTACGGCAGAGTTCGCTAGCCCACTCCCCCCGCGATCTTGGAGTTGTGGTTGCCCTTATGACCGTTCCGCGGGGCTTTGTGCCAACCACAACTCCAAGATCGCGGATGATGTAAGAGAGGGCCGGTTCCTCGATGGGAACCGGC
>DATBGW010000305.1:0-3402 GCA_036557765.1 Actinoplanes sp.
CGCCGACACCAGGCTCGCTCGGCCCGGCGGTTCTCGCCGGACACGTCGACTACCACAAGCAGCCGGGCACGTTCGCCCACCTCGCCACCCTCGCCTCTGGGGACACCGTCACCGTCGCCCGCCAGGACGGCAGCACGGCGACCTTCGGCGTCACCGCCATCCAGCGGTACGCGAAGAGCCGGTTCCCGTCGGCGGCCGTCTACGGCGCGATCAACCACGCCGGGTTGCGCCTGATCACGTGCGGCGGCGATTTCGACAGCAGCACCGGTCACTACCGCGACAACATCGTCGTCTACGCCACTCTGCGCTGGCCACGCACCTATGGTGGATCGACCCATCCGTCCGGGGTAGCGCGCCGAACCACCCCTGATGGGCGTTGACCGGTGTGACCGACGACGAAGGGGCTCGACCATGACCGACCGCGGCGGTGCTTCCGGGCCGGACCGCCTGTCGGCGGTGCCCGACGAGGTCGGGTCGGGGCCGGCCGCCGATCCGGCAGACCTGCTGGACGCGGTCGGGCGCGGCGACGAGGCAGCGTTCGGCCGTCTGTATGACCTGATCGCGCCGCGGGTCTACGGCCTGATCCGCCGGGTGCTGCGTGACCCGGTGCAGGCCGAGGAGGTGGCGCAGGAGGTTCTGGTGGAGGTGTGGCGCACCGCCGCGCGCTTCGACCCGTCCCGCGGTTCGGCCAGCTCGTGGGTGCTGACGATCGCGCACCGCCGGGCCGTCGATCGGGTCCGCGCGGAGCAGGCCGCCGCGGACCGCACGATGAAGGTGGGTGTCGCATCGGTGGGGACGCCGTACGACGAGGTGGTCGAGGAGGTCGCCGGCCGGTTGGAGCGCCAACAGGTCCGCCGCTGCCTCGACGTCCTCACCGATCTGCAGCGAGAGGCGGTGACCCTCGCGTACTACCAGGGCTACTCCTACCGCGAGGTGGCCGAGCTGCTGCAGGCCGGGCTGCCGACCGTCAAGACCCGGATGCGCGACGGCCTCATCCGCCTGCGCGACTGCCTGGGTGTGGAGGTGACCGCATGACTGCGACCGACATTCACGCCCTGGTCGGTGCCTACGCGCTCGACGCGGTCGACGATCTGGAACGGGCGGCGTTCGAGAAGCATCTGCTCGAGTGCGCGAGTTGCCGTGCCGAGGCTACCGAGCTGCAGGAAACGGTCGCGCGGCTGGCCGACACCACCTGGTCGGTGCCGTCGCCCCGGTTGCGTACCGAGGTCATGGCCGCCGTCAGCCGTACCCGGCAGGTCGCTCCGGCGGCGGCCAGGGTCAACGGCCGGGAGACAGGCACATCCCGGTGGCGTACCCGGTTGGTGGCCTCGGCCGCGGCGGTGGTGCTGGCCTTCGGTACCGGCGCGGCCGTGTTCGCCGTTCAACAGCAACGGGTACGCGACGAGCGCGCCGTGGCCGCCGCCGCGCAGGTGCGAGAGGCCCGTATCCGCGCCGTCCTCGCCGCCCCGGATCTGGTGGTTCGCACGTCGCCGATGGTGGGCGGCGGCCGGGTCACCGTGGCGTCCGCGGCCTCTCAGGGCGCTGCGGTGGTGTCCATGCACGCGGACACCGCACCGTCACCGACCCAGGCGTACCAGTTCTGGACGATCCGTGGCACGGCGGCACCGGCGTCGGCGGACGTGCTGGACCCGGGCGAACAGGCGGTCGTCGAGGTGGTCCGGGGCGTGCCGGGGAACGACACGTTCGCCGTGTCGCTGGAACCGGCCGGCGGCTCGTTGTCTCCCTCCGACATCCGGGCCACCGTCAACCTGGTCTGACACACCGGTCTGCCATCCTCTGCCTATGCAGCAGGCCTATGGAGTCGCGGTGCCGGAGACGGTCGCGGAGATGTGCTCCGCGTCGAGTACCGCCGTGCTCGTATACGACGTTCAGGTGGGGATTCTCTCGCACGTGCGGGACCGCGATGCGGTGATCGAACGCATCCGGGGCGTTCTCACGGCCGCCCGGGCGGCGAGTGTGCCGGTGATCTATGTCCGGCACGTGTCCGTGCCACCCACGCACATGGGCGTGGCAGCCCTGCGTACCGCGATGGCGTGGCAGCGGACCCAGCGGGCGACCGAGGTGCGGTCGGCGTTTCCGCCCGGGGCCCCGCACAGCCAACTGGTGCCCGAGTTGGCGCCCGAAGCGGACGAGCCGGTGTTCGACAAGCTGGGAATGTCGGCCTTCGTCGGCACCCCGGTCGAGGCGGTTCTGCGCGACCGGCGGTTGACCACCGTGGTGCTGGTCGGAGCGGTCCTCGAGATCGGCATTGAGCCGACCGCCCGGCACGCCGCCGACCTCGGCATCCTGCCGGTCGTCGTCGATGACGCGTGCGGCATCGTCGAGCCGGAAGCCGCCGCCAGGGCGGTGGCCAGTCTGGACTACTCGCTGCTTTCGTATCGCGCGACCGCCGCCGAGGTTGTCGCCGCCCTCGCCGGCCGGTGAACCTGCAGCCGCGATCATCTGGCGACTAGCGTGACACCATGCCCGACTACGGCCGCGATCTGTCGTTCGGATACTTCCTGGTTCCCAACGCGGCGGATCCGCTGCTGGACACCGCCCGCGAGGTCGAGGCCCGTGGCCTGGACCTGATCGGCGTGCAGGACCACCCGTACCAGCGCCGCTTCGTCGACACCTGGGTGCTGATGAGCATGATCGCCGCGGTCACGTCGCGGGTGGGCATCTTTCCCGACGTCGCCAACCTGCCGTTACGCTCGCCGGCGGTGATGGCGAAGGCAGCCGCGAGCATCGACGTGCTCAGCGGTGGCCGCTTCGAGCACGGGCTGGGTGCGGGCGGTTTCTGGGACGCCATCGAGGCGTACGGCGGGGCCCGCCGGGCACCGCGTGACGCGCTCGCCGCCCTGGAGGAGGCGATCACCGTCACGCGTCTGGTGTGGAGCGGGCAGCGCAACCTTCGTTTCAACGGGCAGCACTACCGCCTGGCCGGCGCCCAGTCCGGACCGGTGCCGGCGCACCGGATGGGCATCTGGCTCGGCGTGTACGGGCCCCGCGCGCTGCACCTGACCGGCCGGCTCGCCGATGGTTGGGTGCCCTCCCTGCGCGATGATGTCACCCCGCTCATCGAGGGTTCGACGCGGCTGGACGAGGCCGCCGCCGAGGCCGGGCGTGATCCGGCGGACATCCGCCGTGTGCTCAATGTCAACGGCCAGATCACCGGCGGCGACCGCGGTGGGTTCCTGCGGGGACCCGTCGACCAGTGGGTCGATGAGTTGACCGATCTAGCGGTCGCGCACGGGTTCGACACGTTCATGTTCTGGGCGGAGCAGCCCGATCAGCTGGCTCGGTTCGCCGAGGAGGTCGTCCCGGCGGTGCGGTCACAGGTCGCCGCCGAGCGCTGACATCCGGCCCCTCCGCGATCACTTCTCTCCCCGATCTTGGAGT
>DATBGW010000306.1:0-10776 GCA_036557765.1 Actinoplanes sp.
ACAGCTCGACGCTGTATCTGATCCGTTCGCAGGTGGAGCTGGCCGAGAAGATCGCGCGGGTGTCGGGGATTCCGGACGCCCGGGTCTTCCTGACCAACTCGGGGACCGAGGCGAACGAGACCGCGCTGCTGATGGCCACCAACGTGCGCCGCTCCAACCAGATCCTCGCGATCAAGAACGGCTACCACGGCCGGACGTTCGCGACGATGGCGATCACCGGGCACCGGTCCTGGTCGTCGAGCTCGCTCAGCCCGCTCAACGTGTCCTGGCTGGCCTCCGGCGATCGGCTGCGCGGCCGGATGGCCGGCCTGTCCGACGCCGACCACATCGAGGCCGCCGTCGAGGACCTGCGGGAAGTGCTCGCCACGGTCACCGCGGGCGACGTTGCAGCGCTGATCGCCGAGCCGATCCAGGGCGTCGGCGGCTTCGTGCACGGTCCGGACGGGTTGCTCGGCGCGCTGAAGAAGGAGCTGGACGAGCACGGCATCCTGCTGATCGCCGACGAGGTGCAGACCGGCTGGGGCCGCACCGGCGACCACTTCTGGGGCTACCAGGCGCACGGCGTGGTGCCGGACCTCATCACGTTCGCCAAGGGCATCGGTAACGGGTTCGCGCTCGGCGGCGTGGTGGGCCGGGCCGACGTGATCAACGCGGTGCCGGCGATCAGCTTCTCCACGTTCGGCGGCAATCCGGTCTCCACCGCGGCCGGCAACGCCGTCATCGACTACGTGCTGAACCACGACCTGCAGGCGAACGCGAAGCGGGTCGGCACGATTCTGCTGGACGGCCTGCGGGCGGTGGCCGGACAGTCGCCGATCGTCGCCGAGGTCCGCGGGCGCGGGCTGATGATCGGCGTGGAGTTCGTCCGTCCCGGCACGACCGAACCCGACCCGGCGGCGACGGTCCGGGTGTTCGACGAGTGCATGCGCGGCGGCCTGCTGGTCGGCAAGGGCGGTCTGTACAACAACGTGCTGCGGATGGGCCCGCCGCTGACGCTTACCGAGGAGGAGGCCCGCGAGGGTCTGGCCATCCTCACCGACGCCATCCGCACCGCGGAAGCGGACGCCGTTCTGCGCTGACCCCCTCCTCGATCTTGGAGTTCTGGTTGCCCTTATGGCCCTTATGCCGGGCTTTGTGCCAACCACAACTCCAAGATCGCGGGGGTCTTCGGCCGGGTCAGCCGCCGAGTGCCTTGTACAGGTTGTCGGGGGCCTCGACGATCTCGGACGCCGCTGGGCGCTGGGCGTCCACCGTGGTGCCGTAGTCGGTGTAGAGCACCTCGATCGGCGGGCTGGTCTTGCCGTTCACGGCCGGCGGCTGGACGGTCAGCGCGGACAGTCGTCCCTGGTCGTCCAGACCCGCGGTGAACGGCACCTGGGACGCGGCGGTGCCCCAGCTGTCCACTGTGACCTTGTCCACGCCGGCGAGCCCGACAGCCTTCGTCAGATCGAGCGTGCCTTTGTAACTGCGCGAGTCCACCTGCTGCACGTCGGTGGCCGAGCTGAGGAGCTGTGCGGTGTTTGCCGGATCGATCTGGCCGGGACGCAGGCCGGTGTTCGCCCCCGCGGGCAGCCGCGAGACGTCGACGTGGGTCCAGGTGCCGGCCTTGGTGACGCCCGGAATCTGTACGTACAGATCCTGGTCGATCAGCAGCGACTTCACCTCCAGGTCGGCGCTCGACCCGCTGAGCTTGAGCGTGCCGGTGCCCTTGTTGTTCGGTGCGTCGACGAGACCGGTCATCGAGACGCCCGGGCCGGCCGTGATGGTGACCTTGAAGCTGGTCGTACCCAGTTTGGCGGCGGCGGCTCCCAACGCCGACGCGGCGGCGGAATCCGCCGGACCCGAACTGACCGGCGCGCTGGGCGTCTGGGTCGCCGCGGCACCGGAGGTGTTGTCGTTGCCGCTGCAACCAGCCATCGCCACCGCGGCCAGTACGCTGAGGCCCAGTCCGGCGAGCCGTCGTGTCCGCATGTCGGTCCCTTCTGCCGTGACGCCGATGACGGCGATGTGTGCCCCCGGCGCCTCCGTCGCAAACGGACACAGACCGCGACCGGGTCGACCGCTAGGGTTACCGCATGGCTGACCTGCTCGAAGCCGACGCCATACGCACGGCGCTGGCCGGACTGAACGGCTGGGAGGGCGGCCCGGACGGCATCACGCGCAAGGTCCGGCTGCCCAGTTTCCCGGTCGCGATCGCAGTAGTGGACCGCGTTGCCGAGGTGGCCGAGGAGATGGACCACCATCCGGACATCGACATCCGGTGGCGCACCTTGACGTTCCGCTGCTTCACCTATGCTGCGAAAGGTGTTACGCATCGCGACTTCAGACTTGCGGAACGTATCGATCGGATCGTCGCCGAGGTCTCCTAAGGGTGTGCTAAGGAACCGATTTCCCGCCGGGCGCGTGGACGCGGCATGATGGCCCGATAGCCCGCATGCGCCGGTATAGGGAGGTCTGGTGAGATTCGAGGTCAGCAAGGTCCTCGACGCGATCGAGACCCGGCTCACCACCGATCCGGCCCTGGCCCGCGCCGTCGTGGATCTGTCGGAGGCCGTGCGCTACGCCGACCTCGACGGCGGGCGGCCGGCCAGCCTGCTCCGGCTCGGCCTGGTCGTCGACGCGCTCGGCCGGCACGTCGCCGAAGAGAACGTGCCGGTCTACGCGGTCGCGCCGCGGGCGCTGCTCTCCGACGGCGACCTGACATCGAACGAACGCATGGTGGTACGGCGCTGGGCCGACGACGGCAAGCTCGAGGTGGTGCCGGAGCTCGGCGATCGGGTGTACGAGCTCGCCGAGCTGCTCGGCCTGCCGGTGCTGACCCGGTCGCGGGGTGAGGACATCGCGTCCACCCGCCCGTGGGTCGGCGAGCCGGGCCGCTTGCTGGCCACCGTGCCGGGTGCCGGCGGCCCGGTGCTGGTCGCTCGCGTCGGCCGCGGCGAGGTGCCGGCGGTGGGTACTCCGTCTCCGATTGGAGCGCGGCTGCTCGCCCGGGTGTGGCGCTGTCCCGAGTCCACATGCAGCACGTTCGGTGCGGCGGGCGACTCGGACAGCCCGTTCGCCGACATGCGTGCCTACGTCAGCCCGGTCGCACAGCCGCCGCCGACGCTACGGGCCGGTACGCCGACCTGTCCGCGGCACGGCACCGCGCTCACCGACGCCGGCCCGCGGCCGGAGATCGAGGTGCTGTCCGTGCGCATCGACGGTGTCATCCGGCGCCGCTTCGTGGTGTCCGCGGACGCGCCGGTGGTGGTGGGTCGCGCGCCGGAGGGCAACGGCATCATGCTCGGTCAGTGGCTCACCGACGACGCGCGCAAGTGGATCAGTCGGGGTCACGTCCGGTTCGCGCTCGACGGTGACACGCTGACCGTTCAGGACGTGAGTACGAACGGCACCGGCATCCGGCCGGGCGGCTCGCTCGATGACGACGACCGCGTCACGTTGCAGCGCGACGAGGTCCGGCCGCTGGGCGCGGCTGATGTGGTGGAGCTGTACGGCGGAGTGCATGTCGGCCGGGCGCGGATGTGGTCCACCGGCGGTGTCAGCCAGCCGGCTTCGGTGATGGCCGAGGCCCCGACGATGGCGATCCGGACCTTCGAGCGCCGCTAGCGTTCACCGCCGTCGTCCGGCGCCGCGGCACCGTTCGCGGCCTCGAGATCTTCGTCGATCTTGGAGTTGTGGTTGGAGCAAACCAGGCGCAAGGCCGCGAAAAGGCAACCACAACTCCAAGATCGCGGGGAGAGACGGACGGTTAAGGGAGGATCGCGGCCAGCTGGGTCAGGGCGTGGTCCAGATCCTGCTCGGTGATCACCAGTGGTGGCGCCAGCCGGATCGTGGAGCCGTGCGTGTCCTTGGCGAGCACGCCGCGCTCCGCGAGCCGCTCGCACGCCTCCCGGCCGGTCATCAACGCCGGGTCGATGTCCACGCCGGCCCAGAGCCCGCGTCCACGTACGCCCACGAGACCCTTGCCGACCAGCTCCGCCAGGCCGGCCTGCAACCGTTCGCCCAGCACGGCCGACCGCTGCTGGAACTCGCCGGTCCGCAGCAGCCGTACCACCTCGATGCCGACCGCGCAGGCCAGCGGATTGCCGCCGAACGTCGAGCCGTGCTGGCCCGGCTTCAGCAGACCGAGGACGTCACGGTTCGCCGCCACCGCGGACACCGGCACGATGCCGCCACCGAGCGCCTTGCCCAGGACGTACATGTCAGGAACGACGTCCTCGTGCTCGATGGCGAACGTACGACCGGTGCGCCCGAGCCCCGACTGGATCTCATCGGCGATCAGCAGCACGTTGTTGTCGTCGCAGATCCGCCGCACTTCGGCGAAGTAGCCGGCCGGCGGCACCAGGACGCCGGCTTCGCCCTGGATCGGCTCGAGCATGACCGCGACCGTGTTCGGGCCGACCGCCTGGGCCAGTGCGGCGGCGTCGCCGTACGGAATGATCCGGAAGCCCGGGGTGTACGGGCCGAAGTCGTCGTGCGCGTCCGGATCGGTGGAGAAGCTGACGATCGTGGTCGTCCGGCCGTGGAAGTTGTTCGCGGCAACGATGATTTCGGCCTGGCCGTCCGCGACGCCCTTGACCCGGTAACCCCACTTGCGTGCGACCTTGATCGCCGTTTCGACCGCCTCGGCGCCGGTGTTCATCGGCAGCACGAGGTCCTTGCCGCACAGGTCGGCGAGGCTGTGGCAGAACGCGGCGAACTGGTCATGCACGAACGCTCGGCTGGTCAGCGTCAGCCGGTCCAGCTGGGCGTGCGCCGCCGCGATGAGGTCGGGGTGGCGGTGGCCGAAGTTCAGTGCCGAATATCCGGCCAGGAAGTCCAGGTAGCGCCGCCCGTCGACGTCGGTCACCCAGGCGCCGTCGGCCTCCGCGATCACGACCGGCAGCGGGTGATAGTTGTGCGCGGTCCAGCGCTCGGCGTCGGCGAGCGCCTCCGGCGTACGCATGTCCACGGTCGTCACGAACGCACCTCCAGCGTGCAGCATTTGGGACCGCCGCCGGCCTTGCGCAGCTCGGACAGGTCGACCCCGATGGTCCGGTAACCGCGCTTCCGGAGCGCGGCGGAAAGAGCAGTGGCCTGCACGGGCAGCACCACGTTGGCGCCGTCGCTGACGGCGTTGAGGCCCAGCACGGCGGCGTCGGCCGGCGTCGCGATGATCGCGTCCGGGAACAGCCGGCGTAGCACCGCCTGGGAGCCGGGCGAGAACGCCGAGGGCAGGTACGCCACGGTGCGGTCATCCAGTACGCACAGCGCGGTGTCGAGGTGGTAGTACGCCGGATCGACCAGCTGCAACGTGATCACCGGGCGTCCGAACAGCTCCTGTGCCTGCAGGTGCGCGGCGTGGACGGTGCGGAATCCGGTGCCGCCCAGCAGGAAGTCGCCGACCGGGAGGATGTCACCTTCGCCCTCGTTGGTGTGCTTCGAGTCGTGCACCACGAAGCCGGCGGAGGCGAACCAGGACTTGTACGCCGGCGCCTCGTCGGCCCGTTCCGGGTCGCGGAACTGCACGGCGAGCACCGTGCCGTCGACCACGGTCGCGCCGTTCGCCGCGAACACCATGTCGGGCAGACCGGGTAGCGGCTCGATCAGATCGACGGTGTGGCCCAGGTCGAGGTACGTCTGCCGCAGGTTCTCCCACTGCGCCACCGCCAGCGCACTGTCGTACGGCACGCTCGGATCCATCCACGGATTGATCCGGTACGTGACCGCGAAATGGGTCGGCCGGCACATCAGGTACCGGCGCGGCACGACAGTGGGTGTCATGCCGGCAACGGTATGCGTGAACAGGCCTTATACGCCGCAGTGCAACCATGCGCGCCGCGTTCGATCGTTGCGTGCTCAGCCGGTCCGGCGGCGATTCATGGCGCACCCGCCGTCCTCTGCGGCGCGCCGCCCATTGGTTGGACGGACGCGCCGGCGGGAACGGCTGATCAGAAGCGGTTGACGGTCTGGGCGTCCAGCCACTGGCGCAGGGTGGTGACCGGCTGGGTGTCGGTGCCCAGCCAGGACAGCGAGCCGGTCAGCGCGAGGACACCGATCACGATCGCAGCAAGCGAGAGGACCATGCCGATCAGCGCGTCGGTCTTGCCGGCGACGTGCCGGCGGCCGGTGGCGTGCATGCCGCTCACCGAGAGGATCAACGCGAGGACCGCCAGGCCGATGCCGTACGGGAGGAGTGGCCCGGAGAGCACCAGGAGCGCTGAGGCAACGCCGCCGATGAGGCCCAGGGTGGCGAGCAGGCTGGCACGGGGCTTCGGTCCGGTGACCGCCGGCATCTCGTCGGTGCGTGCCGAGTCGCGGCGGCGTTCGACGAGGTCACTCATGTCCCGCGGGCGCAGCTCGGCCGTCGTCGCGTCGCTGTCGCGGTTCGCGGCGTCCCGGTCCGCCCTCGCGGCGGCCGCGGCGCGCTCCGTGGCGACCCGGTCCGCGCTGGCCCGCTGGTCCATATTGTCGTTCGTAGCCTCATTTGTCCGGCTATTGTCGAACCACCGCATGGTGGTCTCGTCGGACGGTGGCGCCACAGTGCGCTGGCCGGCGGGGGTGCCGGTCACCATGGTCGGGCGTTCGTCGTCCGCGGTATCGGTACTGGAATGGCGGGAGAACGTCGGGATTCTCACGTCAGTACCTCCTGTCCATCGGGATGTCATTGCCATACCCCGATGAACCGGAGCCGACACACCGCCGGATCAGAGCAGCGACGGCGCGGGTGCGACGTCGGTCGCCTTGCTGATCACGTGGTCGATGATCCCGTACGCCTTGGCCTCCTCGGCCGTGAACCACCGGTCCCGGTCGGAGTCCCGTTCGATCTCCTCGGCGGTGTGCCCGGTGTGGAACGCGATCCGCTGGTTCATGACGGTCTTGATGTGCAGCATGCTCTCCGCCTGGATGGCGATGTCGGCCGCGGTGCCGCCGATGCCGCCGGAGAGCTGGTGCATCATCACCCGCGCGTGCGGCAGTGCGTACCGTTTGCCGGCGGTCCCGGCGCAGAGCAGGAACTGGCCCATCGACGCGGCCATGCCCATCGCGATGGTCGCCACGTCGTTCTTGATGTACTGCATCGTGTCGTACACGGCCATGCCGGCGCTGATCGATCCGCCCGGTGAGTTGATGTACAGCGCGATGTCCCGCTCACTGTTGTCCGAGGCCAGGAGCAGGAGTTGGGCGCAGATCCGGTTGGTCACCTCATCGTTGACCTCGCTGCCCAGGAAGATGATCCGCTCCCGCAGCAGCCGCTCGAACACCTGATCATCGAACGATGTGCCGGTCGCCCGCATGGTGATGTCGTCAGCAGTCATGGCTTCACCCTCTCGCACCGGGCCGCCGGGAAGCCACCCATTCACCTGTCGGCGAATCCGCTGTGGGCATAATCGGCTGTGCCCGAGGGACACACCATTCACCGCCTCGCGGCGCGGCATCGCCGCTTGTTCGCGGGCGATGCCGTGACCGTGTCCAGCCCGCAGGGGCGGTTCGCCGCCGGTGCCAGGCTGCTCACCGGCCGTACGTTCGTCGACGCCGAGGCGTACGGGAAACACCTGCTGCACCACTTCGACTCGGGCGTCGTGCTGCATGTCCACCTTGGTCTGTACGGGCGGTTCGCCGACGGTGTGCCGCCCGCGCCGGACCCGGTCGGCCAGGTGCGGATGCGGATGGAAGGCCACAAGCATTGGCTCGACCTGCGCGGACCGGCGGCGTGCGAGGTGCTGGACCCGGCGCAGGTGGTGGTGCTGCGGTCGCGGCTGGGCGCGGATCCGCTGCGCGACGATGCCGACCCATCCACCGCGTACTCGAAGGTGGCCCGCAGCCAGCGGCCGATCTTCGCGCTCCTGCTGGACCAGGGCATCGTCGCGGGCTGCGGTCTGATCTACGCCAACGAGGTGCTGTTCCGCGCCGGGCTGGCGCCTACCACACCGGGCCGGGAGATCTCGGAACGCTGCTGGTCGGAACTGTGGGACGACCTGCGCGCGCTGATGAAGGAGGGCGTCGCCCGCGGGCGGATCGACACGGTGCACACCGCGCACACGCCCGAGGCGATGGGACGGGCGCCGCGGATGGACCGGCACGGCGGCGAGGTGTACGTCTATCGCCGGCCCGGCCAGCCCTGCCTCGTCTGCGGCACGCCGGTGGCGCGTGGACCGATGGCGGGCCGGAACCTGTACTGGTGTCCGGTCTGCCAGCCGTCCCTCAGTCCATCGCCGCGTGCACGGCGTCGGTTGCCTTCCGCGCCGCGATGAGCACCGGATCCCACACCGGCGAGAACGGCGGCGCGTAGCTGAGGTCCAGCGCGGTCATCTCCTCGACCGTCATCCGGTTCCAGAGCGCGATGGCCAGCGAGTCGATCCGCTTGGCCGCCTCCTCCCGGCCGACGATCTGGCCGCCCAGCAGCAGCCCGGTCCGCTTCTCGGCGATGAGCTTGACCGTCATGAGCGCCGCGCCCGGGTAGTAGCCGGCTCGGCTGCGCGATTCGACCGACGCTGTGACGAACGCGTAGCCGGCGTCGTCCGCCTCCTTCTCGGTCAGTCCGGTGCGGGCCACCTCGAGGTCACAGAGCTTCGTCACGGCGGTGCCGACCACGCCGGGGAACGTGGCGTAACCCCCGCCGAGATTGATACCGGCGACCCGGCCCTGTTTGTTGGCGTGCGTACCGAGCGCCACGTGGACCGGTTGCCCGCTGACCAGGTGAACGGTTTCCACACAGTCACCGGCCGCCCAGATCCCGTCCGCACCCGTAACACGCATCCGCAGATCCGTGCGGAGTCCGCCGGTGACCCCGAGGGGAATGCCGGCATCCGCGGCGAGGTCGGTGTTCGGCCGTACCCCGAGACCCAGGACCACGACGTCGGCCGGCAGCGTGCCGTCTCCGGTGACCACCGCGCGGACCCGGCCGTTCGCGACCTCCAGGCCTTCCACCTCGACTCCGGTACAGATGGTGATATCCATCTCGCGAATGGCCTGCGCGACCTTCTCGCCCATATCGGGGTCCACGGTGGACAGTGGCTGGGGCGCCTTCTCCAACAACGTGACGTCCAGCCCGCGCCGCATCATCGCCTCGGCCATTTCGATGCCGATGTACCCGCCGCCGATCACCACGGCTCGGCGCGGTGTCGGGTCGCTCTCCAGCCACGCGTGGATCGCCGTCCCGTCGTCCAGCGTCTGCACCCCGAAGACGCCGTCACCCTCGACCCGGGCCCAGTCCGGCGTCAGCGGCACCGCGCCGGCCGCGTACACCAGCTGGTCGAACGGCTCGCGGACCGTGCCGCCACTGTCCAGATCGCGCGCGATCACCGTCCGTGCGTCCAGGTCGATCGCCACAACCTCGTGCCGCATCCGTACGTCGATGCCGACTTTCCGGAACTCGGCGGGCTCGCGGGTCACCAGCGCGTCGCGTTCCTTGACCGAACCGCCGATCCAGTACGGGATGCCGCAGGCCGAGTACGACGTGAAATGGCCGCGCTCGAACACGACGATCGGCAACTCCTCGGCGGACTTCCGCTTCCGTGCCTGCGATGCCGCCGACATCCCGGCCGCGTCCCCGCCGATGACGACGAGCTTCACGATGCGCCGCCTCCCCGGGTGGCCTCCGCCAGCCAGTCCACGACGTCCTTCGGGGAACCGGTGCGGGCCAGTACCGCCCGCTGCCGCGCCGCCCCCGTGCCTCCGGACCGCAGCCGTCCCATTCCGACGGTGGCCATCTCCAGATCGCCGTGCCGCTCCAGCTGCGGGCGCACATAGTCGAACAGCTGACGCATCAGCCGCCAGGCCGGGCGGGTCTCGCGCGTCGCCATGTCGATGTTGAGCCCCTCCAGTCCGTCGTGGGCCGCACGCCAGTGTGCCGCCGACACCAGCGGCTGCGCGACGTTCGGCGCCGGCATGCCGTCGCGTACGTTGTCGAGCAGCGTCGCGACCAGCGCGCGGGCGAGCGCTGCAAGCAGCAACGCGTCGTCCAGCGTCGGGCAGACGTCGCCCATCCGGATCTCGACGGTGGGGTAGCGCGCCGACAGCCGGGCGTACCAGTACAGCATGCCCTCGTCGAGCATCGCGCCGCTGGCGATCAGGTCGGACACCAGCGTCTGGTAGTAGTCGTACGACTCCAGGTACGGGGTGGGACCGACCGTGGGCCAGCGTTCCCAGAGCATCGACCGCCAACTCGCGTAGCCGGTGTCGTGCCCGCCGAACAGGGGAGAGTTCGCGGTGGCCGCCTGCAGGATCGGTAACCACGGCCGAAGGTGATTGAGGAGCTGCACGCCGGTCTCCGGGTCGGGGACGCTCACGTGGACGTGCATGCCGTTCAGGCCCTGGCCGGGGGACAGGTCGCCGAAGCGTTCCCGCATCCGGTGGTAGCGCGGTATGTCGACGATCCGCGTGGCCGGTCCGGCGGCCGGAGCGGCGCCGACCGCGAGAATGCGCGCTCCCGCCCGTTCCGCTGCCTGGGCGAGCCCGGTCCGCAGCTTCGTCATCGAGGCCAACAGGTCACGCAAGTCCAGCACCGGTGGGCTGGCGGCCTCGATCTGACTGCGCATGTACTCGTGCTGCACCGAACCCTTGAGGTCGTCGGGCAACTGATCGAAGACGTCCTCGACGGACTCCACACCGTGCGGCTCGACGGCGTCGACGAGCAGGTACTCCTCTTCAACCCCCAGCGTGAGGAGATCGAGCGATTCGGCTTGCTCCGCCAACTCCTGCGGTATCGCCGTCGGCGGGGCACCGTCCATGAGCGGCCAGTACCCGATCGAGAACGGACAGAAACGGCCGCCCTTTCCTTCTCCGCGATCTTGGAGT
>DATBGW010000307.1:0-21353 GCA_036557765.1 Actinoplanes sp.
GGTGCCGGGTGGCGGCTGGTGCTGCGCGCGCCGCTGCCGGTCGAGGATCAGAATGCGCAGATATCGCTGCTCACCGGCATGGCGGCGGCCCGGATCATGCTGGACGGTGGGGTGGGCCTGCTGCGAACCATGCCGCCGCCCCGGCCGGAGTCGCTCCACAAGCTACGGGCGGCCGCGTCCTCGCTGGGCGTGACATGGCCTCGTGATGCGTCCGTCGGCGCGGTCGTAGCAGGCGTGGATCCCGGTACGCCCCGCGGTGCCGCGTTCCTCGATCAGGCCGCCGAGCTGCTGCGCGGCGCGGCGTACACGGCGTTCGACGGGACGGTTCCGGCCGAGACCGGCCACGGCGGTGTCGGAGCTCCGTACGCACATGTCACGGCGCCGCTGCGGCGCCTGGCCGATCGGTACGCGACGGAAGTCTGCCTCGCGTTGCACGAGGACCGGCCGATCGGGGAGTGGGCGCGCGCCGCGCTGACCCGGCTGCCGGAGGCGATGGCCGGGACGGACCGGGTCGCCTCCGCTGCCGGACGTGGCGCGGTCGCGCTCGCCGAGGCCGTTCTGCTGGAGGACCGGGTCGGCGAGCGGTTCGACGTGGGCGTGGTGGACGTGGACGGCGGCGACCGCAAGCCGGCCGGCACGGTCGCGCTGGACGATCCCGCGGTCCGGGCGCGCTGCCTCGGCGTGCTGCCGCTGGGCGAGCGGATCACCGCCACGCTGACCGTGGCCGACCCGAAAACGCGAAATGTCCAGTTCGAGAAGGACAACTGAGCGGGCCTACTCGAACGTGTGCTCGGCGGCCGGGAACTCGCCGTGCCGCACCTCGTCGGCGAACCGCCGGGTGGCGTCGCCGAGCACGTCGGCCAGATCGGCGTACCGCTTGACGAACCGCGGCGCCTTACCGGTGCGCAACCCGGCCATGTCCTGCCAGACCAGCACCTGCGCGTCGGTGTCCGGTCCGGCTCCGATGCCCACTGTCGGAATCGTGAGCTCCTTCGTGACCTGCTTGGCGACCTCGCCGGGAACCATCTCGAGCACCACCGCGAACGCGCCCGCCTCGGCGACCGCATGGGCGTCCGCGAGCACCTCGGCGCCGTGGTTCTCCCGACCCTGGACCCGGTAGCCGCCGATGACGTGCTCGCTCTGCGGCGTGAAGCCGACGTGTGCCATCACCGGCACGCCGGCGCCGGTCAGCGCGGCGATCTGAGCGGCGACACGGCGGCCGCCCTCGAGCTTCACGGCGTGCGCGCCGCCTTCCTTCATGAACCGCACGGCCGTCCGGAGTGCCTGCGTCGGGCCTTCTTCGTACGACCCGAACGGCATGTCGGCGACGATCAGCGCGGTCGACGTCGCGCGCACCACCGCCCGTACGAGCGGAATCAACTCGTCGACGGTGACCGGGACGGTCGTCTCGTAGCCGAAGACGTTGTTGGCCGCGGAGTCGCCGACCAGCAGGACCGGCACGCCGGCCTGGTCGAAGATCGCGGCGGTGTACATGTCGTAGCTGGTGAGCATCGGCCAGCGGTCGCCGCGGGTCTTCGCGGCGAGTAGGTCGCGGGTGCGTACACGGCGGGTGGGGGGACCGCCGTACAGGGTCGGGACCTCGGACATGATGATCTCCTTCCCTCGAGGCCGCGCGGCGCGGTCCCCGGGTCTTGTGATCGATCGTCGCACCGCGGCGCGGACACCGTCAGATCTGAGTGCAATCCATCACAGAGCGGTCCGCCTTCTCTGCGATCGGCCCTACGCGCCCTCGCGGAAGCGGTTGGTTATCGGGAGGCGGCGGTCGCGGCCGAACGCCTTGATGGAGATCTTGGTGCCGGGGGCGGACTGGCGGCGCTTGTACTCGGCGATGTCGACCATTCGCAACACCCGGTCCACCAGCGCGGGATCGTGCCCGGCCGCGACCAGATCGTTGCGGCCCTGGTCGTTGTCGATGTACCCGGTCAGGATCGCGTCCAGCAGGTCGTAGTCGGGCAGTGAATCGGTGTCCACCTGACCGGGCCGCAGCTCGGCGCTGGGTGGCTTGGTGATCGAGTTGTCCGGGATCGGCGGTTCGCTCCCACGCCGTGCCGCATCCGCGTTGCGCCACCGCGCGAGTTTCCAGACCAGCGTCTTCGGCACGTCCTTGAGCGGGTTGAAGCCGCCGACCGAGTCGCCGTAGAGCGTCGAGTACCCGACCGCCAGCTCGCTCTTGTTGCCGGTGGTGAGCACGAGGTGGCCCTCCTGGTTGGACAGCGCCATGAGGATGACGCCGCGCACCCGGGCCTGCAGGTTCTCCACCGCGAGCCCGGACAGCGACATATTCGCCAGGAACGCGTCGACCATCGGCTGGATCGGCTCGACCCGGTAGTCCAGGCCGGTGCGCTTGGCCAGCTCGGCCGCGTCGTCCTTGGAGTGCGCGGACGAGTATCCACTCGGCATCGACACCGCGGCGACCCGTTCCGGGCCCAGCGCGTCCACCGCGATCGCGGCCACCACGGCCGAATCGATACCGCCGGAGAGGCCGAACACCACCGACCGGAAGCCATTCTTGTCCACGTAGTCGCGCAGTCCGAGCCGGAGTGCCGACCAGATCTCCTCCTCGTCGGCGATCCGGGGGCAGATGCCGCCGTCGGCCCGGCCGCCGGTCGTCGGTCGCAGCTCCGCGTCGATCGACACTCGCGCGATGTCCATGTCCTCATCGGCGCGGATCTCGCCGTCGATGGACTCCGAGGAACGGGCCGGCAGATCCGGCTCCGGGCCCGGCTCGTTCGCCGACTCGCCCGCCTCGGGCAGCTCCAAGTCGTGGACCAGCAGCTCCTCGGTGAACTGGCCGGCCCGCGTCAGTAGCTCGCCGCCGGCGGTCACGATCATCGAGTCGCCGTCGAAGACGAGCTCGTCCTGGCCGCCGATCAGATTCACGTACGCGACGGTGGCCCCCGCCTCCGCCGCACGGCGCTTGACCAGCGGCAGGCGTACATCATCTTTGTTCAGCTCGTACGGCGACGCGTTGATGTTGACGACGAGCCCGACGCCGGCCTTGCAGGCGGCCTTGAACGGACCGCCGGCCTGCCAGAGGTCCTCGCAGACGGTGAGCGCCATGTCCACGCCGCCGAACCGCACGACGGTGAGTGACCGGCCCGGCTCGAAGTAGCGGTTCTCGTCGAACACGCCGTAGTTCGGCAGATGGTGTTTGAAATAGGTGGCCTTGACCTCGCCGCCGAGCAGCAGCGCCGAGGCGTCCCGGCGACCGCAGCCGGCTTCGGCGTCGGCGCTGGTCGGCGCCGGACCGTCGGCGTCCACATAGCCCACCACCACGGCCAGATCACCCAGACCATCGGCAGCGAGATCGCTCGCCAGCCGGTGCAGCGCCTGCGTGGACGCCGCCACGAACGAGTCCCGGAATACCAGATCCTCGATCGGATATCCGGTCAGCATCATCTCCGGGAACGCCACGAGCTGCGCGCCCGCCTCGGCGGCGGCGCGGGACCAGCGGCGTACGGACGCGGCGTTGCCGGCGATGTCTCCGACGGTCGAATTCACCTGAGCCAGAGCGATCCGCAGCGTGGGCATGCGCTCATTGTTCCCCAAACGGCCGGGTTTGATCCTGGCCCAGCGCACCGGCACCGTGGTCGGTCAGCGTAATCTCGGCGTAACGGGACCGGGGCACACTGACCGGCGAAAGTGACCGCACAAGGGGTGGACGTGGACCGACAGCAGGAGTTCGTGCTTCGTACTCTCGAGGAGCGCGACATCCGTTTTGTCCGGCTCTGGTTCACGGATGTGCTTGGAACGCTGAAGAGCGTCTCGGTCGCGCCCGCCGAGCTGGAATCGGCGTTCGAAGAAGGCATGGGCATCGACGGCTCGGCGATCGAAGGTTTCGCCCGGGTCTACGAGTCCGACATGATCGCCATGCCGGACCCGACCACGTTCCAGGTGTTCCCGTTCGAGGGCGGCGCCAGCGGCGAAAGCGCGCGGATGTTCTGCGACATCCTGCTGCCCGACGGCAGCGCCGCCTGGGCCGATCCGCGGCACGTGCTGCGCCGGATGCTGTCCAAGGCGGCGGAGAAGGGCTTCACCTTCTACACCCACCCGGAGATCGAGTTCTTCCTGGTGCAGGACGGCCCGCTGGACGGCTCGGTGCCGATCCCGGTGGACACCGGCGGCTATTTCGACCACACCACCCACTCGGTGGCCCGCGACTTCCGGCGTCAGGCCGTGCTCGCGCTGGAACGGATCGGCATCTCGGTGGAGTTCAGCCACCACGAGGTCGCGCCGGGCCAGCAGGAGATCGACCTGCGGTACGCCGACGCGCTGACCACTGCGGACAACATCATGACGTTCCGGCACGTGGTCAAGGAGGTGGCGCTGTCGCAGAACGTGCGCGCCACGTTCATGCCGAAGCCGTACACCGACCAGCCGGGCAGCGGCATGCACACGCATGTTTCGCTGTTCGAGGGGGAGCGCAACGCGTTCCACGACGGCGACGACCCGCAGAAGCTGTCCAAGACCGCGCGCGCGTTCATCGCCGGGCTGCTCGTGCATGCCCGCGAGTACACGGCCGTGACGAACCAGTGGGTGAACTCCTACAAGCGCCTGTTCCCGATGCAGCTGCCGGACCGGATCACCGAGTCACCGGCGTTCGTGAGCTGGGGCCACCTGAACCGGTCCGCGCTGGTCCGGGTGCCGGCGTTCGGCAAGCCGAACTCGGCGCGCGTGGAGGTGCGTTCGCTCGACTCGGCCACCAACCCGTACCTCGCGTTTGCGGTCCTGCTCGGCGCCGGCCTCAAGGGCATCGAGGAGGGGTACGAATTGCCGCCGGGCGCGGAGGACGACGTGTGGTCGCTGTCGCACGCCGAGCGCAAGGCGATGGGGTACGACGCGTTGCCGGAGAACCTGTCCGAGGCGATCGACGTGATGGCGAAGTCCGAACTCGTGCCCGAGGTGCTCGGTGAGCACGTCTTCGACTTCTTCCTCCGCAACAAGCGGGCGGAGTGGGAGCAGTTCCGGCGCGAGGTCACGCCGTACGAGCGGCAGCGCTACCTGGGCGCCTTATGATCCGCTACGGTCTCACCTGAAACGCCCCCCGCGCGCGCCGTGGGAGGTCCAGCAATACCCTCTCCGCGATCTTGGAGTTGTGGTTGCCTTTACGCGGCTTTGCGTCCCATTCGTTCCAACCACAACTCCAAGATCGCGAAGGAGGATCACGCCAAGACGGGAGAGATCGTGCTGTCGGATCTGCTGGGAGGCGCCGGGCGGAGCATCGTGTTCGGTGTGGTCGGCATCGGGCTGATGGCACTCGGCTTCCTGCTCGTCGACCTGCTGACGCCGGGCAAGCTGCGTGACCTGATCTGGGTGGACCGCAACCCGAACGCCGCGTTGCTGCTGGCCGCGAACCAGCTCGGCATCGCCGCGATCGTGTTCACCGCGGTCTTCACCAGCTACGACTCGTTCGGCCAGGGCCTGGCCTCGACCGTCATCTTCGGGATCGTCGGCATCGCCATCATGGGGCTGGCGTTCCTGGTGCTGGACTGGCTCACCCCCGGCAAGCTCGGCGACGTGATCTGTACGCCGGAGCGGCATCCGGGCGCCACCGTCACGGCGGCGTCCCACTTCGGCGCCGCCCTCATCGTCTGCGCCTGCATCGCCTGAGCGCCCTTCGCCAAGCAACCCCGCGATCTTGGAGTTGTGGTTGGCACGAATCGGGCGGAAAGCCGCGTAAAGGCAACCACAACTCCAAGATCGCGGGGATTTGACGGCGTCGCGGGGGTCCGCGTCGGTCAGTCGGGGGTTGCGGTGCGGCCGAAAGTGCTGATCGCGGTGCCGCCGGATCGGCGGACTCTTGGCACGTCCTCGATGATGGCGGCGGTCGCCATGATCAGCGGGATCGCAGCCAGCTGGGCGACCGCTACCAGGTGACCGAGCGGGATGGTGGCCAGCACGGCAAGTGCCGCCACCACACGGTGCTTCCAGCCCGGCAAATGCAGCATGCCGACGAACCACGCGTGGCCTAGCTGATAGAGCGCCACCCCACCGCCCAGCGCGATCGCGTACCTCCAGTCCATCCCGTCGAAGGCGTGCCCGACCGTCTTCTTGATCCCCACCGCGAGGACCACGATGCCGAGCAGCAGGAAGTAATGCGCATAGCCCCAGGCACGCACCGCCAGACGGGTACGCCGCAGCGGGTCCGCGGTGTTCGCCAGCACGTGCTCGGAGCGTTCGTCGTCGCCGGCGAAGTAGATCCACCACAGGTAGTACGCGATGGCGAGGCCGAGAAGGGCCACCACGATCGCGGCGAGGTCGAGCTCCACCCCGGCGAAACCGACGCCGATGGCCACAATGGACTCACCGATCGCCACGATGACGACCAGGCCGTGCCGTTCCACGAAATGACCGGCGTGCAGCACGTGCATCTCGATCCGGTGCAGGTAAGGCGTCGCGATCTGCAGGGCCACCGCGGCTGCCCAGCACAGGTGGCGGAACGGCTCGGGAACCACCCCGCCGATCAGCACCAGGAGCGCCGACGCGATGTTGAGCGGCGCGAGCCGGCGCAGCGCCACCGCCGCCTGTGGGCCGGCCCGCAGGAACAGCGCCGTGTGCACCAGGTTGACCACGAGATAGCTGAGCCCGAACACCCATCCGTACCGGCCGAACGCATCCGGGATCGCCAGCGCCATCACGAGAAAGCCGGCCATACCGGTCAACAGCAGGGAGCGGCGCGTGGTGCTGTTCGGCGCGACCGCGTTTGTCAGCCAGGCGTAGCCGGAATACATCCACCAGATCACGCCGAGCAGGAGCAGCACGTCGACCAGGTGCCGCAGGTCGAGGTGCTCGGCCAGAATCGCGGTGAGCTGGGTGATGGTGAACACGAACACCAGGTCGAAGAACAGCTCCAACGTCGACACCCGGATCGCCGTCGTAGGCGCGGCGGTTGGCTCAGACATGCTCCGGAGCCTAGGTCCGGTTGAGCTGCGTGACGAGGGCCTGCGCCTCGGCGCGGAGCCGGCCGGCGCGCTCGGCGCGCCCCAACCGTTCGTACTCGTCGGCCGCGATGCGGCGCTCGGCGATCTCGGCCCGGACGATCCGTTCGACTTCGGCGTCGTCCTGCACGCGGCGCGCCACCTCGGTGACACCGAGGCCGACCGCCGGGAGGCCGAACGCGGTGCGGTCAGGCGGCGGGACCGCCGCGGCGTTCTCGATCGCGGCGAGCGCCGAGCGCAGCGCCGCCACCGCCGCGGCGTCCCGATCGCGGATGGCCGAGGGCAGGGCGGCCTGCAGCCGCCGGCGAAGCGTCATGCCGAGACGGTACGGCGAACGAAACTGTCGTACCTCCGGTTTACCGTCGCCGCCGGTATCACCACTAGCCTCGAAGGGGTGGGGACTGCGCTTGTCATCGAGAACGACCCGACCGACGACCTCCGCCGGCTGGGGGAGTGGCTGACCGAGGCGGAGCTCGAGCTCACCGTGCTGCGGCCGCATGCCGGTGACGAGCTGCCCGAGACGCTCGACGGGTACGTCGCCCTGATCGTGCTGGGCGGCGACCAGAGCGCGTTCCCGGACGCGGCCGGCGAGCCGGGCGCGGCCTGGTTCCCGGCGGTGGAGCGACTGCTGCGCAAGGCCGTGCGCCATCACGTGCCGACGCTCGGCGTGTGCCTGGGCGGCCAGCTGCTCGCGGTCGCGCACGGCGGTGCGGTGGAGCGCAGCACGTCCGGGCCGGAGGTCGGCCCGGCCTTGGTCGGCCGGCGCGACGCCGCCGACACCGATCCGCTGTTCAAGTACGTGCCGCTGCTGCCCGACGTCGTCCAGTGGCACCGCGACGAGATCACCGAGTTGCCGGTGGGCGCGGTGCTGCTTGCAGCGTCGACCCGGTTTCCCCATCAGGCATTCCGCCTCGGTGACCGGGCCTGGGGTCTGCAGTTCCACATCGAGTGCGACGCCGCGATGATCGCCGAGTGGGCCCGGCTCGACGCGGCGACGCTCGCCGAGCTCGGCTACGACGCGGACGCGGTGGTGGCCGCGATCGCCGACGTCCTGGCCGACGTCGAGGAGGTGTGGCAGCCGTTCGCGGCCCGGTTCGCGGCGCTGGCGCTGGGCACGCTCCCGAACGCTGACATCCCGGTGCCAGGCACCGGCCGCGGCCTGCCCCTGCTCGGCCAGTGAACGGGCGGAAGCGACCGGTGGACGGGCGGAAGCGGCGAGTGAACGAACGGACGCGGCAAATGAACGGACGAAAGCCGGCGCCGGGGCGGGCGGCAGCGTGACCCGGCCCAGCCGCCTCGCGAGGTTCGGGTTCGCCGACAACGGTGCCCGGGCTGTGGACCTGCTCGGCCCGGGCGGGCTCCGGCTGTGGGACGTCGAGGCCCAAGAGCCGGTGGACACGGACGCGGCCGAGCTGATCCAGGCGCTGTCCCGGGCCGCCGATCCGAACCTCGCTCTGCGGCAACTGCACCGGATGATCGAGTCGGTGGGCCGGGCCGCGGTCCGCGGCAACGGCGGTCCGGTGACCGGCCCGGCCGGCGACATCGCCGACAACGACGCGACCCACGACGTGCTGACGACGCTCTACTCCGACGGCGGCCTCCGGCGCCGGTTGATCGCGGTGCTCGGCTCATCGTCCGCACTTGGCGACCATCTCGTCGCGAACCCCGACCAGTGGCGGGTGCTCGCCACGGGTGCGACCGGGCAACCGCCGGCCGCCGAGGGGCACCTGGAGTTCACCGGCGACGGCGACGGCCCACCGAACGTTCCGGCCCTGCGCACGGCGTACCGGATCGCGCTGTCCCGCATCGCGGCGGCAGACCTGACCGGCGGCCGCGGCCTGGAGCCCACCATGGCAGCGCTGTCCCGGCTGGCCGACGAGACGCTGTCCGCGGCGTACGCGATCGCGGTGGCGGGCCTACCCGACGGCACCGCCGAACCGCGCCTCGCGGTCGTCGCGATGGGCAAGTGCGGCGGCGACGAGCTCAACTACGTGTCCGATGTGGACGTCATCTTCGTGGCGGCCGGTGACGAGGACCTCGCCGTCGGCACCACGGTGGCGGCCCGGCTGATCGAGATCTGCGGGCAGGTGGCGTGGCCGGTGGACGCGGCCCTGCGGCCGGAGGGCAGCCGCGGCCCGCTGGTCCGTACGTTGGCGAGCCACCAGGCCTACTACCGCAAGTGGGCGCGGACGTGGGAGTTTCAGGCGCTGCTCAAGGCGCGGCCGGCGGCCGGCGACCCGGCGCTCGCGCAGGAGTGGATCGACGATCTCGCGCCGCTGGTGTGGCACGCCGCGGAGCGGCCCGAGGCGGTCGACGACGTCCGCGACATGCGCCGCCGGATCATCGAGAACGTGCCGCCGCGCGAGGTGGACCGGGAGATCAAGCGGGGGCCGGGCGGCCTGCGCGACATCGAGTTCGCGGTGCAGCTGCTGCAGCTCGTGCACGGGCGGATCGACGAGACGCTGCGCGAACGCGGCACCCTGCCGGCCCTGCGGGCGCTGGTCGCGGGTGGGTACGTCGGGCGCGATGACGGCGAGACGCTGCTGCACGGCTATCGGTTCCTGCGCGGCGTCGAGCACCGGCTGCAGCTGCAGCACCTCCGCCGTACGCACACCGTGCCGGACGATCCGGACGCGCTGCGCTGGCTCGCCGGCGCGCTCGGCTACACCGCGGCGGCCGGCCGGGACGCGGTGGAGGCGTTCCGGGCGGATTGGGTGTCGCACGCCGCGCAGGTCCGCCGGCTGCACGTCAAGCTCCTCTACCGGCCGCTGCTGGAGGCGGTCGCCCGGGTGCCGGCCGAGGCGCTGCGGATGACACCGGAGTCCGCCGGCCGGCGCATGGAGATCCTCGGCTTCGCCGACACGGCCGGGGCGCTGCGCCATCTGGAGGCGCTCACCGGCGGGGTGTCGCGCACCGCGGCGATCCAGCGGACGCTGCTGCCGATGCTGCTGGAGGAGTTCGCCGACGCGCCGGAGCCGGACCGGGGCCTGCTCAACTACCGGCACGTCTCCGACAAGCTCGGCAGCACGCCGTGGTATCTGCGGCTGCTGCGCGACGGCGGCCCGGTGGCGCGGCGGCTCGCCCGGGTGCTGAGCCTGTCCCGGTACGCCACCGACCTGCTGATCCGTGACCCCGAGGCGCTGCGCCTGCTCGCCGACGACGCGGAGTTGCAGCCCCGGCCCCGGGACACGCTGCTCGAGGGCTTCGCGGCAGCAGTGGACCGGCACACCGATCCGGACCAGGCGATCGCGGCGGTCCGCGCGCTGCGCCGCCGAGAGCTGTTCCGTCTCGCCTGCGCGGACATCCTGAGCCGCGCCGGCACCATGGCACCGGCCCGGACCCTTGATGTCGACGCGATCGGCATCGCACTGTCGGATGTCACCGACGCCACGCTGGGCGCGGCGCTGCGGGTGGCCCGCCGGGTCCACCCCGGACCGGACGGCATGCGCTTCGCGATCATCGGGATGGGCCGCCTCGGCGGGTACGAGATGAGCTATCCCTCCGACGCGGACGTGCTGTTCGTCTACGCCCCGCCTGCCGGCGTGCCGGAGAGCGAGGTGACCTCGGCCGCGCACGCCGTCGCCGAGGACCTGCGCGCCCGGCTCAGCGCCCCCGCACCCGATCCGGCGCTGGGCGTGGACGCCGACCTGCGGCCCGAGGGCCGGCAGGGACCGTTGGTCCGCAGCCTCAACGCGTACGCGCAGTACTACGCCCGCTGGTCGAAGGTGTGGGAGGCGCAGGCGCTGCTGCGCGCCCGGTTCGTTGCCGGCGACGGCGAGCTGGGCCTGGAATTCGAGAAGCTCGCGAACGGTGTGCGCTACCCGCGCGGTGGCCTGAGCCGGGAGCAGATCGTGGAGATCCGCCGCCTCAAGGCCCGGGTGGAACGCGAACGGATGCCGCGGGGCGCCGATCCGAACACGCACACCAAACTCGGGCGCGGCGGCCTGGCCGATGTCGAATGGGCGATCCAGCTCGTTCAGTTGCGGCACGCGTACGCCGTTGGCGAACTGCGGCTCACCCGTACCCTCGAGGCGCTCTGGGCCGAACGCGACGCCGACCTCATCGGCACGGCGGACGCGGCGGCCATGGCCGCCGGCTGGACGCTTGCCGCACGGGTCCGCAACGCGTTGACCCTGGTCCGCGGCCGGCCCACCGACCAGCTTCCGCAGCACGGCGTCGAGCTGGCCGGCGCGGTGCAGCTGCTCGGCGGCGGCGATCCGGGCGAGTTCGTGGACACCTACCTGCGGATCACCCGGCGCTCCCGTGCCGCCATGGAACGCGTCCTGGAGGCGTGACCCGTCGGTTACCCTTGCCGCCGTGCCCCGCCTGTCCCGGTTGACGTGGCCGTGGACCGCCGGCGTCGCCGTGCTCCTCACGGCCGCGTTCCTGCTGGCGCCGCGGATGGGCACGGATCTGGCGGCACAGCAGGCACGCGCCGACTTCGCCGAGCGGTGGGGTTCCGCGCCGATCGACTTCTCCTGGTACGGCGGTGTCAACCAGTTCGGATACAGCCTCTTCACCGGCTGGCTCGGGGCGGTGGTCGGAGTCCGGGTCCTGGGCGCGCTGGCCGCGATCGGGGCGGCGCTGGCGTTCCAATGGCTGCTGCTGGCCACCGGCGCGCGCCGCCCGATGCTCGGCGGCATCCTGGGCGCGCTGGTCTTCGTCGCGAACCTGGTCAGCGGCCGGATCACGTTCGCGGTCGGGCTGGCCCTGGGCCTTCTCGCTCTCTGCCTGGTCACGGTGCCGCTGTCCCGCCTGCCGAGGCTGCTCCTGGTGGCGGTGGCCGCCGCGCTGGCCACGTGGGCGAGCCCGGTGGCCGGGCTGTTCGTCGGCGTGGCCGGCGCGGCGTTGCTGATCGCCGCGTTCGTGAGTGTCGGGACGGAGCGAGAACACCCTGCGAGCTTCGCAGCGCGGACGAAGGCGGCGCTGCACGGCCTGCGGGTGCGCGCGCCGCGGCCGTACTGGCCGGACGCGGTGACGCTGTGCGTGGCCCCGGCGGTGGCGCTGGCGCCGATGGCGCTGCTGTTCTCCGACGGCGGCGAGCAACCGTTCACCGCCGACTCGATGCGCATCCATATCGCCCTGGCCGTGCTGGTGGCGCTGGTCGTGCCGGCCAGATATCGTGCGCTGCGCATCGGCGCGCTGCTGACCGTCGCGCTGCTGCTGATCGCGTTCTACCTGCCCAGCCCGATCGGATCGAACGCGCTGCGGCTGCCGCTGCTGTTCACGCTGCCGGTGGTGGCCGCGTACGCGAACCTGACCCGCCCGGTGCTCACGTTCGTGCTGGTGGCGACGTGGTGGTGGCAGCCGCCGGTGATCACCAGCGACCTGTACCGGGCCGGGTCTGTGGAGACGTCTGCTGCGTTCTACCGGCCGCTCGTCGACGAACTGCGGCGGCGCGCCCCGGGCCGTGCCGAGGTGGTGCCGCTGCAGGACCACTGGGAGTCCGCGTACGTCGCGGCCGCGGTGCCGCTCGCCCGCGGCTGGCTGCGGCAGGTCGACATGGACCGCAACCCGCTGTTCTACGCCGATCAGCTTGATCCGGCCGCGTACGCCGCCTGGCTGCGCGCCAACGCCGTGTCGTACGTTGCAGTCGCTCCGGGCAGCACCCCCGACCGGTGGGCCCGCGCCGAGGCCGCGCTGGTGAGCGCCGGCATCCCCGCGCTGCGCCGGGTCTGGACCGACGGCACCTGGGTGCTCTACGAGGTGACCGAACCGCAGCCGCTGGTCGCCCCGCCGGCCGCGCTGGTGGCCTCCGACCGCGCCGGCATCACGTTCGACGCTCCGGCGGCCGGGGATGTGCTGGTCCGGGTGCGCTGGTCGCGCTGGCTGATCCTGCGCGGCGGCGCCGGCCGGGTCACGCCCGGCCCGGACGGATGGACGCTGGTGCACGTGGCCGCCCCGGGCCGGTACCGCCTGACCAGTGAGCTCTGAGGCGCCGGTACTCTTTCGGCCATGGCACTGTCCGGAGACCGGCTCTCGAGGCCGGGATTCCTCCGATGGCTCGACTTCTTCGGATCCGTGTGCTGCGCGGCCGGTGGCATCCTGTTCGGCGCGTTCTCCTACATCAGGTCGAACGTCAACGTCGTCACCATCCTGCGCGGCCCGAACGGTGTGCTCATCCTGCTGCTCTGGATCGCCGGGCTTGCAGCGTTGTGCACGGCGTGGTGGTTCGGCCGCCGGCTCGCCGAGGCCGGGCGACTGAGCACCCGCTGGATCGTCGTGACGGCGGCGCTGTGGATCCTGCCGATGCTTTTCACCGCCCCGCTGGGCAGCCGCGACATGTACGCCTACACCTGCCAGGGCGCGCTGTTCGACGCGGGCCTGAACCCGTACGCGGTGGGGGTGTCCGCACAACCGTGCCCGTGGCTGGACTCGGTGTCGGTGGTGTGGCGGGACACGCCCACACCGTACGGCCCGCTGTTCCTGGTGCTGGCCGGTGCCGCCGCGGCGTTCGGTTCGCAGGTCGTGGCGCTCGGGGCGTTCCGGCTGCTCGCCGTGCTGGGCGTCGCGGGCATCGCGGCCTGCCTGCCGGTGCTGGCGCGGCGGCGCGGCGTGCCCGAGCAGCGGGCCCTGTGGCTGGTGCTCTGCTGCCCGCTCGTTCCAGTGCACCTGATCGGCGGCGGCCACAACGACGCGCTCGTGGTGGCGTTCCTGATCGCCGGGCTGGCCGTGCTGGCGGTCCAGCCGCAGCGGATCGGGCCGTTGATCCTCGGCGGTGCCCTGCTCGGCCTGGCCGTCGCCGTGAAGATCACAATCGGTGTGGCGCTGCCGTTCGCGGCCTTGCTGGCGGCAGGCGGGCTGCCGCCCGGCGGATGGTCGCGGCTGCTGCGCCGTGGCGGCACGGTCATGCTCGCCGCGCTCGGCACGCTGGTGGCGCTGTCCTTCCTCTCCGGTCTCGGGCTGGGCTGGGCGACCGCGTTGTCCGGTGCGGGTGAGTCGGTGTACTGGACGTCGCCGCCGACCGCGATCGGGATCGCCGTGGCCGCGGTCGGGCGGTGGTTCGGCGCGGACATCGACATCGTCCCCGCGGTACGGGTGGTGGCGCTGGTCCTGCTGCCGATCGTGCTGGCCGTGATCCTCTGGCGGTCGCGCCGCCGCGATCCGTTGATCGGCGCGGCTCTGGCGTTGCTCGCGGTGATCTTCCTGGCGCCGATCACCCAGCCGTGGTATCTGCTGTGGCCGCTCGCCGTGATCGCGGCGACGCCGGCGCGGGCGCGGTGGCTGGCCGGCACGATCGTGTTCTCGATGGCGACGATCTTCGCGGACGGGACGGGCTCGCTACGGCCTCTGGGCGTGCCGCTGGCGATGGCGATGATCGTGCTGGTCGGCTGGGTCGCGGTGCGCTCGGTGCGCTGGTTGCGGGGTGAGGAGCTGGCCACGTATCCAGAGCCGGCGCCGCAGCTCGCCGAAGTCCGGTGACGCTCGTCCGCTGGGGTGGCCTCGCGGGAAGCGCGCTGGTCGCGGTGGCGGCGTATCTGGGCGGTCTGGGCTTCACCCGGACCCCGCTGCTCACCCCGGTCCAGGTGCTGCGCGGCGATCAGGGCCTGCTGGTGCCGCTCTGCTGGATCGCCGGCCTCGCCATTCTGCTGGCGGCGTGGTGGTACGGCCGCCGGGTGGTGCCGTCCATCCGCTGGGTGTTGATCACGGTGGGGCTGTGGTTCGTTCCGGTGCTGCCGATGCTGCCGCTGGGCAGCGCGGACATCTACTCGTACGCCTGCCAGGGCTACGTCCAGCACGCCGGCGGCGACCCGTACGCGTACGGGGTGCAGCAGTTCGGCTGCCCGTGGCTGGACGCCGTGTCGACCACGTGGTGGGACTCGCCGGCGCCGTACGGGCCGCTGTTCCTGCTGGTCGCCGGGTGGGCGGTGGCGGTCGGCGGGTCACTGGCCGGGACGATCGCCGGGCTGCGGGTGATCGCGCTGGCCGGCCTGGCGCTGGTGGCGGCCGGCGTCGTGGCGCTGGCCCGGCGGCTGGACGCGGATCCCGCCAAGGCGGTGTGGACGGTGCTCGCGTGCCCGCTGGTGCTGATCCATCTGGTCTCCGGCGCGCACAATGACGCGTTGATGATCGGCCTCATGGTGGTCGGGCTGGCGGTTGCCGTCCACCGGCGGTCGCCGGCCTGGTTGGTCGCCGCGGGAGCGCTGCTCGGCCTGGCCGGAGCGGTCAAGGCGACCGCGCTGGTCGTCCTGCCGTTCGCCGCGCTGGCCGCGGTGCCACCGGGGTCGCGGGTACGGGCGCTGGTGCGTCCGCTGGCTCTGCTGGGCGGCGGCGCGGTCGCGGCACTGGGCGCGGTGTCGCTGGCCGCCGGTCGCGGCCTCGGCTGGGTGGGCGGCCTGCTCCGCAGCGGCGACACCATCACCTGGACGTCACCGCCCACGGCGGTCGGGCTGGCGATCAACGGATTGGCCCGGATCGCTGGGCGGCACGTGAACGCGGTGCCCGTCACGCGTGCGCTGGGCGTGGCGGTGCTGGCGGTCCTCCTCGTCCTGGTCTGGGTGCGGACCCGGCGGTCGAACGCCGCGATCACCGGCGCCGGCGAGGCGCTGACCGTCACCGTGGCGTGCGCGCCGGTCCTGCATCCCTGGTACGTGACCTGGCCGCTGGCCGTGCTGGCCGCAGAGCCGCCCAAATGGATGCTCATCGCGTGCGCGGTGGCGGCCACGCTCACGCTGCCCGGTGGTTACAACTGGGCCGAGGCCACCCGCCTGCCCGGCTCCCTGTTGATGACCGCCGCCCTGCTGGTCCTCGCGTTCCGCGCCGGTCGCCAGCGGGCCCTCATCCCTTGATCCTCGCGATCTTGGAGTTGTGGTTGCCCTTATGCGGACTCCGTCCGCATTCGTGCCAACCACAACTCCAAGATCGCGGGGTCAAGCGGGAGGTGGAAGGGGGGCGCCGACGGTCAGACCCGCGGCGCTCGCGGCTGCGGCCGCCTCCTGCAGGACCAGGCGTTCCGGGCGGCCCTGCCGCCGCGCCAACGCTGCAACATTCTCGAACTCCGGCATGACCTGGACGATGCGACCATCCCGGTGGGCCACCTTGACCGAGACCTTCTCGCCGGCCACCGCGACGTCGACGAACGCCCGCTCCAGCGCCACCTTCCATCGCGGGCTCTCCCGTACGCCCAACGTGCTGGTCTCGCTGAAGATCCGCTCCCGCAGCTCGTCGGCGCGGTCGGGGGCGCACAGGACGGTCAGCGTGTGCGCCGGCCGGCCCTTCTTCATGACGATCGGGACGAGCCACGCGTCGGCCGCCCCGGACTCCAGCAGCCCGGCCAGGATGCCCGGCCACAGGCGGGGATCGAGATCGTCGACATTGGCCTCGAGAAGTACGGCCGGGTCGGCCGCGAGCGCCGTCGTACAGGTCCCGATCACGACGCGGACCACATTGGCCCGGCCGGGGACATCCCGGCTGCCGGCGCCGACGCCGGCCGTCCCGGCCCGCATCGACGGCAGATCCTGGCACGTTGAGCAGAGCGTCCGTATCAACGCCATCCCGGTCGGCGTGGCCAGCTCACCCTCTCCACCGGCACGCACCTCCCAGCCTTCGGCCAGGCGCAGGACGGCCGGCACCGGTACCGGCAGCTCGCCGTGTGCGGTGCGTACCCGCCCGGAACCGACCGCCACCGCACTGCCGGACAGCGTGGTGACGCCGAGGTCCTCCAGCGCTGCGCACACGCCGACCACGTCCGCGATCGAGTCGAGCGCGCCCACCTCGTGGAAGTGCACCCTGTCGGCCGCGATGCCATGGACGTACGCCTCGGTGTCGGCCAGCCGCGCGAAGACCGCGAGCGCCCGGTCGCGTACCAGTGCGGGCACGGCCGCGCGCTCGATGAGCTCGCGGATGTCCCGCCACGTCCGGTGCGGAGGGTCGGCGTCCACCGCGTCGATGTCGGCCTTCAGTGCACGCAGCCCGGCGCGGGTGACCGGGCGGACGCGCACCTGGATGGCGCCGGGCAGTACAGCGTCCACCGCCGACCGCACCGCGTCGACACCCGCACCGGCGTCGAGCAGCGCGCCTAGCAGCATGTCACCCGCGATCCCGGCCGACGCGTCGATCCAGGCGTGCCGAGCGTCGCTCACGGCGGCGCGATCGGTGGCGTGATGGGCAGCGCGATCGGAGGCGCGATCGGCGGCGCGATCGGTGGCACGATCGGTGGTGGCGTGACGGGCGGCGCGGTCGGCGGGATGGCCGGCGCGGTGACCGGCGCGGCGATCTGCGCGGCGAGGTGGCCGGCGCCGTACCCGTTGTCGATGTTGACGACGGCGACGCCGGGCGCACACGCGTTCAGCATCGCCAGCAGCGCGGCCAGGCCCTCGAACGCGGCACCGTACCCGACCGAGGTGGGCACGGCCACCACCGGTGCCGCCACCAGGCCCGCCACGACGCTGGGCAGCGCACCGTCCATGCCTGCTGCGACCACAACGACCCGGGCCCGGCGCAGCGCCTCCAACCGGGACAGCACCCGGTGCAGGCCGGCCACACCTACATCCACGATCAGGTCGGCGTTCCGCCCCAGGTAGCGGGCGGTGAGCATGGCCTCGCGCGCCACCGGCAGGTCGGACGTACCGGCGGCCAGCACGACCACCGGTCCGCCGGCCGTCTCCGGCGGGGTGGGAGGCCAGGCCAGCAGACCGGCGATCGGATCATGGTGGGCATCCGGCAGCTCGGCGAGGACCGCCTCGGCGTGCGCGGGCCCGGCCCGGGTGAACAGCGTGACGATGTCGGCGCGGTGCCGTATCGCGGCCGCGATGCCGGCCACCTGCTCGGGTGTCTTGCCGGCGCAGTACACCGCCTCCGGGTAGCCGCGCCGCCGTACCCGATCCAGATCCAGCTCGGCGTACGCGCTGACGTCAGTCACCGGACGCCCGCAGGTAGGCGCCGGTGAACGCGCCGGACTGGATCCCGGCCACGTCCACCGTGACGAACCGGAAGCCGGCGTGGGTCACTGCTTCATGAACGGCCGCCCGCAACGGATCACTGACGGCCCGGACCAGGTCGTCGGCCGGCAGCTCGACGCGGGCGACCTCGCCATGGTGCCGCACCCGCAGGTCGGTGAATCCGAGCCGGCGGAGCGCGGCCTCGGCCCGTTCGACCTGACCCAGCTTCTGCACGCTGACCGGCGAGAAGTGCGGGATGCGCGAGGCCAGGCACGGCGCCGCCGGCTTGTCCGCGCAGGGCAGCGCGAACGCGCGCGCGATACGCCGGACGGCCGCCTTGTCGAGGCCGGCGGTGGCCAGCGGGCGCAGCACCCGGTGCGCCGTGGCGGCTCGGGCGCCCGGCCGGTCCGGGCGGGCGACGTCGTCGGCGTTCTCGCCGTACGCGACCGCATCCAGCCGATGCGCGGCCACCACCTCGTCATCGATGCGGCTGAACAGCTCGTCCTTGCAGTGAAAGCATCGGTCCGGTCCGTTGGCGCGGTACTCGGCCCGGTCACCCTCGTGCGTGTCCACCTCGACCACCGGCACGCCGATGTGGCGGGCCACGCCGTGAGCAGCGGAGCGTTCATCGGCGGCCAGGCTGGGGGAGACGCCGAGGATCGCGACGACCCGGTCCGGGCCGAGCGCGCGGACCGCCAGGGCCAGGAGGACCGAGGAGTCGACGCCGCCGGAGAACGCCACGCCGAGGCGTTCGATGCCAGCCAGTTGCTCGCCCGTGCGGGTGACGGCCGCTTCGGCGAACGGATCCGGAACGCTGGTCATGGCCCCACCGTACTGGCGTGTCGAGATGCCGACCACACGGACCGCTCCCGAGCCGCCATTACCGGCGTACGCTGCGGAAACATCGCTCATCAGGAGGCCATGATGCTAAGCCACAGCGCAGTGGAAGCCAACATACCGGCGGGCGACCTGGACCGCGCCCGCCAGTTCTACGCCGACCGGCTCGGGCTGACGCCGGTCGGTGAGTTCGGCGGGGAGGCGCTGCGGTACCGGACCGACAGCGGCACGTTCTTCAACGTCTACCGGACGCAGTACGCCGGGCAGGCCGGCCACACGATCGCCCAGTTCCACGTCGATGACGTCGACCAGGAGGTGCGCGACCTCACCGCCAAGGGCGTCGAGTTCGAGGTCTACGACATGCCCGGCGTCGAGTGGAACGGCTCGGTCGCGACTCTTCCGGGCATGGGCAAAGCGGCCTGGTTCAAGGACAGCGAGGGCAACATCCTCTGCGTCGACGACGGCCCGCCGTCCGCCTGACATAGCCTCGCCGATCTTGGAGTTGTGGTTGGCACGAAAGCGGACGAAAAGCCGATAAGGGCAACCACAACTCCAAGATCGCGGAGGAGAGAGCCGGGGTGGCGGTCAGTCGGCCGGGATCAGGTTCTGGCCGCTCTCCGCGTCGAACAACTGCATCTTGGACGTGTCGTACCAGAGCCGAGCGGTCTGGCCGCGGCGAACGTTCGCGATCGCGTCGAGCCTGGCGGTGACCGGCACGACGCCGTGCGCGTGGAGGTCGTTGCCGGTGTCCTTGGCGAGATCATCGAGATCCCGCGAGTGCGCTTCTTCACCCTTCATACTGAAGTATGCATAAATGTCCGATCCCATCGACTCCACGATGTCGATCGGGGCATCGAACGTCCCGCCGGGCTTGTCGCCCACCAGCGATGCGTCCTCGAAGTGCTCCGGGCGGATGCCCAGAATGATGTTCCCGCTGCTCCCTGACTTGTCCAGGGCATGCCGCACGTGGGGCGGCAACGGTGCCTCACCCAAGGCGGTCACCACGGTGCCCCCACCCTTGAGCTGACCCGGCAGGAAGTTCATCGAGGGACTGCCGATGAACCCGGCCACGAACAGGTTGGCCGGGTGGGCGTACAGATGCGCCGGCGAGCCGACCTGCTGCACCACGCCGGCGCGCATGACCACGACCCGATCCCCGAGCGTCATGGCCTCGGTCTGGTCGTGCGTCACGTACAGCGTTGTGGTGTTCAGGCTCTTCTGGATCCGCAGCACCTGGGTGCGCATCTGCACACGCAGCTTGGCGTCCAGGTTGGACAGGGGCTCGTCCATGAGGAAGGCCTTCGGCTGGCGGACGATGGCCCGGCCCATTGCCACCCGCTGGCGCTGCCCGCCGGACAGATTCGACGGCTTGCGGTCCAGGTGCTGGGTCAGCTCCAGCATCTCGGCCGCTTCCTCGACCTTGCGCCGGATGGTCGGCTTGTCGATTCCCGCGAGCCGCAGCGGGAAACCCATGTTCTCGCCGACGGTCATGTGCGGGTAGAGCGCGTATGACTGGAACACCATCGCGATGTCCCGGTCCTTGGGCGCCTTGTCATTCATGACCTGGCCGTCGATGAGCAACTTGCCCGCGGTGATGTCCTCCAGGCCGGCGACCATGTTCAGCGTGGTGGACTTTCCGCACCCGGAAGGCCCGACCAGGATGATGAACTCGCCGTCGGCGATCTCGAGGTTGAAGTCGTCCACTGCCAGCGCCCCGTCGGGGTAGCGCTTGACCACATGGTCCAGAACGATCTCGGCCACTTCAACTCCTTCTGCGGTAACGGTTAGCCCTTCACGGCACCGGAGGTCAGGCCGGCGACGATCCGCCGCTGGAAGACCAGGACGAAGATCACGATGGGAATGGTGATGACCACGGCCGCGGCCGAGATCGGTCCGGTCGGCTTCTCGAACGTGGTGGCGCCGGCGAAGTAGCTCATCGCGGCCGGCACGGTCCGCGCCCGTGACGTCGACGTCAAGGAGAGAGCGAACAGGAAGTCGTTCCAACACGCGATGAAGACCAGAATGGCCGTGGTGAATATGCCCGGCATGGCCAGTGGTGTGATGACCTGCCGGAACGCCTGATAGGGAGTAGCCCCGTCCATCTTGGCGGCCTTCTCCAGATCCCACGGGATCTCCCGGAAGAACGCGGAGAGTGTGTAGATCGCCAACGGGAGCGCGAAGGTGATGTAGGGAATGATCAGGCCCGGCCAGGTGTCGAACAGTCCCAACGCCGTTTCGATCTTGAACAGCGGCGTGACCAGCGCGATCGCCGGGAACATGGAGATGAGCAGCGCCATTGCAACGATCAGTCGCTTGCCGGGGAACTCGAGGCGAGCGATGGCGTAGGCGGACATCGTGCCGAGCACGATGGCAACCAGCGTGGAGATGAGGCAGATGCCGATCGAGTTGATCAGTGCTCGGACGAAGTCCGGGTTCTGGAAGATGGCCGTGTAGCTCGCGCCGGTCGGCGACGTGGGGAAGTACTTCCCGTCGTTGAGCGTCCCGGCGTCCTTCACCGACAGCGAGATGAGCCAACCCACGGGAATGAACGCGTACAGCAGGACGACGATGTTGACGCCCCACCAGGTCAGCTTGCGGTTGGTGGTCTCGGTCTCCATGGGCTACCGCCTCCCGCCCGGGTCCGCGCCCGGCGCCGCCGCGCCGAACGCCTTGATGA
>DATBGW010000308.1:0-10525 GCA_036557765.1 Actinoplanes sp.
TCGCGTCCGGATTTGTCCCAACCACAACTCCAAGATCGCCGGGACGGCGCGCGTGGCCAGCGGCTTGGTCGGCCGGCGGTTGTCCCGCTTCGCCACACCAGGGTGTGGCCCGTCGATTCTTGGCAACATTTGGTTAGCCGCTAACCGCAAATCGCCAAGAATGCTTGCTGTCGAGCCACGGCCACTCTGAGGCGGCCTACTCACGTATGGAGCAACGCTCAGCACGAGAGCAGCGCTGGTCACAAGCAGCGCTGGTCACGACTGGCGCGCCGGTCTGGCCAGCGGTGCCGACAGCGGTCTTCGGGTGGGCGGCGCATAGCGCAAGACACGGATCTTCGCGGCACTGCGGCGCGAGTCGGACGAGGATGTCGGTGTCCGCGCGACTCGGACGAGGAGGGCGTCGCCGCGACCCAGACGACAACGAGAACGGTGTCTCGCGCGAGTCGGAGGAGGACGGTGTCCGTGCGACTCGGACGAGGAGGATGTCCGCGCGAGTTGGACGAGGAGGGTGTCCGCGCGCGGCGCGGACGAGGACGGTGTTCGCGCGACGCGGATGAGGAACGGCGTCGTGTCAACGGCGCGACTCGGACCAGAAGGGCGCGTCCGCGCGAGCCGCGCGAGAAGACGTCCGCACGACCCGGACGAGGCCCGACGGCGGCGCAATCACTCGCAGACAACACCGGTATGCACCTGACCTGCCGCCGAGGTCAGTCTCCGAGACGCCAAACACGTTCAGGTTGGCCTTCCGCGTGAGCTGCTCGGTGGGCCGATGCCTTGAGCGCCACCTGCACCGTGCGTCCCACCCACGAGACCCAGAGGACGCCGACCAAGAGACACGTCAGCGCCTACCGCGATCTTGGAGTTTGTGGTTGGCGCAAATGGTCGCGGAGCGGGCATAAAGGCAACCACAACTCCAAGATCGCGGGGAAGGGCGCTAGGCCGCCTTGGACACCGGGACCGCCTCCGGAGACGGAACGGCGGCGGCGGGATCGGCGGGTGGCTGTTCCGCTCCGGCGCCTCGGCCCGCCCTCAGGCGGCGCAGCTCGCTGGGTAGCACCGCCAGCGTGACCAGGACGCCGATGCCGCCCACGGCCGCGAACCCCCACGCCGGCGACCAGGTGTCCATCACCAGGCCGGCCAGTGGCGCACCCACCGCCACGCCCACCGTCAGCGCCGAGTTGTGCAGCCCCATCGCCTCTCCCCGCGCCGACGCGGGCGTCAGCCGGCTCACCGCATCGGCGCTTGCCGTGATGGTCGGCGCGCACAGCGCACCGGCCGGGATGAGCAGCAGCGCGAGCAGCCACCAGTGGTCGCCGCCGAGCCCGACCGGGATCGTCAGCAGCGCCATCGGCGCGAGCAGGAAGACCGGCGCGACACCACGCCGGACCGTGCCGTAGAGGAAGCCGCCGATCAGCGAATACACCGCCCACAGCGCGAGCACCGCGCCGGTCCAGGTCAGCTCACCGCCGGCGCGCAGCACCGCCACGACGGCGACGTCGGTACCGGCGAGCACGATCGTCGCGGCCATCGAGACCGCCAGCACCGCGATCAGCCGCGGGGTGAGCCAGCTGCGCCGCGGAACCCGCTCAGCGCCCGTGACCGGTGTCTCGTCGGATGCCCGCACCGGCGGATTGAGCAGGTACAGCCCAACGCCGGCAAGCAGCAGGCCGCCACCGATCGCCAGCATTGCAACACGGGGACCGGCGGTCGTGGCGATCAGCACACCGAGCGCCGGCCCTGCCATGAACGACAGCTCGGTGGTCATCGAGTCCAGCGCGAACGCCGGCAGCCGCTGCGGCTCCCGGGTCAGCGCGGCGATCGACTGCCGCGCCACCGAGAACGCCGGCAGCGACAGGAATCCGCCGACGCCTGCCATGGTCAGCAACAGCCAGTACGGCACGGCCTGCGCCGTGGTCCAGAACAGCACCTCGGCGATCGTCGTCAGCACGAGCATCGGCCGCAGCCCGCGCAGGTCGACGAACCGGCCCATCACCGGCGCACCGAGCGACGCGCCCACCGTGAACGCGGCGCCGACCAGGCCGGCGGCGCCGTAGCCCAATCCCAGATCCGTGACCACATGCAGGGTCAGCGTCACCGCGCCCGCGGTAATCGGAATACGGGCCAGCGTCGCCACCAGCAGCAGCGACTTGATGCCCGGCAGAGCCAGCGTCTCCCGGTAAGGCCTCAAAGTCATCGCGGTCATAACCTCCGGGTGCCATCCTCCCGTCGGGGTATGACAAAACCCAAGGCATTTGACCTAGCTCACCACCGGACTCCCGGTGGTCGCCACGGACGCCGTCCGGAACTCCTCGAGCGCCGCCTCGGTGGTGCCCGGCGTCACCCCGGCGGTGAGGTCCAGCCGTACGGTCGTGGCGAAGCCGGCCGCCACGGCGTCCAGCGCCGTCGCCCGTACGCAATGGTCCGTCGCGATGCCCACCACCTCGACCTCGGTCACCGACCGCTCGCGCAGCCAGTCCGCCAGGCCGGTGCCGTCGTCGGTGTGGCCCTCGAAGCCGGAGTACGCCGCCGCGTGCTCGCCCTTGTGGAAGACCGCCTCGATCCGGTCGGTGTCGAGGTTGGGGTGGAACTCGGCGCCCCCGGTGCCGACGACGCAGTGCGCCGGCCAGGAGTCGAGGTAGTCGGGATGCTCGCTGAAGTGCCCGCCCGGGTCGATGTGGTAGTCCTTGGTCGCCACCACGTGATCCCAGCTCTCCGACGACAGCGCACGTGAGATGCCCTCGGCCACGCCGGCTCCGCCGGTGACCGGCAGCGAGCCGCCTTCGCAGAAGTCGTTCTGCACGTCGACAATGATCAGTGCTCGGGACACGGGAGCCGCCTTTCTACGACGTGGGGACCACGGTGACCGGAATGGCCGGATCGCCCGCGGAGAGCTTCAGGCCCTCCCACGGGATCGAGATCAGGCACTGCCGCAGATGCTGGCGGGAGTCGGCCAGCGGGACCGGCGGCAGCACCGAACCGCCGGACACGAACGCGCGCTGCAGCAGCCGGTCGTTGGGCTGGGCATCGGGAACGCCCTGGGAAACGATGATCTCCTCGGTGGCGGTGCCGGTGGGCTTGTGCCGCCGGACGGCGGTCTTGCGGCCGCCCACCGTGGACTTGTTCTCCGAACGCTTCACCACCGGCCGGCCCTCCACCTCGACCAGCTTGTAGACCAGCCCGGCGGTCGGCGCCCCGGATCCGGTGACGACGGCGGTGCCGGCGCCGTACATGTCGACCGGTTCGGCGGCGAGCGTGGCGATCGAGTACTCGTCCATGTCACCGGACACGATGATCTTCGTCTCGGTCGCGCCGAGCGAGTCCAGCAGCTCGCGGGACTGCTGGGCCAGCACCGACAGGTCGCCGGAGTCGATCCGGATGGCCCGCAGCCCGGGACCCGCCACCGCGATGGCGTTGCGGATGCCCTGGCTGATGTCGTACGTGTCGACGAGCAGCGTGGTCTGCTTGCCGAGTGCGTGCACCTGCGAGGCGAACGCGGCCGACTCGTCGTCGTGCAGCAGCGTGAACGCGTGCGCTGCGGTTCCGCTGGTGGGTATGCCGTAGCGGCCACCGGCCGCGAGGTTCGACGTGGACGCGAAGCCGGCGAGATACGCGGCGCGGGCCGAGGCGACGGCGGCCTCCTCATGGGTACGCCGGGAGCCCATTTCGATGATCGGCCGGCCGCGTGCCGCAGTCACCATCCGGGCGGCGCCCGCCGCGATCGCGCAGTCGTGGTTGAGCACCGACAGGATCAGCGTCTCGAGCACCACGCACTCGGCGAACGTGCCGGACACGGTCAGGATCGGGGAGCCCGGGAAGAACAGCTCGCCCTCGGCGTACCCGTCGATGTCGCCGGTGAAGCGATAGTCCGCGAGCCAGGCCGCGGCCGTCTCATCGGCGACGCCGGTACGGCGGAGGAAGTCGATGTCCTCGCCGGTGAACCGGAAGTCCCGGACGAGCTCCATGAGCCGTCCCTGACCGGCCGCCACGCCGTAGCGTCGGCCGCCCGGCAACCGCCGGGCGAAGACCTCGAAGACGCTGCGGCGATGCGCCGTACCGTCCCTGAGCGCGGCGCTGACCATGGTCAGCTCGTAGTGGTCGGTCAGCAGGGCGGGGGCGAAGGCGCTCACAGCAGTCCACCCTATTGCGGCAGCGACCGCAGCGCCGGGGCAAGCGCGGTCCGGCCGTTGACGCCGAGCTTCGCGTACACCCGTTGCAGATGGTTCTCCACCGTGCGCGGTGACAGGTAGAGCCGGTCGGCGATGTCCCGGCTGCGGGTCCCGACAGCGGCCAGCTCGGCGACCTGCCGCTCCCGGTGGGTCAGCGACGGCTGTATCTCGCGCAGCGCGGGCGTGTTGACGGTGTCGCAACGGCCCAGCGTGTCGGCGAGCAGGGTGCTGGCGGCCAGCGCCTGCGGATCGCGGGCGGCCCGGAACAGCCGGACCGCGCCCGCGGCGGCCTCCGCGGCATAGAGCAGGTAGCCGTGCCCGGCGAACTCACGCGCGACCGCGAACAGGCCGTCGGCCGAGGCCTCGGCCGCCGCCCGGGCGTGCCGCTGCAGCAGCGGCGCGGCGCGACCACCGGGAACCGTGGCGAGCAACCCGGCCATCGGTCCGACGGCCAGATCGGCCCGGCCCAGCCGGACCAGGTCGTGCAGGGCGAGCAGTTCATGCCCGGCCAGGCCGTCCACCCGCAGCCGTACGAGCAGGTCCGACAGCATGTGTACGGCGACCGGAACGTCACCGGTGCACGCGGTGACCCAGGCCCTGGCCCGCGCCCACCACGGGTAGAACAGCCGCGCGGTGTCGCCGACGCTGTCGGCGATCGCCATCGACTCGGTGGCCAGGTCCGTGTCGCCACGCAGCGCGGCCGCGTACGCCCGGGCCGCGTGTGCGGTGCCGTCGTAGTGCCGGGATGCCGCCAATGCCGCGCACGCCTCTTCGGCGGCGCGCAGCGCGACGCCGGTCTGCCCGCGCAGCCACGCGCCGTGCGACTGCAGCAGCGCGGTCCAGCCGGTGCCGAATCCGAAGCCGCCGGCCCGGGACAGTGCGGCGAACTCGGTCGCCACGACCTCGTCGATGCCGGCCAGGTCCAGCGCCAGGGCCACCCGGGTGCCGACCGTCACCGGCAGCGCGTACTGCAGGGCCGGCGCGGCCCGGACCAGGTCGTGCCGGTCACCGGAGATCTCGGCGATCAATTCGGCGCTGCGGTCCGGTTCGCCACCGAGCGCGGCCAGCAGGGCCATCGCGCACTGCGCCATCGCGCCGGCGGCCGGGTCGGTGGCCGGTTCCTCCAGGACGGCGCTGGCCAGCCTGCGGGCCGGCATGAGCTCGGCGAGGTGCAACCGCATCAACGCCTCGAGCGCGGATCGGCGCGGTCGGTCCGCGGACGGGGCCGTCTCGGCCAGCCCGTCCGCCGCCTCCGCCTTCTCCAGACCCCAGAACGCGACGGTGGCGCGCAGATCCGCCGCGCCCTCGATCCCGTCCAGGGCCACCTCGGCCTGCTCCGGGCGTTCGGTGAACAGCAGGCTGGTGGCCAGCAGCTCCGCGGCCTCGGCGCCGGCGCCGGCGTTCACCGCGGCGGTGGCCAGCCGCTCGGTGAGGTCCAGATCGAATCGGGCGAACGCCTGGCCCGCTGCCTCCAGCAACCTCTCGGCATCCACCGCGGAGCCGGAGTCGAGCCGCCACACCGCCGTTCGGAGCAGATCGCCGTCGCGCCGGGCGCCGGTGTCCTCGATCAGCGCGGCTAGCCGGCTCCGCAGCCGGTGTGCGCGACTCACCGGACAGCGCCGACGGACCACCTCGGCGTACAGCGGATGGGTGAACCGGACCTCGCGGCGCCGGCCGTCCTCGTCCACCCGGATCAGACCGCGCTCCTCCGCCCGTTCCACTGCAGTGGGCTGGCCGGCCCGCAGCAGCAGCGGAAGCCCGAGCGGCTCACCGAACGCGACCAACTCGAGGACGTCCCGTACGCCGGAGGTCACCGGACCGATCCGCGTGTCCACCATCTCGGCGAGGCTGTGCCCCAGGGGCAGCCGGCCGGTCCAGCGCCAGACGTCGTACGTCCGGGTCATCTCGCCGCCCTCCTGGGCGGCCAGCGCGAGCTCGCGCAGCATCAGCGGGTAGCCGGCGGCGAGTCCGATCAGCCGCTGCGCCGACCCGGTCTCGGCCGGGCCGTCCAAGAGCTCGGCCAGCAGGTCGCGGGACTCGTCGACGGACAGCGGCACCAGCTCGGCGTGCTGGACCAGCCCCTCGGTCCACAATGCGCTGATCGGTGCGGGGACCGGCTCGCCGGTGCGGAGCGTGCCGAGCAGCGTGGCGCCCTCGCGGACCAGCAGGTGGACGAGCGCGGCGGAGGGCGCGTCGAGCAGGTGCGCGTCGTCGACGGCGAGCACCACGGGCCGGCCGACGGCGTCCTCGTGGAGGGTGTCCACGGCCCAGCGCAACAGGCCGGCCGGGGACAGTCCGGCGGGCGGCTGCGCCGGCAGCACTTGGGCGAGGCCGCCGAACGGCAGGCCGGAGCTGGCGATGTTCGCCGCCGCGACGTGCACCGCATGGTGGTCCGTCGGCACTGCGTCGACCGCTTCCTGCAGCAGACGGCTCTTGCCGACGCCTGCCGCGCCGCTGTAGATCAGTCCGCGGTCACCTGGTGCGGTCGCGGCAGCGAGCAGGCGAGACAGCTCGTCTGCTCGGCCGACGAGGTTCCATCGCCGCATCGGTTTAGCATATCGAGATCCGTCATGACGATGTTACTGGCCGTGCCAAGATCGATGTCCTTAAGCAATAGTTGAAGTTCCGGACGCATCCGCGCGTATTCACCACCCGCGCGAATCCGGTGGCACGATTGGGGCATGGCGTTGCCTCAGGTCGCTCCGGTCGAGACGCCGGAGATCGAAGAGGTCCCGCTCGACGACCGCCCGTGGGTGACGATCGTTTGGGACGACCCGGTCAACCTCATGTCGTACGTGACCTGGGTTTTCCAGAAGCTCTTCGGCTACAGCCGGGAGAAGGCCGAGAAGTTGATGCTCGACGTGCATCACAAGGGCAAGGCGGTCGTCTCGACCGGCGCGCGGGAGCGGATGGAACTGGACGCGTCGCAACTGCACGGCTACGGTCTGTGGGCGACCGTTGACCGATCGTGAACCGGCGGGGAGTTTGACGGATGTTCCGACGCAACGGCAGGCAATGCGTGGCGACGTTCGCCATCGACGAGGTGCGGGTGTTGCGCAAGGTCGCCGGCGAGGTGGTCGCGCTGCTGACCGACGCGTTCGACCACGGCGACCCGGTGGTCGACCGGCTCTTTCCGGACATCTACCCGGGGCGTCCCGAGGACTCGGCGGAGTTCCGCCGGTACACCGAGGGTGACCTGAAGACCGGAAAGATCGATCAGGCCGGTGCCATCCTCGCGGCGTTGCCCAGCGACGGTGCAGGCGAGGTACGGCTGGACGCCGAGACCGCCGAGGCGTGGCTGCGCGCGATCAACGACGCCCGGCTCGCCATGGGCACCCGGCTGGACATCCAGGCGGACACCGACCTCGGCGAAGAGCTGGACGACGCGGTGCTGCACGACCCCGCGTCCAGCCGCGTCTTCCAGCTCTCCGTGTACGCCTACCTCGGTTACCTGCAGGAGTCCCTGCTGAACGCGCTAACCGAGCTGGATTAGCTCGTCGGCGGTCAGCTCCAGATCCGCGGCCCGCGCCGAGTCGAGGATCGACTCCGGCCGGCTGGCTCCGGGAATCGGAATGACCCGAGGCGACTTGGCAAGCATCCAGGCCAGCGTCACCTGCTGCGGGCTGACGCCGTGTGCGCGGGCCACCTCGCCGAACGCGGCGAACCGATCACCGACCTCACCGGCCCGGCTGATGCCGCCCAACGGCGACCACGGCAGGAACGCGATCCCCATCTCGTCGCAGAGCCGCAGCTCGGGCTCCGAAGACCGGAACGCCGGCGAGAACTGGTTCTGCACCGATGCCAGCCGGCCGCCGAGGATCTCCTGTGCCTGGCGGATCTGTTCCGGGTCGGCGTTCGAGATGCCGGCCATCCGGATCTTGCCCTCGTCGAGCAGGTCGCGCAGCGCGCCGATCGTCTCCGCATACGGCACCTTGGGGTCGGGACGGTGGTGCTGGTAGAGCCCGATCGCGTCGACGCCGAGCCGCTTCAGCGACGCCTCGGCCGCCTGCTTGATGTACGCCGGGTCGCCGTTGTGCGTCCACGAGCCGTCGCCGGGCCGCTGACTGCCGCCCTTCGTGGCGACCAGAACCTGCGAGGCGTCCCCGTTCCACCGCGCCAGGGCCTGGGCGATGAGCATCTCGTTGTGGCCGACCTCGTCGGCGTGGATGTGGTAGGCGTCAGCGGTGTCGATCAGCCGCACGCCGGCGTCGAGCGCGGCCAGGATCGTGGCGGTCGACCGTTCACCGTCCGGACGTCCCTCGATCGACATCGGCATGCCACCGAGGCCGATCGCGCTGACCTGAACATCTCCGATGGTTCGTGAGTTCATGTTCCTGGTCGTACCCGGCCCGGCGGCCGCCATGCGTGAGCACGGCCACGCCACGGCGCGCCCCGTCGCACGTTAATGTTGGAGACGTGTTGACCATCGACAGCGCGATCCTTTCCGCGATCGTCGCGCACGCGCGCCGGGATCACCCGGACGAGGCGTGCGGCGTCGTGGCCGGTCCGGCCGGGAGTGACCTGCCCACCCGGCACATCGCGATGGTCAACGCCGCCCGGTCGATGACGTTCTATGAGTTCGACTCGATGGAGCAGTTGCGGGTCTGGCGCGAGATGGACGACGACGACGAGGAGCCGGTGGTCATCTACCACTCGCACACCGCGACCGAGGCGTACCCGTCGCGCACCGACATCTCGTTCGCGGGCGAACCCGCCGCCCACTACCTGCTGGTGTCGACCCGGGACCCGGATCGCGAGGAGATCCGGTCGTTCCGTATCGTGGACAACGTGGTGACCGAAGAAGAGGTCAACATCGTGGATGCGACGGTGGACGCGTGAGTGTGAGTGCCGTGCAGTCGTACATGTTCGGGCAGAGCCCCGTGTCGGTGTTCTACGAGTGTCGCTGAGCGACGTAGTCCCGACCCGTTCGCCCACATTTCGGCTTCTCTAGGAGCATTCCTGCCATGGCTATCGAAGTTCGCGTTCCCACCATCCTGCGCAGCTACACCGGCGGCGCGAAGGTCGTCGAGGGCTCGGGTGACACGCTCGGCGCCTTGATCGACGACCTGGACGCCAAGCACTCCGGCCTCAAGGGCCGGCTCATCACCGACGACGGTGGCCTGCACCGGTTCGTCAACGTGTACGTCAACGACGAGGACGTCCGGTTCCTGGGCGCGCTCGACGCCAAGGTCTCCGACGGCGACTCGGTGACGATCCTGCCCGCCGTCGCCGGCGGGGCGTTGGCCTTCGCGGCGGCCGCGGCGCTGCTCGGACGGTAGTTGCGGTGGCTCGTTACGAGAGCCTGATCGACGCCTGCGGGGGCACGCCGCTCGTCGGCCTGCCCCGGCTGTCCCCGACGGTGGCGCCGGGCGCGCCGCCCGTACGGCTGTGGGCCAAGCTCGAGGACCGCAACCCCACCGGCAGCATCAAGGATCGGCCGGCGTTGTTCATGGTGCGCGAGGCCGAGTCCGCCGGCCGGCTCCGGCCGGGCGACACCATCCTGGAGCCGACCAGCGGCAACACCGGCATTTCCCTGGCCATGGTGGCCAAGCTGCGCGGATACCGCCTGGTCTGCGTCATGCCGGAGAACGTTTCGGCCGAACGGGTCCAGCTGCTCCGGATGTACGGCGCGGAGATCATCTTCTCGCCGGCCGCCGGCGGGTCGAACCAGGCGGTCACGGTGGCCAAGCAGATCGCCGCCGAGCACCCGGACTGGGTGATGCTGTTCCAGTACGGCAATCCGGCCAATGCCCGGGCGCACTACGAGACGACCGGCCCGGAACTGTTGCACGACCTGCCCACGATCACCCACTTCGTGGCCGGGCTGGGCACCACCGGCACGCTCATGGGCACCGGACGCTACCTGCGGGAAAAGGTCGAGGGCATCGAGATCATCGCGGCCGAGCCGCGGTACGGCGAGCTGGTGTACGGCCTGCGCAACATCGACGAGGGGTACGTTCCGGAGCTGTACGACCCGGCGGTGCTGACCCGCCGGTTCTCGGTCGGCACCCGCGACGCGGTGCTCCGCACCCGGCAGCTGGTCGAGGTCGAGGGCATCTTCGCGGGGTTCTCCAGCGGCGCGATCCTGCACGCCGCGCTGGCGGTCGCGCACGAGGCGGTCAAGGCCGGCCGGCGTGCCGACGTCGCGTTCGTGGTCTGCGACGGTGGCTGGAAATACCTGTCCACCGGCGCCTACGGCGGCACCCTGGCCGACGCCGAGGACGCCCTGGAGGGCCAACTCTGGGCCTGATGCCCTCCCTCTGCACCTCTCTCGTCGATCTTGGAGTTGTGGTTGCCCTTATGCCGGTTTCGGGCGGGTCTGTGCCAACCACAACTCCAAGATCGACCAAAGGGGAGGG
>DATBGW010000309.1:0-10309 GCA_036557765.1 Actinoplanes sp.
GCTCTCCAGCGCCACCATGTCGTGTCCGTCGACGGGGCCGACGTACTTGATGCCGAGATCTTCGAAGAGGGCCTGCGGCGAGACCGCGTCCTTGATCCCCTTCTTGACGGCGTGCAGCGCCTCGTACATCGGCGGCCCGACCAGCGGCGTGTGGCCGAGCGCCTCCTTGACGACGTCGAGCACCTTCTCATAGCCGGGGTTCAGCCGCAGGGTGGCGAGGTGATTGGCGAGGCCGCCGATGGTCGGCGCGTAGGAACGGCCGTTGTCGTTGACGATGATGACCACGCGGTTGTTCGTCGCCGCGATGTTGTTGAGCGCCTCCCAGCACATGCCGCCGGTGAGCGCCCCGTCGCCGACCACTGCGACCACGTGCCGGTCCTCGCCGCGCAGCGCGAACGCCTTGGCGAGCCCATCGGCGTACGACAGACCGGTGGAGGCGTGCGAGTTCTCGATGAGGTCGTGCTCACTCTCTGCCCGGCTCGGGTACCCGGACAGGCCGCCGGCCTGGCGCAGCAGGTCGAAGCCCTCCTGCCGACCGGTCACGATCTTGTGCACGTACGCCTGGTGCCCGGTGTCGAACAGGATCCGGTCCCGCGGCGAGTCGAACACGCGGTGCAGGGCGAGCGTCATCTCGACGACGCCGAGGTTGGGTCCGAGGTGGCCGCCGGTGCGGGACACCTTGGCGACCAGGAAGTCGCGGATCTCGGCCGCCAGGACCGTCAACTGGTCGGCGCTCAATCGCTTGAGGTCCGCGGGCGAGCCGATGGTGCCGAGCAGACCCGCGGACCCGGGGAGGGAGTCGCTCATGACGGACGAGTGTAGCCACGCGATGCATTCCCGCACCCCCACACAATTCTCCGCGATCTTGGAGTTGTGGTTGCCCTTTTATCGTTCCTGTCCGGTTTTGTGCCAACCACAACTCCAAGATCGATGAGAGTCTTTATGGCATCAGCAGGGCGACGCACTCGACGTGCTGGGTCATCGGGAACAGGTCGAACGCACGCAGCGCGGCCAGCCGCCAGCCCGCCGCCCGGAACGCCGCCACGTCGCGGGACATCGCGGCCGGATCACACGCCACGTACGCGACCGCGCGCGGCCCGGCGGCCACGATGCCCTCGACCACCCGGACGCCGGCACCGGTGCGCGGCGGGTCGAGCACCACCACGTCGACCGGCCCGGTGATCCGGCGCCGGCCCAGCGCCACCTCCACCCGCGCCGCGATCACCTCGATCCCGGCCAGGTCGGCGAGGTTCGCCCGGGCCGCCGCCACCCCGGCCGGCCCGGACTCCACCAGCGTGACCCGGCCCCCGGTACGGCCGGCCAGCGCAGCGGCGAACAGTCCCGACCCGCCGTACAGATCCCACGCGATCTCGCCGGGCGCCGGCTCGGCCAGATCCAGCACCGCCGTCACCAGCGTGTCCGCCGCCGCGGGATGCACCTGCCAGAAGTCCCCGACCGGGACCAGCCAGCGCCGGCCCGCGGCCAGCTCGACCACCTCGGTCGGGCCGCTGCACACCTCGCCGCCGCCGGTCACCACGCTGACATCGCCGCCGGTCGACGCCACCACGTCGATCGCGGCCTCGCCCGGCCAGCGCCGCCGGGTGACGTCGAGCTGCTGCAGCGCCGGGTGCGCGATCCGGCAGCGCTGGACCGGCACCACCTGATGCGAGCGGTGCTGCAGCAGACCCGGCCGACCGGCGGCGTCGACCGCGTACCGGACCCGGGACCGCCAGCCCAGCGAGCCTGTGCTGGCTCCCGGCGCCTGGTCCTCCGGACGGCGCGGAGAACCCGAGGGAACACCGAGAGGCACGGCTTCCACCCGTACCCCGAGGTCGTCGATCTCCGCCGGCGTCAGGCCGCCGGGACGGGCCAGCTGTTCCCGCACCACCGCGGTCTTCCAGGACAGCTGGGCGCCCTCGGCGACGTGCTGCAGGTCGCAGCCTCCGCAGCCGCCCGGATGGGCGTACGGGCAGGGCGGGCTGACCCGGTCCGCGGCGGCCTCGTGGATCGCGATCGCGTCACCGCGCAGGTAGCCGCGGTGCCGCTCGGTCACCACGACGGTGACGCGCTCCCCCGGCAGCGCGTGCCGGACGAACACCACCTGTCCGTGCGGGCCGCCGATGCGCGCGACGCAGTGCCCGCCGTGCGCGGGCGGCCCCACCGTGACATCGACCAGGTCGCCCTCGACCAGCTCGTCGCGGGTGTCAGTCACGGGCGCCGGTCCGGTCCGCGGCCGGTGCGGGGGACGTCGGCTCGGGCAGCTGGAACAGGTCGCCGCCGCGGGTGCGCGGGCCGCGGGCCGGCGCCCGGCTCAGGTCGCGGTCCAGGCGGTCCAGATCCCGGTCCTGGCTGGACCGCAGCTGCCACGGCACGCTGGTGACCATGACGCCGGGCTCGAACAGCAGCCGGCCCTTGATCCGCAGCGCGCTCTGGTTGTGCAGCAGGTGCTCCCACCAGCGGCCCACCACGTACTCGGGAACGAAGACCGTTACCACGTCGCGCGGCGAGTCGCGCCGGACGTTCTTCACGAAGTCGATGATCGGCCGGGTGATCTCCCGATACGGCGAGTCCACGACGGTCAGCGGCACCGGGATCTGCCGGCGTTCCCACTCCGCCTGGATCGCCCGGGTGTCCTTGTCGTCGACGTTGACCGTGACGGCGGTCAGCGTGTCGGGCCGGGTGGCCTGTGCGTACGCCAGCGCCCGCAGGGTCGGCATATGCACCTTGCTGACCAGCACCACGGCGTGGTTGCGGGACGGCAGGACCGGCCGCTCCTCGGTGGGTATCAGCTCCTGGGATACCCGGGTGTAATGCTTGTGGATGCCGAGCATGACCGTGTAGATCACCAGCATCGCGGCGATGGCGATCCAGGCGCCGAGCAGGAACTTGGTGATCAGTACGACGATCAGCACCGCGCCGGTGAGTGCGCAGCCGAACCCGTTGATGGCCCGGGAGCGGTACATCCGGCGGCGGATGTTCGGGTCCCGCTGCGTGCGCAGCAGCCGGTTCCAGTGCCGCAGCATGCCGGCCTGGGACAGCGTGAACGACACGAACACTCCAACGATGTACAGCTGGATCAGCCGGGTGACCTCGGCTTGGAACGACACGATCAGCACCGCCGCCGCGACCGCCAGGAAGATGATGCCGTTGCTGAACGCGAGCCGGTCGCCGCGCGTGTGCAGTTGCCGCGGCAGGTAGCGGTCCTGCGCCAGGATCGATCCGAGCACCGGGAAGCCGTTGTACGCCGTGTTCGCTGCAAGGAACAGGATCAGCGCCGTGACCGCGCCGACCACGTAGAGCAGCACCGAACCGGCCCCGAACACCGTCTCGCCGAGCTGTGTGGTGACTGTCTTCTGCACGTAGCCGACCGGGCCGGACATGATCTGCGTGGCGGGGTCCTCGACGAACTGCAGGTGGGTCACCCGGGCCAGCACGACGATGCCGATGAGCATGATGATCGCGATGGAGCCGAGGAGCAACAGCGTGGTGGCGGCGTTCCTGCTCTTCGGCGGCTTGAACGCGGGCACGCCGTTGGAGATGGCCTCCACGCCGGTCAGCGCGGCACAGCCGGACGAGAACGTCCGCAGGAGCAGGAACACGAACGCGAAGCTGGTCAGATGGCTCTTCTCCGCGCTGATCACCAGATCGGCGCTGGGAGCGCGCAGGTCCTGGCCGAGGATGAACACCCGGACCAGCCCGGTGAGGATCATCCCGATGATCACGATGATGAACGCGTACGTCGGGATGGCGAACGCCGTGCCGGACTCGCGCAGGCCGCGCAGGTTCATGGCGGTGAGCAGCACGACCGCCCCGATCGCGAAGCCGACCTTGTTCTCGGCGACGAACGGGACCACCGATCCGAGGTTGCTCACCCCCGCGGACACCGAGACGGCCACCGTGAGGATGTAGTCGACCAGGAGCGCGCTTGCGACCGCCACGCCGAACCGCGGCCCCAGGTTGACGGTCGCGACCTCGTAGTCACCGCCGCCGGACGGGTACGCGTGCACGTTCTGCCGGTAGCTCGCCACCACGGTGATCATGACGACCGCGACGGCCAGCGTGATCCATGGCGAGAGAGCGAACGCCGCGGCGCCGGCGATGGACAGCGTCAGCAGGATCTCGTCGGGAGCGTACGCGACGCTGGACAGGGCGTCGGACGCGAACACCGGCAGCGCGATCCGCTTCGGCAGCAGCGTGTGGTGCAGGCGGTCGGACCGGAACGGCCGGCCGACGAGCAGCCGTTTGACCAGAGAGGTGGGACGTGCCACAAGCGCCAAGCGTACGGCCGGATCGGCCGCGCCGTATCGCGCCCCGGCCAGCGTCGCGCGCGGTCACGTGGCACGCTCTGGATGACACACTCCAGCGGGAAGGCGCGGAACGTTGCACGTGGTGATCATGGGGTGCGGCCGGCTCGGGTCGACCCTTGCGCACAACCTCGACGCGCGCGGGCATTCGGTGGCGATCATCGACCAGAATTCCGACGCGTTCCGCCGGCTGAACTCCGAGTTCAGCGGGAGCACGGTGACCGGGTTCGGCTTCGACCGGGATGTGCTGCGCGCAGCCGGTGTGGAGCGTGCCGACGCGTTCGCCGCCGTGTCCAGCGGCGACAACTCCAACATCATCTCGGCCCGGCTGGCCCGCGAGACGTACGGCGTCCCGCGGGTGGTCGCCCGCATCTACGACAGCCGGCGTGCGCTGGTCTACGAGCGGCTGGGCATCCCCACCGTGGCGACGATCCGGTGGGCGGCGGACCGGATGATCCGGCACCTGGTGCCGGAGAGCGTGCTGGAGGTGTTCCGCGACCCGACCAGCTCGATCTCGATCGTGGAGGCGCCGCTGCACCGGGACTGGATCGGGCGGACGATCCGGGAACTGGAGACCGCCACCGGCGCCCGGGTCGCGTACATCATGCGGTTCGGCATCGGCACGCTTGCCACCTCCTCCACCGTGCTGCAGGACGGCGACCAGGTGTTCGTGCTCGTCACCGACGACATGGTCGGCTCCGTGCTCGAGGTGGCCTCGGGCACCGACAAGGGAGGTCACTGACCATGCGGGTCGCCATCGCGGGCGCCGGGAACGTGGGCCGGTCGATCGCCCAGGAGCTGATCGGCAACGGGCATCAGGTCATGCTCATCGAACGCTCGCCGGGCCAGCTGCGCCCCGAGCGGGTGCCGGAGGCCGAGTGGGTGCTGGCCGACGCCTGCGAACTGTCCAGCCTCGAGGAGGCCGACCTGGCCGGCTGCGACGTCCTCGTGGCCGCGACCGGCGACGACAAGGTCAACCTCGTGGTGTCGCTGCTTGCCAAGACGGAATTCGCGGTCAACCGGGTGGTGGCCCGGGTGAACCGGGCCGAGAACGAGTGGCTGTTCACCGAGCAGTGGGGCGTCGACGTGTCGGTCAGCAAGCCGCGGCTGATGGCGGCGCTGGTCGAGGAGGCGGTGACGGTGGGCGACCTCGTCCGGATCATGACGTTCCGGCAGGGCGAGGCGAACCTCGTGGAGATCACGCTGCCCGCCACCGCGCCGTACGTCGGGGAACCGGTCCGCTCGGTGCCGCTGCCCCGCGACGCGGTGCTGGTCGCCATCGTGCGTGGCAAGCGGGTGGTGGCACCGACCCCGGACGACCCGCTGGAGGCCGGCGACGAGCTGATCTTCGTCTGTACGACCGAGGTGGAGGACTCGGTCCGCGCCGTCATCCTCGGCGCCGCCGCGACCGGTCAGGCCTGATCGGCGGCAAGCTCTCCACGGGTCACCCTGCGGACCGCCCACACCGTGAACGCGAACGTGGCGGCGTAGATCGGCCAGCTGATCAGGATGCGTGCGACGCCGATGGCCGTCGCCTCGTCCCGCAGCCACAGCCAGCCCTGCACGCCGGCCCGGATGAACAGCGACCCGGCCCAGACCAGCGTCAGCCACTGGAACGTGCGGAACAGCCGGGCGTTGCCGAACCAGTCGTGCCGGCCGCCGTTGGCGAGCACGCCCCACACGTACCCGACGATCGGCCGGCGGACCGCGACGGACACCACCAGCACCGCCACCTGGGCGAGCGTGAGCAGGATGCCCGGCAGATAGAAATTCTTCGCGTCGCCGGTACGCCACGCCAGCACCGCACCGATCGCGACGCCGATGATGCCGTTTACGGCGTGCCGGACCGGCTGCCGGCGCGCCAGCCGGACGGCGCCGATGAGCAGCGCGGTGCCGACCGCGCCGGCGATCGCCCAGCCGAGCGCGGTGCGCTTCGGCAGATCCAGCCAGGTGTCCCCGAGCAGCACGTTGAGCAGCACGAACGCCAGCACGGGGATGCTCGACTCGAACACGCCGCGCACGCCACCCAGCTGCTCGGCGATCTGCTCACTCATCGAGGGGTACGGCTCGTCCGTCTCGACGGCGCGCAGGTCGAGCTCCTCGACGACCTCCTCGGCGATCCGGTCCTCCACCCCGTCGGGTGGTGCGGCGTGACGGGGCTCGTTGCCGGCTGTCACCGGGGCGCCTCCAGCTCGTAGTACGGGTTGTAGATGACCTTGCGACCGTCCCGGATGGCGATCCGGCCACGCGCGGTGAGCTGACGTCCCGGTTCGATGCCGGCGATCGAGCGGCGGCCGAGAAAGACCAGCGTGACCACGTCGCTGCCGTCGTAGAGGTCGGCCTCCAGCGTCGGCAGGTTCGTGCGGGGAGTGTACGCCACGGTGCGCAGCCGTCCCGACACCGAGACGACCTGGCCGCGCCGGCACTCCCAGGCCGGCATGGCACCGCTGTTGACGGCGTTGTGTTGCAGCTCCTCCGCCTCGAGCTCCTGCTCGGAGGCGGTCAGGCGGTCGAAGAACCGGCGCAGGCCGGTGCGGTTGTCGGTCGCCATGGCCGGATGTGTCACCTCTTCTCGACGACCCCCGGATGGAGAGCAAGTGTGGGCAGACACCTCTCGTCCACGGTACGCCGGAATCGGCGCGGGTGACCTCTGTCACCGGCCTCGAGATCAGATCTGCGATCCGCGCCCGTTCGGCGCCGGTCCGCGGGCCGGCGCGTGCTCGGCCTGCGCGGCGGCGTCCTGCTCCGCCTGCAGCTGTGCCTGTTCGGCCATCTCCTTCGGCAGGTGCAGCGGCAGTGGCTCACGCGGCGGCCGGGCCTCGTCGTCGCGCACCACCACCAGGCCCTCCAGGCACTGCGCCAGCACGCCCGTGTAGCCGGGATCGGCGGCCGCCGGTCCCTGGTAGAGCGCCCGCACCATCCAGCGGGGCCGGTCGATGCCGACGAACCGCACGTCCGCGGGCCCCTCCGGGGTCTGCACGCGGGCGGTGAGCTCGGCGCCGTACGGTCCACCGATCTGCTTGGGCTGGACCCCGTCCGCCGCCATCGCGGCGGCGATCTCGTCCCGCACCTCGTCCCAGATGCCCTCGGTACGCGGAGCGGCGAACACGCCCAACTGCAGCGCGCTGTCGCCCTCGACGAGGACGATCACCTCCACCGCCCCGTCCGGGTTGGCCTGGACCCGCACCTCGACGCCCTCGACCGCCGGAATCTGCAGGCTGCCGAAGTCCAGCCGCTGCACGCCCGCCGGAGCGTGCTCGACGTCGTACGGGCCGCGGTCCGGCGCGGGCGCGTCAGGCTCGCCGGCCATGCTCTGCGCCAGCGCCTCGGACTGCGGCACGTCGGCCGAGCGTACGTGCCGCGGGCCTCCGCGCTTTCGGAACATCCCCTCACCCTTTCGCAGAGTCGAGCGCGTGGTGCCCACCGGTCGAGCCGTGACCGCCCGCACCGCGCACCGTGTCGGGCAGTTCCTCGACAGCGGTGAACGCGGCCCGCTCGACCCGCTGCACGAGGAGCTGGGCGATGCGGTCGCCACGCGAGATCTTCACAGTTGCCGCCGGGTCATGGTTGATCAGGTTCACCAGGATCTCGCCCCGGTAGCCGGCGTCGACCGTACCGGGCGCGTTCAGCACTGTTACACCCAGCCGGGCGGCCAGCCCGGAGCGCGGATGAACCAGCCCGACGAAGCCCTGCGGCAACGCGACCGCCACGCCGGTGTGCACCAGCGCTCGCTCACCGGGGCCCAGCACGACGTCCTCGGCGGCGACCAGGTCGGCGCCCGCGTCACCCGGATGCGCGTACGACGGCAGCGGCAGGTCCGGGTCGAGGCGGCGTACCGGTACTCCGACGGCGTCGGTCACGGCGGGATTCCTCCTTGTACGGGTTTGTACGGGGCGACGGCGGACTCACCCTGCCATCCTGCCGTGGCCGGGGGTTCCAGGCGCGCCGTACCCTTCCCAGCGTGACACCCGAGCCTCCCGGCCGCACCACCGCGGTGCCACGGTCGTACGTGGAACGGCTGACCGTGCCGTGGTGGTGCTGGCCGGCGACGCTGGTCGCCGGCGCGGTGGTGGCGGTGGAGCTGTCGCTTGGAACGCCGGATCTGCCGGGATGGCTTCTGTTCGCGATGGTCATGCCGCTGACCGTGGCGGCCCTGCTCTGGCTGGGCCGGCTCCGGATCGCCGTGACCGGCACCGAGTTGCAAGTGGACGACGCCCGGCTGCCGGTCGGCGTGATCGCGGATGTCGTGGCGCTGGACGCCGCCGGCAAGCGCGAGGTGCTCGGTGTGGGATCGCATCCGCTGGCGTTCGTGGTGCAGCGCCCGTGGATCGGCGGCGCGGTGCAGGTGCTGCTGGACGATCCGGCCGACCCGACCCCGTTCTGGGTGGTCAGCACCCGTCATCCGGTCGAGCTCGCCGAAGCTCTCCTGGCGGCGGCTAGGAAGGCGTGACAGCGCCGCCCTTCTTGCGCAGGTCCTTCTGGACGCGCGATCCCAGGTTCCTCGTCGCCCGCCCGTTGAGGTAGCTGGCGACCGCGGCGCCGGTGAGCATCGGTCCGAACGTCGTGAGGTTGCGCCCGAAACGGTGCAGGAGCGTGTGTTGTAACTCCCGGCGGCTCGCCGTGCCGAGGACGGACGCGATGCCCACGCCGGGCAGGAGCGGGTTGACGCCCCGCTGGGTGGTCCAGGACTGGACGAGGGTGACGGCGCGCTGTGCGGGGCTGCCGATCACAGGCTGCCCGTACACCTCGTGCAACTCCCCCATGAGTTTGAGCTCGATCGCGACGACGGCGACCGTCTCGGCGGCGAGCAGGACCGGGGCGGACAGCAATGTGGGCATCGCGACCCACTCGACGCTGGCGACTCCGCCACCCGCGGCACCGACCCCGGCCGTGGCCCGGGCGGCGTTGCGGATCAGGCGGTCGGCCAGGTCGTCGCCGTCCAGGTCGGGGAAGTGTTTCCGGAGCGTCTCCAGGTCACGGACCGGGACGTGCGGAGCGATGTCGGTGACCACGTCGGCCATCCACCGGAGTGCGGCCTGCGGGCGGAACATCTGGCCCCACCCGCGTCGGCGGACATCGCCGACCAGGCGGCCGAGCAGTTGACGCCGACGCGCGGGCTCGAGATCGTCGGCGGTGAGCGCGGCGACGGTGGCGCCGATCTCCGCGTCCGGTTCTGCCGGGATCGGGGTCTCGGCGGGTTCGGCGCCTGCCTCCGAAGTCGTCATCGTGGTCCTCCCCGTGGTGGTGGCCGCTCTCCTCCAGTCAAACAGCCGCACGCACGTGCCGCACGTGGAGGTGGAGCCGCCCGCGCGGATGCGCCTGAACGGTCAGGCGCACTCGCGGCAGATCAGTTCCCCGTTGCGCTCCACGGCCAGCTGGCTGCGGTGATGCACGAGGAAACAGCGGGCACAGCGGAACTCGTCGGACTGCATCGGCAACACCTTGACGGTCAGTTCCTCGTCGGCCAGGTCGGCGCCGGGCAGCTCGAAGCTTTCCGCCACCTCGACCTCGTCGACGTCCACTGAGCCCGACTGCGAGTCGGCGCGACGGGCCTTGAGCTCCTCGAGGCTGTCCTCGCCGAGGTCGACCTCATCGCGACGCGGGGCGTCGTAGTCGGTGGCCATCGGTTTTCACTCTCCTGTATCGATGAGTCACTTGGCGTTAGTAACGCCTGTGACGAGGTTTCGGTTCCCGGTTCCGCCGGACGATTTCTGACACTCGTGCTGACCTGAAGAAACTGCCCCGGCGAGCGCGGAACGTTACCTGCGTCGCGGCATCGTTGTACGCAAACAGGCGGCCCATTGTTCCCGATGTGACCGAGGCGACATCAAAGTAGGGGCACAACGGTCTGGATCATCGTCGGCGCGCCGGAAGGATTCCCTGTTTCCGCATGCCTGGCGCACAGACGCTAACCTCTCGACAGGTCCCGCGTCCCGAGCCTGCCGTGTCACCCGATCTGGAGCCAGCCCCATGAGCTTTGCCCGCGTCCGAGCACTGATCGTCGT
>DATBGW010000310.1:0-8144 GCA_036557765.1 Actinoplanes sp.
GGATAGGTGAACCTGGCCTCGTGGATCACCAGACCGGCGTCGTACGTGCCGTCCGCGACCCCGGGCATGATCCGGTGGAACGGCACGACCTCGATCCGCGCCGGCGGCCGCTGCGCCGACCAGAGCCGGAACAGCAGGTACGCGGTCGTCCGCTCGCCCGGCACCGCGACCGTGGCGCCGGTGAGGTCGGCCGTACCGCCGCGGGTCAGCACGAGCGGGCCGCAGCCTCTGCCGACCGCCCCGCCGCACGGCAGCAGCTGGTAGCGGTCGAGCAGCCAGGGCAACGCCGCGTAGCTCACCTTCACCAGGTCGAACTCGCCGCGTTCAGCGGCCGTGTTTGTTACGTCGACGTCGGCGAACGTCAGATCGACGGCCGGCGCGCCCGGAACGAGTCCGTGCACGAGCGCGTGGAAGACGAACGTATCGTTCGGGCACGGTGAGACGGCGAGGGAAAGCGTCACACCATCACGCTAGCCGCCCGCCGTCCCGGGAGCGGATCAGGGCCGCGGCGTTGGTGAGCGCGGCCAGGGCCGCCGAGACGCGCCAGCTCCCGCGATCCCGCGGCCCGATCGGGTTGGAGATGGTGCGAAGCTCCGCGAACGGAAGGCCGGCCGCGGCCGCCGCGACGGCCACGCCGTACCCCTCCATCGCCTCGGCCGCCGCCGCCGGAAACCGGGCCATCAGCCGGGCGGCTGTTGTGGCGGTGCCGGTGACGGTGGCCACGGTGAGGATGTCGGCCAGGACCGAGCCGGGCAGCGCGGACGCCAGGGCGCGGAGCAGGCCGGCGTCGGCGTCCACGGCGTTCATGCCGAAGCCGAGTTCGTCGATTCCGACGAACCCGTCCGGGGTCTCGGCGCCCAGGTCGGCGGCGATGCTCCGGGCCCCGATCACGGTCGCGCCCATCTCGGCGTGTCCCGGGAAACCGCCGGCCAGCCCGGCGCTGAGCACGGCCCGGTACGGCGTGCCCGCCGCTTCGGCGAGCGTCAGCAGCCGGGCGGTGCCCGCGGCCGCCGCGGCCACGCCGACCCCGATCGGCTCGACGGTGGCGGCGGCGCCGTCCAGCCCGGCCAGCACGGCGTCCGCCTCCGCGGCCACCGCCGTGACGATGAGCAGATCGCTCACTGGTCGTCCGTGTCCTGGTCGGGCGGCGCGGACGTGGGCCGGTAGATGTGGTAGCCCGGTGGTGCCATGGCCGGCGCCGGTGGTGCCTTCGTGTCCACCGGCGACTCGGCGGCCGTGCCCGTTCGGCGTTGCTGGGCCGACGGACGCTGCACCGGTGGTGCGGGCGTGTCCCGCCACGGATCGGTGGGTGGCGGCTCCTCGACCGTTCCGGCCCGCGCCGGACGGCCCTCCAGGCGTTCGTTGTGCTGGCGCGCGGCAACGATGGCGGCTCGGATCGCCGCCGCGACGGCGAACGCCGCGGCCACCGCCACGCCCGCCCGCCCGGCCATCGGGATGATCCCGATCGCGCCGCCCACCACCCACGCGATCATCAAGATCGTCTCGGAATGCCCGAACGCGCTGGCCCGCAGCCGTTCCGGCACCCGTTCCTGGATGGTCGCGTCCACTGTGAGCTTGGCGATGCCGCTGAAGATCGCCGTCACCAGCGCGAGCAGGGCCACCATCGGCAGCACGAAGAAGATCGTGGCGAGTACGCCAACGCCGGCGGTGATCGTCAGTCCGCTGGACTGCAGCGCGAGCGGGCGGCGGATGCGCAGCCGGGTGCCGACCGCGGTGGACAGGAACGTGCCGGCCGCCAGTGCGCCACCGATCAGCCCCACGGCGGCCTTGTTGCCGAGATCGCGGCCGAACACCGTGGTGTCGAGTTGGCCGCCCGCGATCGCGAACGCGAGATAGACCAGCAGGAAGCCGTACAGGCAGCGGAACGTCGCGCTCCCGACGAGTGTCGAGACGACCAGCCGGCCGGAGAGCGGCCGATCGCTGCCACGGCCCAGGCCCAGCATGGCGCGGAACGGGCGGGGCACCGCTTCGGGCGGCTCCGAGTCGGCCCGCGGCGGCAGGCGCAGGGCGACCACCATGCCGATGAGGAAGATGAGGCAGGCCACCCGCAGCGGCCACTGCGGACCGAACCAGAACGCTGCAACGCCGAGCGGTGCCACCACCGCCCCGGCGAACGTGCCGTACACGCTGGCGCGCGCGCCCACCTGGGACAGGCCGATACCCTCCGGCAGCAGCCGGGGCACCGCCGCGGATCGAGCCACACCGTAGGCCCGGGACAACGCCAGCACGCCGAACACCGCGGGGTAGAGCATCCACCCGTGCAGGTGGTCCGAGACCAGAAAGGCCAGGAACGCGCGGCCCAGCATGGTGGCCGCGAGCGCGTACCGGCGGCCGTGCCGGAAGTGGTCGAGCAGCGGACCGATCACCGGCGCCAGGAACGCGAACGGCACCATCGTGATCAGCAGGTACAGCGCCACCTTGCTGCGCGCCTCACCCAGCGGCACGTCGAAGAAGATCGTCCCGGCCAAGCCGATCGCGATCAGTGTGTCCCCGGCGCAGGACAGCGCGTGCAGGTCGAACAGGCGCACCATGCCGACCTCGTTGGCCGCGCCGCGCGCCCGTACCGTTCCGACCGTACGGGTGGCCCACGCACTGCCGCGCACCGAACCGCGGACCAGGAGGCGGACGGCCTTGATCCCGGAACCGACGGTGCGCCCGATCGTGGGAAGCAGCGGCATCCTCCCATCCTGACTGATCGAAGCGACCACGTCCGCCCACCGCGACCGGAGAATGTGCGGGACCGGTGCGGACGCCACCGCCCGGTGAGGGACAATGGCCCATGTGACGACCAGGACAGCCGCCACCCGCGCCGCTCGCCTCGACCAGGTCTGCGCCGACGCCGTCGGGGTGGCCCGCGGTGCCATCACCGACGTGGATCCGAGCGACGTCGGCGAGCACCTCGAGGCGGTGGCCGAGGGCGACCGGATCGTGACCCACTTCTTCGAGAGCCACCTCGCCGGCTATCGCGGCTGGCGCTGGGCCGTCACGGTGACCCGCGTGCCGCGGAGCCGGCACGTCACGGTCTGCGAGACCGTGCTGCTGCCCGGCCCCGACGCGTTGCTGGCGCCGGGCTGGGTGCCGTGGCACGAGCGCCTGCAGCCGGGTGACCTGGGCGTCGGGGACCTCATGCCGACGGCACCGGACGATGATCGGCTGACACCGGGCTACGTTCTGAGCGACGACCCGGCGGTGGAGGAGATCTCCTGGGAGCTGGGACTCGGCCGGCCGCGGGTGATGTCCCGGGACGGCCGGCTGGAGACCGCTCAGCGCTGGTACGACGGCGAGTCGGGCCCGGAGGCGCCGATCGCCAACGCCGCGCCGCGGAACGCCCGTTGCGGCACCTGCGGCTTCTACCTGCCGCTCGCCGGGTCGTTGCGGCAGATGTTCGGCGTCTGCGGCAACCTGTACGCCCCCGACGACGCCCGCGCGGTGAGCGCGGACCACGGCTGTGGCGCCCACTCGGAGGCGCTGATGGGCAACGCCGAGGCGCCGGTGGAGGAGCTGCCGACCGTTTACGACGACAGCGAGGTCGAGCAGGTCGCGGTAAGCCGCGCCCACGGCTCAGTAGCGGAAACCGAGCCGGCGGAGGACTACGGCCACAGCTGAATCAATCTCCTCGCCGATCTTGGAGTTGTGGTTGCCCTTATGGGCCTCATGTCCCGGTCTGCTCCAACCACAACTCCAAGATCGGCGATGCTTTAGGGCTCGTCGGTTGAGTGGAAGTCGGGGTGGGAGAGGGCGCGGCGGCGACGGCGGTTCGCGTCGTGGCGCAGCATCGTGAGCAGGCCGGGGATGCCGAGCAGGACGCCGGCGAGACACGTCCACAACCACTCGCGACGGCCGCCGACGATCAGCAGCACGATGCCGGCGACCGCGAACGCGGCCATCCCGGCCAGCGCGAACGGCACCATCGGCGGGTCGAGCGGTTCGATCCGGGGCTTGGCGCTGGCCACCTCCTTTTTGTAACACGGCCGATCTTTCCCGGGCCGACGGCGGTCTGACACGATGCGCGGCATGTCGACAGCACCAGCAGACACCACCGCCGGCCCCGCACCGCGTACGCCGGGGAACGGCTTCGACCGCTTCTTCGAGATCTCGGCCCGACGCTCGACCCTCGGGCGGGAGGTGCGGGGTGGTCTCGCCACGTTCTTCACGATGGCCTACATCGTCGTGCTGAACCCGCTGATCCTCGGTTCCGGCGTGGACGCGGACGGCGGCAAGCTCCCGATCACTGCCGTAGCGGCGGGCACGGCGTTGGTGGCCGGCGTGATGACGATCCTGATGGGCGTCGTGGCGCGGTTCCCGCTGGCGCTCGCCGCCGGCCTCGGCGTGAACGCACTAGTGGCGTACGAGATCGCTCCGCAGATGACCTGGGCTGACGCGATGGGCCTGGTGGTGATCGAGGGCGTGCTCATCGCCATCCTCGTGCTGACCGGCCTGCGGACGCTGGTGTTCCGGGCGGTGCCGACGCAGCTCAAGACCGCGATCGGCGTGGGCATCGGCCTGTTCCTGATGATCATCGGCTTGGTGGACGCCGGGTTCGTGCGGCGGGTGCCGGACGCGGCGGGGACGACCGTGCCGGTCCAGCTGGGAATCAGCGGCAAGCTGGACAGCTGGCCGGCGCTGGTGTTCGTGGTCGGCCTGATCTTCACGCTGATCCTGTTCGTACGCCGGGTGAAAGGCGCGATCCTGATCGGCATCCTCGGCACGACCGTGCTCGGCATCATCGTGGAGGCGATCGCGCACGTCGGGCCGTCCTTTGTGAACGGTAAGCCGAACCCGAAGGGCTGGTCGCTGAACGTGCCGGCGCTGCCGGACCGGATCGTGGACACGCCGAACTTCTCGTTGCTGGGCAAGTTCAACGTGCTGGGCGCGTGGAGCGAGGCCGGCTGGCTCGTTGTGATCATGTTCATCTTCACGCTGCTCATCACCGACTTCTTCGACACCATGGGCACGATGGTCGCGGTAGGTCAGGAGGGCGGCCTGCTCGACGAGAGCGGGATGCCGCCGCGGACCCGGGAGATCCTGCTTGTGGATTCGATCGCCGCGGCCGCCGGTGGCGCGGCAAGCGTGTCGAGCAACACGTCGTACATCGAAAGCGCCTCCGGTGTCGCGGAGGGCGCGCGGACCGGCGTCGCCAATCTGATCACCGGCGCCCTGTTCCTGCTGGCGATGTTCCTGGCGCCGTTGGTGCTGATCGTGCCGTTCGAGGCGGCGTCCACCGCGCTCGTGGTGGTCGGGTTCCTCATGATGATGTCGGTGCGGCAGATCGACTGGACCGACTATTCGATCGCCATTCCGGCATTCCTGGCGATCACCCTCATGCCGTTCACCTATTCGATCTCCAACGGCATCGGCGCGGGCGTCATCTCGTACGTCGTGCTCAAGCTCGCCGTGGGCCGCGCCCGCGAAGTTCATCCGATTCTGTACGGCGTTGCAGTGCTGTTCCTGCTGTACTTCCTGCGCGGTCCCCTCGAGTCAGTTCTTCTCTAGTGATCGCCGTCATATGCTGTCTGAGATGTCGTTAGCTTGGCTCATTAGCTAGGCTAACTACTGTGATGGAGCGGTCGGTGACAGCGGAGCGGGCAAGCGCCGAGGAACTGGCCAAGACGCTGCGCGATGCGATCACCCGGCTGAACCGGCGGGTTCGCCAGGCCCGACCGGTCGGCGATCTGACGTTCAGCCAGCTCTCCGCGCTGACCAGCCTTCAGCTGGCCGGCGCATTGACGCCGCGGGAGCTCGCGGACGTCGAGCGGGTGCAACCGCCGACGATGACGAAGATCGTCGGCAAGCTGGAGGAACACGGGCTGGTGGCGCGCACGCCGCATCCCACGGATCGCCGCCAGGTGATCCTGGCGGCAACCGAGGCGGGGCGGACGACGTACGCCCAATTCGAACGTGCCCGTAACGAGTGGCTGGCCGGGCAGCTGGCCCAGCTCAGCCGCGAGGAACGGGACTCGCTGGCACGCGCTGCGGAGATCCTGCAGCGGGTCGCCCGCGGCTGACCCGCGGACGTTGCCGGCTTCGTCACGTGACGATGACGCGTACGACGAAACAGGAGGCGCGACCCGAGTGCGGGCGGTGCTGAGCAAGACCTTCCGGTCCTTGACGGTTCGCAACTATCGACTATTCGCTACCGGCCAGCTGATCAAGCTGCTCGGCGTGTGGATGATGTTCACGGCGCAGGACTGGCTCGTGCTCGATCTTTCGCACAACTCACCGGGCGCGCTGGGCAGCGTCGCGGCTCTGCAGTTCCTGCCGGTGCTGTTGTTCACGCTGTGGAGCGGCAAGCTCGCGGACCGGTTCGACAAGCGCACGTTGCTGATGCTGGCGAACGGCGCGTTCGCGGTGACCGCGATCGTGTTCGCGGTCCTCGTGGCGAGCGGCGTGGTGGTGCTCTGGCACGTGTTCCTGTTCGCCGGGCTGCTCGGCATCGCGAACGCCCTCGAGACGCCGGTGCGACAGGCGTTCGTCTCCGAGCTCGTCGAGCGGCCGCTGCTGCCGAATGCACTCTCGTTGTCGGCGGCGACGTTCAACACCGCGCGGATCGCCGGTCCCGCGCTGGCCGGTGTCGCGCTCGCGGTGTTCGGCACCGGACCGGTGTTCCTGCTGGCGACGGCGCTCGCGATCGCCCCGGTGTTCAGCTATGGCCGGATGCGGTCGGGCGACCTGCTCCGATCGTCCGGTGAGAAGCCGGTCGCGGGCCGGGACGCCCGCATCATCGACGGAATCCGGTACGTCTGGAGCCGCTCCGACATCCTGTTGCCGATCATGGTGATGGCCGTGATCGGGATGATCGGTTTCAACTTCCCGGTCACGCTCGCGGCGCTCGCGAAGATCGACTTCCATGCCGGTCCGTCGACGTTCGGACTGCTCACCACGGCTCTGGCGGCCGGCTCGTTGTGTGGCGCCCTGGCCGGCAGCGGCCGGCGCGGGCGGCCCAGCGCGTACGTGGTGATCGGCGCGGGAGCGGCGTTCGGACTGCTGGAGTTCGTGGTGGGTTTCGCGCCCTCCTTCGTGGTCGCGATGATCCTGCTGGTGCCGACGGGGTTCTTCTCCGTCTACCTGGCGCAGGCCGCGAACCAGCGGGTGCAGATGGGGGTGCACGGTCGGTACCGGGGGCGGGTCATGGCCCTCTACATCCTGGTTTTTCTGGGCACCACGCCGATCGGTGCGTCTCTGGCCGGCTGGTGGGGCGAGCGGTTCGGGGTTCCGTCCGCTATCTGGGCCGCCGGGTTGGTGTCCTTCGCCACCGCTGTGGTGGCTCTGGTGTGGCAGCTCCGGTCGAGTGGTGAGCGTTTCACCGGCCTGAAGATGATCCGCTCCGTGCCGGTTGAGACCGAGGGCTCGCAGGAACCGGCTCGTCGCGCAGCGTGAGGATTGCTAAACCGTTTGTGTGTCGAAAAATTGGCAGATTTTGCGACCGGAAAGCCGGTAGACCGCTCCTTAACGTTGGCTTAGCGTCGGGTCGTGCCCATCTCGCCCGTGGTCGTGCTGACCGGGATGCTACTGGCATTGGTGGCCCTGCTCTGCGTTCTGATCATGGTGGTTGTGGCCCGTCGGGCCGACGGTGATTCGCGGCCTGTTTCGGCGCCCCGGGCTGGCACGGATTCCCTGCTACGCGGTGACGGGCGGCCGCATAACCGTGTCGAGCGGCAGGTCCGCCGGGCGTGGTCGCGCGGGAATCGGGCCGACTGGCGGGCGCTGCGCCGTCTGGATCGGACGATCAATCAGCCGCCCGCCATGGACCGACTGACGAGGGAGCGCCGCCTTCCGCCGGTGGAGCAGATCGCCGCGGAGCTGCGCCGGCTCAACCACCAGCGCTACCACGGGCTCAGTACGGAGTCGGAGAAGTGGTCGGCCGCGGTGGCTACCGCGTACGACGCCTGGCTGTTGGCGGCGTGTCGCCGGCTCAACATCACCGAGCACCTGACCACGCTGGCCGGAATGGATCGCGACATCGAACGCCTCCGCGTCGAGGGACAGCTGGAGACCGCCGGCCTCGTCCTGCGCTGAGCCGGTCCCCTAAACACCTTCGCCGATCTTGGAGTTGTGGTTGGCACGAACTAGGGCAGAGGGCCCATACGGGCAACCACAACTCCAAGATCGCGGAGAGGGGCGGC
>DATBGW010000311.1:0-17145 GCA_036557765.1 Actinoplanes sp.
TCGGGCTCGTCGTACAGCTTCCGCGGGGTGTCGCACTGCTGGAGCACGCCGTCGAGCATGACCGCGACCCGGTGGCCCATCGTCATGGCCTCGACCTGGTCGTGGGTCACGTACACGGTGGTGATGCCGAGCTTGGCCTGCAGCGTGGCGATCTGCGAACGGGTCTGGACCCGCAGCTTCGCGTCGAGGTTCGACAGCGGCTCGTCCATGAGGAACACCTGCGGCTCACGTACGATCGCGCGGCCCATGGCGACACGCTGGCGCTGACCGCCGGACAGGGCCTTCGGCTTACGGCTCAGGTACTCGTCGAGCTGGAGCAGCTGCGCGGCTTCCTTGACCCGGCGGTCGATCTCCGGCTTCGAGGTCTTCCGCAGCTTCAGCGCGAACGCCATGTTCTCGTACACCGACATGTGCGGGTACAGCGCGTAGTTCTGGAAGACCATCGCGATGTCGCGGGACTTCGGCGGCAGGTGCGTGACGTCCTTGTTCTCGATCAGGATGCGACCGCGGTCGACATCCTCCAGGCCCGCGAGCATGCGGAGGCTGGTGGACTTGCCGCAACCGGAGGGGCCGACCAGAACGAGGAACTCACCGTCGCTGATCTCGAGGTTGAGCTCGTTGACCGCGGGGCGCTCAGCGCCGGGATAGATGCGGGAGGCCTTGTCGTACGTGACCGTAGCCATGAGGTACCGACTTCCTTTCCACCGGCAGGAACGTGCCGGACGATCCGAGTGGGAGGAACAAACGTGAGGGAACTCACGTGCCGACACCGTATGTCATGTTCAAGTGACTTGCCAAGGTCGTGGGTCACAACCAGGCGTCCCGGGGCGGCGCCTGCTCGGCCGGTATGCTGAGGCCCGCGCCCCTGTAGCTCAGTTGGCCAGAGCACTCGCCTTGTAAGCGAGATGTCGCCGGTTCGAACCCGGCCGGGGGCTCAGCTTCCACCGAGAATGTCGGGATGCGCCAGAGCTGGCTTCGCCGGCGTTCTCGTTAAGCGGACGTAGATCGTCCGGAATCGCTCGTACGGTGACTCCATGGCTGGTTATTCGGTTGCGCGCCTGGACGATATCGAGGAATTCGACGATGTCGGCTGTCACTATCGGCCGATCCGGCACCACCTGGGCGTCACGGCGTTCGGACTGACCGCGTGGACCGCCCATGCCGCGGGCGACACCGTCGTCAACGAGCACGACGAGGGCGACCCCACCGCCGACCAGGAACTGTTTCTCGTGCTGCGCGGCCACGCCACGTTCGAGATCGACGGTGATCGGGTCGACGCGCCGGCCGGAACGTTCGTGTACGCCCCTCCGCACACCAAGCGGACGGCGTCCGCCGAGCAGGACGGGACGACGATCCTCTTGGTGGAAGGCACACCTGGGCGCGGGTACGACGCCCGCGGCTGGGAACTGTGGGCTCCGCTCGCGCCGCTCTACCAGGCGGGCGGATACGCCGAGGTCGCCGACCGTCTCGCCGCCGTTGTCGCGGCCAATCCGCAGTACCCGATGTTGTTCTTCAACCTCGCCTGCTGCGAGAGCCGGTGTGGCCGCGCGAGCGACGCGCTCGAACACCTCCGGCACGCTATCGAGATGTCCGAGGAGTTCCGCGCGACCGCGCAGACCGACTCCGACCTGGATCCGATCCGCGACGACCCCGCGTTCCAGCGATTGGTCAACGACTGAGCGCGGGCGCCCTGAGGTGTGTGGAGTTGCGGTTCGCTCACGACCCCAACTCCACACAGTCCGCCCAGGAACCTGCCGCCTAGGGTGTCGCCATGCGCATCGAGCGGGTGGTGGACGCCTCGGCCGTACGCCGGGCTGGTGACCTCTTCGACTCGCCGCCGCTCACCGAACCGACCGAACGGTTCCTCGCCGACCCGACCCATCACCTGCTCTTCGCGTACGACGGCGAAGACCGTGCCATCGGGATGATCTCCGGGATCGAGACCACGCACCCGGACAAGGGCACCGAGATGTTCATCTACGAGCTCGGAGTGGCGCCGGCGGCGCGCCTACAGGGCGTTGCCACCGAGCTCGTGAAGGCGCTCGCCGGCCTGGCCCGTGACCGCGGCTGCTATGGCATGTGGGTGGGAACCGAACCGGACAACGCCGCCGCCCAGGCGACGTACCGCAAGGCCGGCGCGAACGAAGAAGCGCCGTTCCTGCTGCTCTCGTGGGACCTGACGTGACCACGCCGGTGCGGAGCTGGCTCAGCCCCATGCGGGCGCGGTCGGCGTCCGAGAGCCATCGGGTGTCCACGCCGCTCGAACTGTTCTTCGACCTCTGTTTCGTGGTGGCCGTCGCTCAGGCGGCGGCGCCCCTGCACCACGCGATCGCGGAGGACCACGTCTGGGACGGCGTCCGTGGCTATCTGATGGTGTTCTTCGCCATCTGGTGGGCGTGGATGAACTTCACGTGGTTCGCGTCCGCCTACGACACCGACGACGACGTCTACCGGATCACCACGCTGGTGCAGATCGCGGGCGCGCTGGTGCTCGCGGCCGGTGTCGCGCCCGCGTTCTCCGACAACAACTACACGGTCATCACGCTCGGATACGTCCTGATGCGGCTGGCCCTGGTGGCGCAATGGCTGCGGGCGGCCCGCAGCGACCCACGGCGCCGGGCGGTCGCCCTGCGGTACGCCGCCGGCATCACTCTCATCCAGGTGCTGTGGCTGTTGCGGCTTGCTCTGCCGGATCCCTGGCTGACACCGGCGTTCCTGATCCTGGTGGTCGGCGAGCTGTTGGTGCCGATCGTGGCGGAGCGCGCCGAGGGCGGCCCCACCACGTACCACCCGCACCACATCGCCGAGCGGTACGGGCTTTTCACGATCATCGTGCTGGGTGAATCGGTGGCGGCCGCTACCGTCGCGGTCCGCACCGGCCTGGACACCGGCGACCACCTCTCGGACATGGTGTCGCTCGCCGCGGCCGGCCTGGTGATCGTGTTCTCACTCTGGTGGCTCTACTTCGACCGATCGGCGCACGGCCTGCTCACCACACTGCGGACGTCGATCCTGTGGGGGTACGGCCACTACTTCATCTTCGCGTCCGCGGCGGCCGTGGGCGCCGGCCTGGCGGTGGCGGTGGACTACGACACCCACCACGCCGAGATATCCGGAACGCTTGCCGCGTACGCGGTGGCGCTGCCGGTCGCGGTCTATCTGCTGTTCGTGTGGCTGCTGCACATCCGGCCACACCAGCGTGGTGCGTTGCTGATCGCGTACCCGCTGGTGGCGGCGTTGACGCTGGTGACGCCGTTCGGTCCGGCGCCGCTCGCGGTGATCGCGGGGCTGCTGGTGGTCCTGGTGTCGATCACGGTGACGCTGGGCCGCCGGGTCCCGGACCCGATCGGAGCGCCGGATTGACGAGGCCCCGTCGATAGTGCGGACTACTTGAAGTCAGGGTCCACTCCGGCGACCGGCCGGCCGTCGGAGAACGCGCGCCGGTTGCCGCCCTTGCCCTCGGGGTCGGTCGGCTCCTCGTGCAGGCGGGCGTCGTTCGCCGTCGCCGGGTCCTCGGCCGGCGTGGCCGCCGCCGGCTTCGTCCGGGCCGGATCCTGCGCCACCGGAACGTCGGTGCCACCGGCGGGGAGCCCGCTGACGTCCGGCGCGGCCGGCGCGGCCGGACCCTCCAGCAGGCCGCCGAGCAGCGGCAGGTCGCTACCGAGCAGTCCCGATTCCTGATCGGCGCGGCTCAGGCCGGCGGTGGGGCCGTTCGGCATCAGGTTGCCGATCAGCGGCAGGCCGCCCTGCAGCAGGTTCGAGATCGGCAGATTGGACACGGGCAGGCCGCCGCCGACGGCGGGCAGGTCCTCGGTCGTCGCGCGAGCGGGACGCTGTGCCGTACGGTCGCCGGCGCGGCCCAGGCCGGTCCGGGCGGCCGGGACGCCGTCCACCGGAAGCTCGGTGCCCGCGGCATCGGGAACATCAGCGGAATTGTCACCCGGCTTGACGTCCAGCAGGCTGCCGGCACCGCCGAGCGGATCGGCGACCCGCAGGCCACCGGCCGGGTCCAGGCCGCCGGAGGAGCCGAGCAGGCCGCCCAGCGCGCCGGCGTCCTGCTGCGCGCCGGCCGGTGCGGGCAGCACGTCCGCGTGTGCGGGCGCCGCGCCCAGCAGGAGGAAGCCGCCGGCCACCGCTCCGGCGTACAGGTACCTACGCATTCGATTCCTCCTGCTGTGCAACTAGGACTAAAGGCTCGGATGGGGCAACGATCGGCCGGTGTTGCCGGTTCCGGTCTGGGACGCGCCATGAGGTCGTCGGCACGTGTTTACGATCGGCGAACATGAGCGCAGAGACATCGCGGCGGTCGCTGGTCTCCCGGCTGCGCGAGCGCAACGGCGAGGGTATGCCGCATTTCGTGGTGTGCGGCAGCGATGCCCTCGTCTACACGCTCGCCGAGGAGCTGGCCAGTGCCGGCCACCGGATCCGGCTCACGGTGGTGGTGCCGCAGCCGATGCGTTCCGACGTGCCGGACCTGACCCGGCTCCGCGGTGTCCGCGTGGTGCCCGTCGAGCGCCTCGATGAGGACACGTTCCGATCCGTCGGCCTCACCGGCGCGGACGCGCTCGGCCTGGTTCTGCCGGACGACGTGCTCAACCTGCACGCCGCGCTCTGTGCCCAGGCCGTCGAGCCGAACCTGCGTCTGGTCATCCGGCTCGCCAACAGCACGCTCGGGCAGAGCATCCGCAAGCTGTTCGCCTCGTCCGCCGTGATGTCGGACGCCGCCATGGCCGCGCCCGCGTTCGTCGCGGCGGCCCTCGGCGAGGTCGCTCCCACACATTTCCGGTACGCCGGGCGCACGCTCTATGTGGCCCGCCGGGCAGACGTACCGGATCAGGCCGTCGTCTGCGCCTTGACCGCCGCGGACGACGGCGGACAGGTTCAGGTGCTACCCGCGGAGCCGCAGCCCGCGGACGCCCAGCCGGCCGACCTGGTGCTGGCGGAGGCGACCGGCCGCCCGGTGGGCCAGACCGTGGCGGCGCAGAAGATCGTCCGCAGCCGGCGCCGCCGCCGGCCGTTCGCCGTGATGGGTCGGGCCGTACGGGCGGCGTTGAGCCGCAAGCTCGGTATCGCCGTGCTGGTCACGCTGATCATCCTGATCGTCTCCGGTGCGGTGCTGGCTAACTCGTTGCACGTGCACGGGTTCTGGAAGTCCATCTACGTGACGCTGCTGACCGTGGTCGGGTCATCCAATGTGGAACTCAATCGGGAGCCGCTGTATCAGATCGCGCAGCTCTTGCTGACGCTGTCCGGGGTGGCGCTGCTGCCGCTGGTCACCGCCGCCGTGGTCGAGGGCGTGGTGAACGCTCGACTCGCCCTCTCCGACGGCCGGACCCGGCGCTCGTACACCGACCACATCGTGCTGGTGGGGCTCGGCACGGTCGGCACCCGCGTCCTGCGCCAACTCACCGACCTCGGGCTGGAGGTGGTGGCGATCGACCGGCGGCCGGATGCCTACGGCGCCAAGATCGCGGAATGGCTGGGCGTACCGTTGATCATCGGCGACGCCGGTCGCGAGGAGGCGCTGCAGGCGGCGTCGGTCGACACCTGCAAGGCGTTGGTCGTGCTCTCCACCGACGATGTGACGAACCTCAAGGCCGCCCTGCATGGCCGCGCGGCGCGGGCCGACCTGCGGGTGGTGCTGCGCCTGTTCGACAGCGACTTCGCCCGGCGCGTGCAGACCGCGTTCGACATCAACACGTCCCGCAGCGTCTCCCGGTTGGTGGCGCCGGCGTTCGCGGCGGCCATGCTGGACCGTGACGTCGTGGTCACGATCCCGGTCGACCGGCACGCCCTGCTGGTGGCCTCCGTGCTGGTGCTGCCCGGATCCCCGCTGGTCGGCATGCCGCTGCGGACGGCGGATCGGCCGTTGAGCGTACGGGTGATCGGCCGGTCCGTGCCGGACTCGGAGTCGGTGGACTGGTCGCCGGACCTGTCCCGGAATCTGGCCGCGGGCGACCGGATCCTGGTTGTGGCGCGGCGCGCGGGGTTGCGCGAGCTGCTGCAGGAGGCGACGCCGCCACTACAGGAGGCTGGCCTCGACGCCGCTCAGTGAATCCACCTCGACGCCGAGCACCGCCTGCTCGTCGGGTTTGTGGGCCAGCACGTCGGTGAGGTAGGACTGCACGGCCGGCGCCATGCCGATGTCGCGTCCGGCCTGTTCGGACAGAAGCCACTTGTGCTCGATGATCTGCGAGAAGATCTCCTGCGGCTCGAGCTTGCGGCGCAGGTTCGCCGGAACGGCCCGGACCACCGGCTCGAACACCTCGGTGAGCCACCGGTGCGCGGCCTGCTGCTCGTCGATGAGGTCGCTCTCCGCCCGGTAGGCATCCAGGTCGTTGAGCAACTGCCGGGCCTGGTTCTCCTCGGCGTCCAGGCCGGTCAGCCGGAGCAGCCGGCGGGTGTGGTAGCCGGCGTCGACCACCTTGGGCCGCACTCGATATCCGCCGTCCACCGTGGACAGTGCGACTTCGGCCACGTCGAAGCCGAGGTCGTTGAGCCGCCGGATCCGGCGCTCGATGTCGTGCCGGACGTCACGCGGCACCTCCTGCTCGTACGTGACCTCGTGCCACAGCCGTTCGTACCGGGACACGATGTCGTCGACGACCGCCTCGGGATCGATCGACTCGTGCAGCAGTTCGGCCGCCTCCAGGTCCAGGCATTCACCGAAGATGTTCTCGCGCAGGATCTCGATGTCCTCCCGGCGCTGGCCGTTGGTCAGCTGCGGGTACAGGTTGCCGGTCTCGGCGTCCACGAGGTATGCGGCGAACGCGCCGGCGTCGCGACGGAACAGTGTGTTGGACAGCGAGCAGTCACCCCAGCTGAAGCCGGTGAGGTGCATGCGAACGAGAAGGGCCACCAGCGCGTCCAGCAGCCGGTTCAGCGTCTCCGGCCGGAGCATGTGCGAGAACAGCGCCCGATAGGGCAGCGAGAACTGCAGGTGCCGCGTGATCAGCACGGTTTCCAGCGGCTCGCCGTCCGCCGACTCCCGGTCGGTGACGATCGCCACCGCCGCGACGGCCGGGAAGTCGATCCGTTCCAGCGCCCGCAGCAGGTCGTACTCCTTCTCCGCGATCCGCTCGCGGGTCTCCTTCAGCGCGTACACGGTGTCGTTGAGCTTGACGAACCGGACGATGTGCCGCGAGATGCCCTGGGGGAGCGCGACCAGATGGTCGTCCGGCCACTCCTCGAGTGGGACGCCCCACGGCAGGTCCAGCAGCGCCGGGTCGACGAGGGCGGACGTGATGCGCACCGACCCAGTGTGCACGTGTCGGGTGGCGCGACGCCGCCGCACGTGGCTCGTTACACAGAATTGTCCATGGTGGGACCAGAGTTGCGGGAGTGGCATGCGACGCAAGGCAGGCATCGTCATCGGAGCATGCGCGGCGCTCGTGCTGGCCGGTTCGGCCGGAGTGGCGGCGTGGAACGGGGCCGACGAGGGCCGGCCGGTCGGGTCCTGGCACGAGCCGCCGGCGGCGACCCGTACGCCGGTCGCGGTCACCGAACCGGCCGCACCGGCGGCCGGCAAGGCCGAGAAGGCGGCAGCCGCCGCCCCACGCGCGGCGGAGGAGAACGCGCCGGCGGCCGGCCGCACCGTGCTTCCGGAGTCCGCCACGGCGGCCGCAGCGGCGGGTCGCCAGACCGTGGGCGAGCTGCTGCCGATCGACAAGCTTCTCGGGTACGGCCGGCGGGAGTCGTTCTCCTATCCCGGAGCGTCCTATGTGAAGCTCCACTTCGACCGGATGGCGATGCTGCCCGGCGACTACCTGACCGTGTCCAACCCGGCCGGGACCGAGTCGTACCGCTACGACGAGTCCGGCGTCGGTCGGTGGGCGATGTCCGTCACCGGCGACACGGCGGTGCTCGAGATGCACCGGGCCGCCGACCCGCTCGGGGTGGCGTCCCTGCTGGGCGGCGTGGGCGTACACGTGGACCAGGTGGCCCGCGGCTTCTCCCGTACCGAGCAGGCTCGCCAGCCCCGGGAGCGGCTGACCGCGCCCGGCCGTACGGGCCGTGAGGAGTCGGTCTGCGGTACGGACGAGACCCGGGACGCGGTGTGCTACAAGTCGACCGACCCGGTGGCCTACACCCGGTCGAAGGCGATCGCGCGGCTGCTCATCAACGGCACCGAGCTGTGCACCGGCTGGCGGGTCGGTCCAAGCAACCGGATGCTGACGAACAATCACTGCTTCGACAACTCGGCCGACGCGTACGAGACCGAGGTGTGGTTCAACTATCAGTGCGCGACGTGCCGGGGCTACGACACGTTCCGGCCCACGAAGGTGTGGGGCGCGAAGGTGCTGGCCACCAACCACGTGTACGACTTCACGCTGTTCACTGTCGAGGACTTCGCGGCGGTGAAGAAGTTCGGCTATCTGACGCTGGACACCACGCGGCCGGCGAAGGGGCAGGAACTGTTCGTCCCACAGCACCCGGCCGGTGAGCCGACCCGCATCGCGGGCGCGCTCGGCGAGAAGGCCGGCACGTGCGCGGTCAACGACAACGCGTACGACGGCTACGCCACCGACTCCGACGTCTCGTACTACTGCGACACCGCCGGTGGCTCGTCGGGCTCACCGGTGCTGTCCCGCAAGACGGGCAAGGTCGTGGCGTTGCACCACTTCGGCGGCTGTCCCAACTCCGGCGTCCGGGCCGACCTGCTCGCCGCCAAACTCGCCCGATACCTCTAGCGTTGGGGGCGTGGATCAGGCGACGGACGTGCGGGCCCGGACCGTACCGGGCTGGTGGTTCGACGCCGTCCTGGTCGCCGCGTTCGTCGCGCTGACGTACGCCCTGGCCCGTGGCCACCTGCTCGCGCTGGACCGGCAGGTGGCCGATTGGGCCGACCAGCACCGCCCGGCGGCGCTGTACTGGCCGGCCCGGGTGCTCAACTACCTGGGCCAGGGCGGCCAGGTGCTGATGCCGGTGACCGTTCTGCTGGCGGTGACCCTGGCCGTCCGGCGTCGCTCGGTGCGGCCGCTGCTGCTGTTCGTCGGCGCGTTCGTGCTGACGTACGTGACCATCGGGCCGCTGAAGGTGTGGCTGCAGCGTGCGGCGCCGCACTTTCCCGGGCCGGATCGGGCCGAGTTGTTCAATCCGGCCGCGATCGGCCCGCTCGGTATGAGCTATCCGTCCGGTCACGTCGCGAACGCGCTGGTCTGGTACGGCGTCATCGCGGTGCTGCTCGGTGCGCTGGTCGCCGTTCCACGGCGGGTTCGCCTCGCGGTCCGGCTGGTGCCGCCGCTGATCGTCTTCTGCACCACCACGTATCTGGCGTTTCACTGGCTGACGGACTCGGTCGCCGGCCTGTTCCTCGGGTTGATCCTGACCCGACTGATGGCCCGCGTGTCATGGGACTCGGTGTGGCTGCCGCCCCTCCCGAACGGCTGGAACCGTGCCGCGGTCATGCCGAGGACGGCGCCCCATGACCGTGGGTGACGGCTCTCGGAGGCGGCTGGAAACGTCTCACGCGCTTTGCTCTGCTTCCGTATAGGAATCGCGTCCATTGAGCAGCTGCGATATGGCGCTGCTGCGTTTTGCGGCCAAATCACGGTGTAACGGAATGTGATGGCGCTCGCGCCTCAAGGTGCGTCCCTCGAGCGAACATGCACAACCGCTTCCGCTAGGGAAGCAGAGCAAACGCGGCGTGACACCTGGCCGGTGGGCGTGGTGTGGGCGCTTCCTGGAGGGAAGCAGAGCAAAGCGCGGCGTAGCGGTGCGGCGGTGAGCGCCGGTCGGTACCGACCGCTTCCTGGAGGGAAGCAGAGCAAAGTGCGGCGTAGCGGTGCGGTGGTGGGCGCGGGCGGGACGGCCCGCTTCCTGAAGGGAAGCAGAGCAAAGCGGCGTATCACGCAACCCAGGTGCCGGCGCGCATCACTCGCTTGACGTGCAGGTCCGGACTGAGCACTACCAGGTCGGCGCGCAGGCCGGCCTCCAGTGCGCCGACCTCGTCGGCCAGACTCAGCGCGCGGGCCGGCGTCGCGGACGCCATCGTGCTCGCGTCCGCCAACGCGATGCCCGCCGCGACCGTCTGGCGCAGCACCGCGTCCATGGTGAGCGTGCTGCCGGCGATCGAGCCGTCGCGGGCCAGCCGGGCCACCCCGCCGGACACGATCACCTCCTGGCCGGCCAGGTCGTAGCGGCCGTCCGACATGCCGGCGGCGTCCATCGCGTCGGTGATCAGCGCGGTGCGGTCCGGGCCGGCAGCTCGCGCGGCGAATGACAGCATCCCGGGATGCAGGTGGACGCCGTCGGCGATCAGCTCACACACGACTGTTCGGGCGCCGAGCAGCGCGATCACCGGACCGGGCTCGCGGTGGTGCGGTGGCCGCATGCCGTTGAAGACGTGCGTACCGACGGTCGCGCCGGCCGCCACGCCGGCTTTTGCCTGCTCGTACGTGGCGTCCGTGTGGCCCACCGCCGCGATGACCCCCTGCTCGGTCAGCAGCGCGATGCTCTCCAGCGCGCCGGGCAGCTCGGGCGCGATCGTGACCATGCGGACCGCGCCCGCGCCCAGCCGGATCAGCTCGGTCAGCTCGTCGGGGGAGGGGTCGCGGAGGAACTGGGGATTCTGGGCGCCGCAGCGAACCGCGGACAGGTACGGACCCTCGAAGTGCACGCCGGCGATCACGCCGTTGGTGACCAGCGGCGCGTACGCCTCCGTGGCCCCGCGCATGAGCTCGTACGGTGAGCTGACCAGACTCGCGAGCATCGTGGTCGTGCCGTGTGCCAGGTGGAAGCCGGCGGCGGCGCGGGCCTGCGCCGCGTCGCCGGTGGTGAACGTGTGTCCGCCGCCGCCGTGGCAGTGCAGGTCCACGAAGCCGGGCACGATCACGTCGTCACCGGCGTGCGGTCCCGATGTCACCGACAGGATCGTGGGACCGTCGACCTCGACGTATCCGGGCTCGACGCCGCCCGGACGGACGATGCGGCCGCCGACGCGGATCATGGCGTGCCGGCTTCGGGCATTCCGTCGCTTCGCGCCGGGCACTCGGTCGTGCCCGGTGCCAGCGAGTCCAGCGCCAGCAGGGCGGCGCCCAGGCACCCCGCCGTGTCACCCAGCGCCGCCGGGATCAGCCGCGGCAGGCGGTGGAACGTGACCCGCTGCTCGAGCGCCGCCCGCAGTGGCGTGCGCAGCGCGTCCCCGGCCTCGGCCAGGCCACCACCGAGAACGATCGTTCCCGCGTCGACCACGGCCTGCACGGTGACCAGACCGTCGGCCAGCGCCGCCAGAGCCTCCCGCCAGACGTCGGCGGCCAGCGGTTCGCCGGCCGCGGCGGATGCCGCCACCTCGATCGCGGTCGCGTCCGTCCGCCCGGACAGATCCGCGTACCGGCGGCCGATCGCCGCCGCCGACGCGATCGACTCCACGCACCCCTGGGCGCCGCAGCCGCACGGCGGGCCGCCGGGCCGGACGACGATGTGACCCATCTCGCCGGCGGCGCCATGCGCACCGGCGAGGACCCGGCCGTTCACCACGTGTGCGGCGGCGATCCCGGTGCCGATCGCCACGAACAGAACGTGCCGCTCACCGCGACCAGCGCCGAGCCGCGCCTCGGCGAGGCCACCGGCGCGGACGTCGTGGCCGAGCGCCGCCGGCATGCCCAGCCGGTCGGCCAGCAGGTCGCGTAGCGGCACGTCGCGAAAGCCCACATTGGACGACCAGACCGCGACGCCTTCCACGTCGTCCACCACGCCCGGCACGGCGATCCCGGCCGCGACCGGCGTGAGCCCGTCCGCCCGCGCGCGATCGGCCAGCCCGGCGGCGACGTCCAGAATGGCGGCCGTCACCGCGTCCGGTCCCCGCGCGGCCGGCGTCGGGTGGCGCTCGGCGTGGTGCACCGTCCCGCCCGGCCGAACGAGCGCGCATTTCATTCCGGTGCCGCCGACGTCGAGCGCGAGAACGACGTCGGCACTCATGTCGTGAGCACGACCGAGCGGCGCAGGTTCTGCGGTTCATCCGGATTCCGGTCCCGGCCGACGGCGAGCTGCACCGCCACACGTTGCGCGACGATCAGGTCCGCCATCGGGTCGAGCGGTTCGCGGCCACCGCCCCAGCGGCCCAGCGCGCCGTAGCCGCCGTGGTGCCGGCTGTGGACGAACGCCGCCCCGGTGGCCTCCACCTCGTCGGCCAGTCCGCGCGGGATCTCCCCGAACGCCCACACCACCCGGCGCGGCCCGGCGATCGCGATGGGCCCGTGGCGGTAGTCCATGGCGGGGTACGCCTCCGCCCAGAACCCGGCGGCTTCCCGACATTTCAGCGCGGCCTCGTTCGCCAGCCCGATCGTCCAGCCGCGCCCGAGGAACGTGATCTGCTCGGTCGACGGATCCACCGGCAACGGCAGGCGGACGGCCACCTCGGCGTCGCGGGCCATCGGCTCGAGATCCTCACCGAGCGAGGCCCGCAACAGGGCCAGCGTGCTGGTGGCGAACCGCGTCTGGACCACCGAGCGTTCGTCCGCGAAGTCCAGCACGACCGCCTCGGCGGCGAGCGTGGCCGCCGGCTGCGCACGGTCCGCCGTGATGACAGTGGTACGGCCGGGGGCCGCGGTCAGCAGATCGAGAACCTCGGTGGTGGTGCCGGAGCGGGTGATCGCCACGATCCGGTCGTAGCGGCGGCCGGTGGGGAGTTCGGACGCCTGGAATGCGTCCGTCTCGCCGTGACCGGCCCGTTCACGCAGCGCCGCGTACGCCTGGGCCATGAACCACGAGGTGCCGCAGCCGACCGCGGCGACGCGTTCGCCGGATTCCGGCAGGCCCGGTGCGCCGGCGAGCTTGGCGGCCTGGAGCCAGCATTCGGGCTGGCTGGCGATCTCGGCCTGGACGTGGCTCATCGTGGTCCCTTCTCGGCGGCGTACACGCTACCGCGCCGCCGGCTTCGCGCACCGAGGAGCTTTGCTTCCCGAGGTTTCGCGCACTAATGTGCAGCTCCTATTACGCAACGTACACAGGGGTGAGCGGGTGGACCGGTACGGGCGGTGGAACGCCCTGCTCGAGCTGCTGACCGAGGACGGCCGGATCAGCGTCGAAGACGCGGCGGACCGGCTCGGTGTCTCGCAGGCCACCATCCGCCGCGACTTCGACCAGCTGGCCCAGCAACAGATGATCACCCGTACCCGGGGCGGCGCGGTCGCCAACGGCGTCTCGTACGACCTGCCGCTGCGGTACAAGAGCGCGAAGCACTCGGCCGAGAAGCAGCGCATCGGCGAGGCCGCCGCTCGGCTGGTCTCGCCCGGCACGGTGGTCGGCCTCAACGGCGGCACCACTATGACCGAGGTCGCCCGGGCGCTGGCGGTCCGGCCGGATCTGAACACCCGCGGCGACGGCGCACAGCTCACCGTCGTCACCAACGCGCTGAACATCGCCAACGAGCTGCTGGTCCGGTCCCGGATGAAGATCGTGGTGGCCGGTGGTGTGATCCGGCCGCAGTCGTTCGAGCTGGTCGGGCCGCTGGGCGGGGCGCTGCTCAAGGAGGTCACGCTCGACATCGTCCTGCTCGGCGTGGACGCGCTCGACGTGGAGCTCGGCGCGGCCGCGCACCACGAGGGCGAGGCCGCGATGAACAGCCTCATGGTCGCCCGGGCCAAGCGGGTGGTCGTCATCGCCGACTCGTCGAAGCTCGGCGGGCACGCGTTCGCCCGGATCTGCCCGATCAGCAAGGTGGAGACCCTGGTCACCGACTCCGGCGCCGCGGCGGAGACCGTCGATCAGCTCCGGACCGCCGGCGTGCAGGTGATCATCGCCTGACCACTGGGGACAGTGCGGATCGTCGTACGGCTATAGCATCGCGGGATGGATGGTCCCGGATTCCACGTCGAGGTCGGCGTTCTCGAATCGGCCGCGGCCGGCATCCGGCAGAGTGTGGCCGACCAGAAGAGTTCCGCGCTGGAAGACCTCGATAGCGGTTCGGCGACGTATGGGCACGACGGCGTCCACAGTGCGATGGAGACGTTCTGCGACCGGTGGAACGAAGGCCTGGACATCCTGATCAAGGATGCCGACGCGATCGGCGACATCCTGGACAAGGTGGCGCAGGCCTACCGGGAGGCGGACGCGGCCGCGGCCGGCCGGCTCACCACCGATCCGGGAGTGCAGGTCGTCGATGACTGAGCTCGGCCAGACCTCCGACCCGGTACAGCTGGTACCCGGCGATCCCGCCGCCGTCCGCGGGAACGCGCAGGCGCTGCGGGCCCGATCCGCCCATGCCGAGCAGGCCGGCAACGGTCTCGTTGACATCGACACCGGCGCGTGGACCGGCGCGGCCGGCGACGCCTTCCGCGACAAGTTCAGCTACGAGCCGAACAAGTGGTACGCGGCCGCCGACTCGCTTGCAACCGCGGCGGACGCGCTGAACACGTACGCGCAGACGCTGCAGTGGGCCCAGGGCCAGGCGGCCGAAGCGATCCGGCTGTGGGACGCGGCCCAGGCGGCGTCGGCGCAGGCGCGACAGGCGTACGACCAGGCCGCCCGGCAGGCGGCACCCGGGCAGACGCTTCCGCCGTTCACCGATCCGGGCGACGCCGGGCGGCAGGCGGCCCAGGACACCCTGCGCCGCGCCCGGGACCAGGTGGCCAGCACCGGCGACGCGGCGGCCCGCTTCCTGTCCCAGGAGGCCGACGCCGCGCCGGAGAAGTCCGGCTGGCTGGACAAGCTCGGCGACTTCGCGAAGGACGTCGGCGCCGGCATCGTGAACGGCGTCGCCTCGTTCGGCAACGCGATGCTGCATCACCCGGGCGAGACCGCCGCGATGGTCGGTGGTATCGCGCTGGCCGGCATCAGCGCCGGCGGAGAGGGACTGGGCATCGCTCTGGACGCCACCGGCGTCGGGGCGGTCGCCGGCGTGCCGCTCAACGTCGTCTCCGCCGCCGGAGTGGCGGCGGGCGTGGGCATCGCCGGTACGGCGGCCACGTCGCTGGCGATGAACGCTGCAGGCGAGGACGCCGTCAGCCCGGCCCGCGGAAGCGAGCCGGAACGGTCGGCGCCGTCCAAGACCGACCGGATGAAGGAGCACCTCACCGACCGGGACCTGGACGCCGCGCGCCGGGAACTGGACGGTGAGGTGGTGGCGCGCAAGCCCGACGGGACGCCGTACGACCATGTGGACGAGGTCCGCAACGCGCAACGGGGACTGGTCCGCCGGATCGACCAGCTCAAGCGGCTGCTCGGTGACTCGCGCGTCTCGGACGCCGACCGTGCCGGCTACCAGTCCGAGCTGTCCGAGGCCAGTAAGCTGCTGGACCACTCCGAGCAGTTCGTACCGCGGAACTAGGAGGCGGCATCGTGCAGGAAACGGACCAGTCGCTCGAGGAGATCGAGAACGACGCCTGGGGCGATCCACCGGCCGGCGCGACCCGGTTGACCGCCACCGTGCACGAGCTGCGCCGCCGGCCGGTCGAGCAGCTCGGCATCGAGGATTTGCGAGTCCTCGTCGCGCAGCAGGTCGGGCTGGACGTGATCGTGCCGCTGGCGCTCGCCCGGCTCGAGGAGAATCCGCTGATCGAGGGCGACTTCTACCCCGGCGACCTGCTCGCGGCGGTGCTGCGCGTACCCCCGGCGTACTGGCGGTCACATCCCGATGAGGCGGCGCGGCTGCGTACGATCGCCGGTTCGGCCGATCTCGACGAGCTGGACGCGGAAACCCGCGCCGAGGTCGTCGCGTTTCGGGGCAACGGCACCTGACGTTCGCGCCTAGAGTTCGCGGCGTGACCGCCGTACTGGAGATCTCCGGTCTGCAGAAGACCTATCGCGGGCGGAAGGGCGTCCGGCGTGCGCTGGACGGCTTCGACATGGTGGTCGAGTCCGGACAGGTGCACGGCTTCCTCGGGCCGAACGGGTCCGGAAAGACCACCACGCTCCGTACGCTGCTGGGGCTGATCAAGCCGAACGGTGGCCGGATGGCGGTCCTGGGCCGTGAGGTGCCGCGGCATCTGCCCGAGGTCGCCGGGCAGATCGGCGCGATCGTGGAGAGCCCGCAGTTCTTCGGCAACTTCACCGCCCGGGACACGCTGTCACTGCTCGCCGACGCGGGCGGCGTGGACCGCGCCCGGGTCTACGCGGTGCTGGAACTCGTCGGCCTGCGGGACCGGGCCAAGGAGCGCGTCAAGACGTACTCGCTCGGCATGAAACAGCGGCTGGCCGTCGCGTCCGCGCTGCTCAAGAACCCACGCCTGCTCATCTTGGACGAACCGGCGAACGGCCTCGACCCCGGCGGCATCCGGGAGATGCGGACGCTGATGCGCAACCTCGTCGAGACCGGCATGACCGTGGTGCTCTCCAGCCACATCCTCGGCGAGGTCCAGCTGATCTGCGACTCGGTGACGATCATCTCGGCCGGGCGCCGGGTCGCGGCCGGTCCGGTCGCGGAGGTGCTGGCCCGGCACGCCTCCACGGCGGTACGGGTCCGGCTGGAGACCGGCGTCGACCCGCTGGCCGCGGCCGACCTGCTGCGTGCCGCCGGCGCACAGGTGACGCTCGAGCGGGATCACCTGACCGTCGGCAACGCTCCCAACCCGGCGGAGATCACCCGGGTGCTCACGCAGCGCGACATCTACGTCAGCGAGCTGACGCCGGTCGGCGTCGATCTGGAGAGTGTGTTCCTGGAACTGACCGGCACGGCGCCGGTCGAGGGCCAGAACCGCCAGGTCGACCAGGCCGCAGTGCCGGCGGCACCGGGCGGGTGGGGACAGTGAGCATGTACACGGCGGAGACGCGCCGGCTGGCCAAACGCCGGTTCGTCAAGCTGCTGGTCATCGGCGGCCTGGCGATCCTGGCCGCCGTGGCGATCGGCATGTACTTCTCGAACCAGAAGATCGGTCCGGCCCAGATCGCCGACGCCAAGGCGCAGGCCGAGCGGCAGTTCGAGGAATCGACCCGGTTCGCCGCGCTCGAGAAGCAGCTGTGCCAGTCGGCGGCCGGCACGCCCGAGGCCGCCAAGTATCCGCCGGACTGCAACCAGCTCACCGGTCCCAACCGGGAGGACTTCGACCCGCAGTGGTACCTCCCGTCCACGTTCGACTTCCGGAAGAGCTTCGGCGACATGGTCACCACGCTGGCGGCGTTGTTGGGCCTGGTGGCGTTCGTGGTCGGCGCGTCCTTCGTAGGCGCCGAGTGGCACAGCGGCGGGATGATGAACCTGCTGCTCTGGCG
>DATBGW010000312.1:0-15709 GCA_036557765.1 Actinoplanes sp.
CTGGCGGCTTTCCTGGGTGCTGCAAGCGGCGCGGTGTTCGCGCTGGTCGGCAAGGTGGCGCCGGCCGACAAGGTGGGCGCGGTGACCGGGCTGGTCGGCGCGGCCGGCGGTCTGGGCGGCTTCGTCCCGCCGCTGGTCATGGGATGGGTGTACGGAGTTGAGCACTCGTACGCGATCGGGTTGATGCTGCTGTCGGACGTGGCGCTGGCCGCGGCCGTCTTCACCGCCCTGAAGATGAGCGGCCTGGCCCGCCGCGCCTGACACAACCCTCCGCGATCTTGGAGTTGTGGTTGGCACGAATGCGGACGCAGTCCGCATAAGGGCAACCACAACTCCAAGATCGGCGGGAGACTCTAGCGGGGGACTCGGCCGGTTACGCGCTGCCACAGCCAGCCGGACGGGACCGAACGGTCGTGCAGGACGTATTCGGCCACTGCCGGGTTCGTCATCGTGTCGAGCAGGTAGCGGCGCGCCGGCGGATCGCCGGCCACCAGCAACTGATCGTCCGGCGCCAATGTCACGTCGTCGCCGGGGCCGAGGATGGTTTCATCGCCGTGTTGCAGCAGTAGCGGCACCGCGGGCAACGGCTCGTCCCGGTCGTGTGGGCTGCGCATCAGGTCACCGAGCCGGGCGTCGCCGGTCGTGACCGACGGCCACAACGCGGGCGCCTCACGACGGGTCATGGTGATCTTCCAGACGCTGCCCAGCCGCCGCCCGCAGTGCAACTGCAGCCGGTCGACGATGTGCACGGCCCAGTCGTTGCCGCGGGCCGGCATGTCCTGCAGGAACCGCCACAGCAGCGGCGTCGACAACTGCGCGTAGATCTCCCGGGCGACCATCTCGGTGGGCACCAGCAACTGGTCGACGTCCACGGCGGCGAACAGCGGCGCACTGGACGGGCGATTCTGCCGGGCGGCGATGAACAGCTCACTGTTGATCCGCCGGGCGGCCGCGATCAGCGACAGGTTCGTCGTGTCGTTGTCGGTGCCGGCGACGAAGCCCACCGCCCGCTCCGGGTGGGCCCGCGCCATCACCGCGGGATCGGAGGCGTCACCCACCACGATCGAGTGCCCCGGATCGGCGTCCGGGTCCAGGTCGACGATCGTCACGTCCACACCCTCGGCAGACAGGTCCTCGGTGAGCTCACGGCCGAACCGGCCGTAGCCGCACACGATCCACCGCCCGGCCGTCGGTGGCCGGGCCGGCTCCGGCTGCTCCGCACCCGGGCCGCCGGCCAGCCAGGACAGCAACTGGTACGACGCGGGCGCGCGCAGCGCCAGCCGGAGGTGGTCGCCGAACCGGTCGAACGGGTTCACCACGGTCGGGGACCCGAACGCCTGCATCCGGTGCTCGATCACTGGTGAGACGGTGCGGGCTATCACCGGGATGCTGGGCCGGATCAGGGCGGCGGTCATCGTGACGACGAGGTTCACCTCGTCGTTGTCGGTGAGCGCCAGCACCCCCTCGCAGTACGGGTGCTCCAGCCCGGCCACGCCGATCATGCGCGGGCTGCCCGCGTCGCCGGCCAGTCCCGGCACGTCGGCGTGATAGGAATCCACGTCGAGCGCGTCCACCCGCTCGGCCGAGGTGTCGAGCACCACGAACCGCCGGCCCAGCGCATCAAGCGCGCGGCCGAGCAGCTGACCGGTCTGCCCGTACCCGGCGATCAGCAGGAATGGCTCGCGCAACCGGCTCACCGTCCGGGTGAACCGCTGCAACGCCAGCGCCTGCCGGAACCCACGGTCCTGCAGCAGCGTCAGCAGCGAGCCGATCGCGTACGCCCAGCCGACCACGCTCAGGTAGATGGTCCCCATCACCCAGAGCCGCTGCGCACCGGTGAACGCGTGCGGAATCTCGCCGTACCCGATCGTCGTGGCCGTGTAGCTCATCACGTAGAACGCGTCGAAGAAGCCCATCCGGTACGGCTGCCCGGCGGCATCCCGGCCGGGGATGACCGTGAGACCCAGCGTGCTGATCGCGAAGATGGTGATCAGCAGGATCAGCGGCGCCCGCATCCGCCGCAGGATCAGGAAGACCGTCGGCGAGGTCTCGGCCGCACCGGCGAAGCCGGTGCGGCGCCGGGACCGGCGCCGAGGCTCCCGCCCGCGGATGACGTCGTGCCACGGCTGTTCGGATGTCCCGGCCATGCCATCACCTCCGGTGGAACGACACCGTCTCGACCACCAGCAGCACGACCGCGACGAGGTTCGCCAGCAGCGCGCCGCCGGACAGCGACACCACGCTGGCCGTCTCCTGAGCGCTCAGCCCCGGCGCGGCGATCTGCGTGGCGTACGCCCAGACCAGCGCGGCCGCGATCAGCTGCAGATCGGCCACCAGGCTGGTGGCCAGATGCACGGCTCCGATCTGCGTGCGGTCGCCGAACTTCAGCACCGTCGCGATCAGGTTGACCACCACGGCGGCGAACAGCTCGTACACGTTGTGCAACCTCGGGTCGGACAGGTCGCCGATGAAGAAGCCGAGGTTCAGCGTCGCGGCCAGCAGCACGAAGAAGCCGAAGATCACCTTTTCCAAACTCATGGGCAGCTCCCGACGTCGAGATCTCACGCTAACTGCCCGGCAGCGCAGCCGCTGATCTTCCCCGGCGCGTCGCCGGGGAAGGTTCGCGGAAGGTCCGCTTCCTAACGTCCTCCTCACGTCATCACCACCGACTTGAGGAGCACTCCGATGACTGAGACCACCACCCCCCGTACCGCCCGCAACGGCGTGGACGTTCCGACGCTGTTCGCCACGCTGGACGCCGTGAAGGCCAACCCGGAGATCGCCGACTTCCGGTTCCGGGCCAGCAACACCTGGATCAGCGGCACTCACAACCGCACGACCATCCAGGGCTTCTACGGCGCCGGGCAGGAGGACACCACACGCACCGAGCCGTTCGTGTACGACGCGGACCACCCCGCCGTGCTGGTCGGCACCAACCAGGGCGTCACTCCGGTCGAGTTCCTGCTGCACGCGATCGCGGCGTGCCTCACCGCGGGACTCGCCAACATCGCCGCGGCCCGCGGGGTCACGCTGCACCGGGTCGAGTCCACCGTCGAGGGTGACATCGACCTGCTCGGCATCCTCGGGCTCGACGCCGGCGTCCGGAACGGATACCGGCAGATCCGGGTGAGCTTCGCCATCGACGGCGACGCGACCCCGGAGCAGCTCGCCGCGCTGGTCGAGCAGTCCCGCCGCCGGTCGGCCGTCTACGACGTGCTGACCAACGGTACCGACGTGGTCATCGACGTCCAGGCAGGCTGAATCATGTCCCGCATCCCTGTCGTCGTCATCGGGGCCGGCCAGGCCGGCCTGGCGGTGAGCCGGCTGCTGACCACCTCCGGCGTGGACCATGTCGTGCTGGAACGCGGCCGCGTCGGTGAACGCTGGGCGTCCTTCCGGTGGGAGTCGCTGCGGCTGCTGAGCCCGAACTGGCTCAGCCGCCTCCCGGACTTCCGCTACACCGGGCCGGATCCGGACGGATTCATGCGCGCCACCGAGGTGGCCGACTATCTGCGGTCGTACGCCGAGTACGCGTCCGCGCCGGTCGTCGAGGGCGCCGACGTGACCGCGGTGGTGCGCCACGGTGGGCGGTACCGGGTGACGACCGACGCGGGATGCTGGACAGCCGATGCCGTCGTCGTGGCCACCGGCTGGTGCGACATTCCGTACGTGCCGGCGGTCGCGGCGGCGCTGGATCCGCGCATCGACCAGCTCACACCGGTCGGCTACCGTTCACCGGCCGAGCTGGCGGACGGTGGCGTCCTGGTCGTCGGCGCCTCGGCGACCGGCGTCCAGCTCGCCGACGAGATCGCCCGGGCCGGCCGCCGCGTGGTGCTGGCGGTCGGCTCGCACACCCGGATGCCGCGGCGATACCGCGGCCTGGACATCATGTGGTGGCTCGATGCCATGGGCGCCCTGGACCGGCGCCTGGACGAGCACCCCTCACCCGCGGCGGCGCGCGCCGAGCCGTCGCTGCAACTGGTCGGGAACCCCGATGGGCGCAACGTCGACCTGCTCTCCCTGCACCGGCGGGGCGTCGGCCTGGTCGGCCGGCTCACCGATGTCGCCGGCCGGCACATTCGGCTGGCGGGCGACCTGACGGAGACGACCGGACGCGCGGACGGGCAGCTGCGCCGTCTGCTGCGACGCGTCGACGCGTACGCGGCGATGGCCGGGCTGGCCGGCGAGATAGACGCGCCGGAGCCGGTCCGTCCCGTTCCGACCGTCGGCGGCGTTGCCGGACTCGACCTGCACCACGCCGGAATCCGCACCGTGCTCTGGGCGACCGGCTACCGGCGTGCCTACCCGTGGCTGCGGGTGCCGGTGCTCAACCGGACCGGTGAGATTCAGCAGGTCGGTGGCGTCACCCCGACACCCGGCCTGTACGTCATCGGCCAGCGCTGGCAGTCGCGGCGCAACTCGTCCTTTCTGGACGGTGTCCGGCACGACGCGGCGACCGTTGCGGACCGGGTGCTCGACCATGTCGGCGCCGAACTATCCGGGAGCGCGGCATGAGCGAGCGCACCGAGCGAAGCGAGGGCCACGAGCGCATGCGAAAGGCAGGCACGGCATGAGCGAGCGCACCGAGCGAAGCGAGGGCCACGAGCGCATGCGGAAGGCAGGCACGGCATGAAAACGGAATGGGACGTCGTCGTGGTGGGAGCCCGGGCGGCCGGTGCGTCGGTCGCGTTGCTGCTGGCCCGCGCCGGGATGCGGGTCCTGTGTCTGGACCGGGCCCGCTACGGCAGTGACACGCTCTCGACACATGCGCTGATGCGGGCGGGCACGCTCCAGCTGCAGCGGTGGGGGCTGCTCGACCGCATCGTCGCGGCCGGCACCCCGCCGGTACGGCACACCGCGTTCCACTACGGCTCCGACACCGTGTCGGTGTCCATCCGGCCGGCGGTGGGCGTCGAGGCGCTCTACGCGCCGCGGCGGACGCTGCTGGACGCGGTTCTGGCCGACGCCGCCACCGACGCCGGCGCCGACGTTCGATTCGGTACGGCCGTGACGGGCCTGCTGCGCGACGGTGCCGGCCGGGTGACCGGGGTGGTCACCCGGGACCGCGACGGCGCGGAACGGCCGGAGCGGGCCGGCCTGGTGATCGGCGCCGACGGACTGCGCTCGGTGGTCGCCGGGCACGTCGCGGCACCGGTCGAGACGGCCGGGCAGCACTCGTCCGCGTTCCTCTACGGCTACTGGGCCGCCCTTCCCGCGAACGGCTACGAGTGGTTCTATCAACCCGGCTTCAGCGCCGGCGCGATCCCCACCAACGACGGGCTGACGTGCTTGTTCGTCGGCGCTCCCGCCGCCCGGGCGGCCGGCCTCGTCGGTGCGCGGGGCACCGCGTACGCGTTCGACAGGTTGGTCGAAGGGAGCGTGGTGGCGCCCCGTCTGGCCGGCGCGGAACGGGTGGGCGCGCTGCGCTACGCCCGCGGCGTGCCCGGCTACCTGCGCCGTTCCTGGGGCGACGGATGGGCTCTGGTCGGCGACGCCGGTTACTGGAAGGATCCGTTGAGCACGCACGGCATCACCGACGCGCTGCGCGACGCCGAGCTGCTCGCCCGTGCCGTGCTGTCGGTGCCGGAGCCGGGACCGGCGCAGCAGGAGGCGCTCGCCGCGTACCAGTCGGTCCGCGACGAGATGGCGCTGCCGATGCTGGAGGTCACCGAACGGATCGCGTCGTACGACTGGGATCTCGCCGAGGTACGCCGGCTGCTGATGACGCTCGCATCCACGATGACCGACGAACTCGAGCTGATCGGATCTCTTCCGGTAGCCGTGTGACGGCATAGCATCGCCGGGAAGGGGGCCGCCACGGACGTCAGGATCACGCTGCTGGGCGGCTTCGACGTGGTCGTCGACGGCCGCCGGGTGCCCCCTGCGGAGTGGCGGCGGCGGCAGGCCGCCGGACTGGTCAAGATGCTGGCGCTGGTCCCCGGCCGTTCGGTGCACCGGGAACGGGTCATCGACGCGCTCTGGCCCGGACTGGACGTGGAGGAAGCCGCGCCGCGGCTGCACAAAGCGGCGCACTACGCCCGCCGGGCGCTGGGCGGGGGCACCGCTATCGCGCTCGGCGGCGACCGCGTCGCGCTGTTGCCCGACGCCCGCGTGGACGTCGACGCGCAGGAGTTCCGCGAGCTGGCCGAGGCGGCGGTGGCCGCCGGCGACCCGGTCGCGGCCGGCCGGGCCGCCGACCGGTATCCGGGGGAGCTGCTTCCGGAAGATCCGTACGAGCCATGGGCCGGCGAGCCCCGGGACCGGCTCCGGCTGCTGTATCTCAAGGTGCTTCGGCTGGCGGAACGCTGGGAGGCCCTCGCGGCCGCTGAGCCGGGCGATGAGCAGGCCCACCTGGCGCTCATCCGGCGGCTGGCCGATCGCGGCGACCGGCGGGCAGCGATGCGCCAGTTCGAGCGGCTCGAGCGGGGTCTGCGCCGGGAGCTGGGCGTGGCGCCGAGTCCGGCCGCGCTGCGACTGCGCGACGAGCTGATCCCACCGGACACGGCCGCACCCCGCCGTCCCGCACCGGTGCCGCTCGTCGGCCGGGACGCCGAGCGCGCCAGGATCGCCCGGTTCCTGGATTCCACCCGGGCCGGCCGCGGACGTGTGCTGTTCGTGGGCGGAGCGCCCGGCGTGGGCAAGACCGCCCTGCTGGGCTGGCTGGAGGCGGCCGCGGCCGGGCAGCGGATGCGGGTCGGGCGCGGAGTGTCGGCGCGCATCGAGGGCGACTGGCCGTACGCGCCGGTCCTCGAGGCGTTCGCGGACCTGTGCCGCCGCCATCCGACGCTGCTGGACGGGCTCGACGACACGTTCCGCGACGAGATCGAGCGGGCGCTGTCCGGCCGGCAGTTCAGCTGGGACGGCCGGGGAGCGCATCAGCGGTTGTTCGTGGCCGCCGCCGAATTGGTCCGGCTGGCCGCGGCGGGAGCCGGCGCGGTGCTGGTCATCGACGACGCCCACCACGCCGACGACGCGAGCCTCCGGCTGCTGCACTACCTGGCCCGCAGCACGCTCTCCGAGCGGATTCTCATCGCTATCGGGCACCAGCCCGTCGTGGGCGGGACGCTCGCCGACGTCCGACGCACCCTGCTCGAGCGTCGCAACGCGACGCCGCTGGACCTGGGCCCGCTCCCCGTCGCCGAGGCGGCCACGCTGGCTCGCCGCTACCACCCCGACGCCGACGCCGCAGTCCTCGAGGCGATCTATCAGGCATCCGGCGGCCTGCCGTTCGCGGTCGTTGAGCTGGCGCGCACGGTGTCGGCCGACCGGTCGACGCCGACCCGCACGATGCTGCCGGCCGGGTTGCCCGAGCCGGCGTTGCGCGCCCTGTCCGAAGCGGCCGTTCTGGGGTCGGCGTTCGACACCGACGAATTCACGATCTTGACTGGAATGCCGGACTCCGACGCCTACGCGGTGCTCGACCAGGCGCTCGACCGGCACCTGCTGCAGCGCACCGAGGCCGGCTACGCGTTCCGGCACGGGTTGCTGCGAAACGCGCTGCTCGACGCGTTGCCACCCGAGGATCGGCGCAGCGCCCACCTCGGCGCCGCCCGGACCCTGGAGAAGCTGGGCCGCTCGCCGGCGCGGATCGGACATCACCTGGTCCAAGCCGGACAGGGAGCGGCGGCAGTGCCGTGGGTCCTCACCGCGGCCGAGACCGAGGCTGCGCTCGGCGCCTACCGTGACGCACTCGCGACGCTGGAGACGGTCCGCGCCGCCGCAAGCGGCCCGGACGTCGCCCGCCTTCTCGCGTTGCGGGCGGATCTGCTCAGCGCTTGTGCGGATCTGCGTGCCATTCCCGCGTACCGGGAGGCGCTGCAGGCCGAGTCCGAACCGGCCGCGCAGAAGCGGCTGCGGACACGCCTGGCCCGGGCCGCGACCATCGCCGGCGACCTGGACACCGCGGAGCTGGCGTTGACCGGCCTGGAGCTCGACGGCACCGACAACGACGCCGCGCTGCTGCTGGCCCGGGGCCACCTCGCGTTCTACCGCAAGGACCTGGTGGCCGCCGACGCGGCGGCCACCGAAGCGCGCCACCGGATCGCGCTCGGGGATGCGAGCTGGCGGCTGTTCGACCTCGTCACGCTGCAGGGCCTGCTGGCCCACTACCGCGGCGAGTGGTTCCAGCGACTGCGCATCGAACTGCGCACCGGCATGCGACGGCCGGACCTGGCCGTAGGGATATTCGACTCGCACCTGTGCGTCGCCGAGTACCTGCTGTACGGGCCCACGCCCTACGACGAGGTGCTGGAGCTGGCTGCCGAACTGCGGGACACCGCCGAACGGGCGGGCGTGCTCCGGGCGGTGGCCTTCGCCATCGCGTTGCGCGGTGAGGCCGCGCTGCTCAAGGGCGACCTGGCGCTGGCGGAGACCGAGTTGCGAGCGGCCGCCGATCTGCATCACGACCTCGAATCGCCGGCCGGGGAGGCGCACTCGCTGCAACGCCTGGCCGAGGTTCACCTGGCCCGGGGTGACCGACCCGGTGCGTGGCACCTGTTGCAGCGGGCGTTGCCGTTGGCACGCTGGTCCAGCATCGGCCAGCACCTGATGCATCGCGTCTACGGGTGCATGATCACCGCGGCGGAGGACCTGGAGGGCGCCCGGGCCGTGATCGACCGGGCCGAGTCGACCCTGGGCGACGAGGACCACTGCACGTTCTGCTCGATCATGCTGAGCGTGCCGGCCACGCAGGCCTGCGCCGACCTGGGCGACCTGGACGAGGCCCGCCGCCATCTGCGAGAGGCGGAGCGTTCCATCACGTTATGGGAGGGTACGGCCTGGGAGGCGGCGCTGCTCGAGGCCAAGGCGCACCTCGCCCGCGCCGAAGGGCGCGACGGCGACGCGGATCGGCTGTTACGGGACGCTGCGACACGGTTCGAAGCGGCGGGTCAGCCGCTGGACGCGGAACGTTGCCGGCAGTGAGCGACAGGGGGTAGTCAGGCCGGCCCGTCCGGCTGGTACCGGGCGTCACGATTGCTGCGTATCGTGCCCTCGTGCGGAGATCGGGAACGGACATCGCGGTAGCTTTTCGCCAGGCGGGCTTGCCACCGTGACGGATGTGGTACAACGGGTCGATTCCTGACCGCCGTCACGCTGACTTCCTCTGCACCTGGGCAATGCCCTCAGCTCCCAAGCCGATATGCCGAACATGGGGGAGTAGTGCCGGACCGTGTCCAGGCCGGCGCACCAAGCCCAGGCAGGTTGCTTTGACCGCAGACGAGCGCCCGTCCTCCCCCGGCCGCGACGGGGAGGGGCGAGGGCAGCGCGTCATTCCCCGCGACCGGGCCGAGCTGCCGGCGGGTGGGGGCCCCGCGCTGGCGGTGCTCCGGGAGGCGGAGCAGGCCAGCGAGGTGATCCGCGAAGCCGCCGGGGCGGCGACGGTCCCGGCGCGGCACGGCGCGCCCCGCCGGCTGGTGTCGCCGCGGACAGTGCTCATCTACGGCATCGCCACGGCGGCCCTGGCCGTCGCCTACACGGTCAGCCCGCAGCTGGTCGTGCCCGCGTGGGCTCTCATCGTCCTGTCGGCAATCGCGGGTGTCGTGGTCGGCACGATCCGGAACCGTCCGAGGCGCCGCCTGCCGTGGGCGCTGCTCGGCGCCGGCTATCTGACGTTCGCTGCGGGTACGCTCCTCGCGCTGGCCGCGGGGCGGTTCCCGTCCATCGCCGACGTGATGTTCCTCTGCGTGTCGGTGCCGCTCATCATGCTCGGGCTGCTGAGCCTGACCCGCTCGGGAGCCCGGGTGCTGGATCGCGCCAGCATGATCGACGCGGTCATCCTCACCATCGGGGCCGGCTTCCTCGCGTGGACGTTCCTCATCAACCCGTTCCTGCACACTCCGCATCTGTCGCCGTTGGAGAAGGCGGTCTCCATCGCCTACCCGATGGTGGACGTGTTGATGTTGGCGATCCTGGCCCGGCTGGGCCTGACCGCCTCGCGAAGCCGCAGCGTGACGCTGCTGATGATCTCCGGCGCGGCGCTGCTGACCGCCGATGTGCTGTACGGGCTCAATCGGCTCAACGGCGGCTGGCACCTCGGCGGCGCCGGAGATCTCGGCTGGCTCGTGTTCTACATCGCCGGCGGCGCCGCTGCGCTACACCCGTCGATGATCCAACTGACCGAACCGCACGTGCTGACCCGCACCCAGGTGTCCCTCCGTCGCGGCGTGCTGACGGTCGCGTCGCTGCTGGCGCCATCCGCACTGCTCATCCAGGCGCTGCGCGGTCCGGTCCGCGACGGTGTGGTGATCGCCGCGGTGTCGGCGGTGCTGATCCTCCTCGCCCTCTCGCGGATGTCCACTGTTGCGAACAGCCTGCGGCAGACGCTGGCCCGGGAACGGCAACTCCGCCTGGCCTGCGAGGCGCTGCTCGCCTCGACCGGCACCGAAGAAGTAAGCGATGTGCTCCGGAACGCGGTCGGGCAGATGCTGCCGCCGGGCACCGCCCACCGGGTCGTGCTGCGGGTCCGTGACGACGACACGTGCCCGTCCGGCGACGACACCGTCGCGGCCGACGCCGGTACGGTCGACATCCGCTACGTCCGGAAGCTCCCGGAAGACCTCGCGGCTCCGCTGCTCGGCTTCGAACTGGCATTGTCCTGCCGGCTGGCCGTCGGCAGCCATCGGGTCGGCGACCTGCTGGTCGGTGCCGACGAACTGGCGCTGGTCGAGCTGCAGGAGTCGCTGCCGATCCTGGCCGGGCAGGCCGCCACCATGATCGACCGGATCAGCTTGAGCCGGGAGATCAGCCGCCGGGACAGCCAGGCGTACTTCCGTACGCTCGTCATCAACGCCACCGAGGTCATCGCGATCCTCGACGAAGACAACCGGGTGACGTACGTGAGCCCCGCCGCCGAGCACGTCTTCGGCACCGCCGAGCTGGCCGGACACAGCATCCTCGAGGTCATCGACCCGAGCCAGCGCGACGACGTGCGTGCCGTGCTGGACGCGACCCGCACCGGTCGGCCCAACGAGGGCCTCGACCTCTGGCTGGTGCGCAGGATCGACGGCGAGAAGATCTACGCCGAGGCGGCGATCGGCGACATGCGGAGCGAACCGGGCGTTTCCGGGCTGGTGATCACGCTCCGCGATGTCACCGAACGGCGGCGCCTCGAGCAGGAGCTGATCGCCCGTGCCTACGTCGATCCGATGACCGGGCTCGGCAACCGGCTGCAGTTCCAGGACGACGTCGCCACCGTGGCCGTCGGGCGCAACACCGGCGTCTGCGGCGTCATCATCGTCAACATCGACGACTTCCGCGTCGTCAACGACACCATGGGCCACGAAGTCGGCGACGAGTTGCTGATCGCGGTCGCCAAGCGGCTGTGCGGCGTCCTCGCGGACCACGGCACCGTGTCCCGGCTGGGCGGCGACGAATTCGGCGCGGTCATCGACGGCGCGCCGGACATCGCCTCCATCGAGCAGCTGGCCGAGCAGGTCATCGGGGTGTCGCGAGAGGCGTTCCAGGTCGGTGGCAGCCTCGTCACCGTGCACCTGCGGGCCGGTGTGGCGACGAGCGCGGACGCGCACACCGCCAAGGAACTGCTGGGTCAGGCCGACGTCGCGCTGGACTCGGCGAAGAACAGCACCACATCACGGTGGCGCCGCTACGAGGCGTCGCTGCACGCAGAGACCATCGACCGGATGCAGCTGCGCACCGACATGGACCGCGCGCTCACCGACGGCGCGTTCCTCCTGCACTTCCAGCCGATCGTGCGTCTGGACTCGACCCGTACGGTCGGGTTCGAGGCGCTGCTGCGCTGGCCGCACCCGACGCGGGGCATGGTGCCCCCCAACCTGTTCATCCCGATCGCCGAGGAGTCCGGACTCATCGTTCCGCTCGGTGCGTGGGTGCTCCGCCGGGCCATCGAGGCGGCGGCCGACTGGCGACGGCTGAATCCGGCGCATCCGTCGTACGTCAGCGTCAACGTCTCGGTCCGGCAGTTCCGCACGCCGGACTTCGTCGAGCAGGTCTTCGCCGCCCTGTCCCGGCACGATCTGCCGCCCGAGCTGCTCAACCTGGAGATCACCGAGAGCCTGCTGCTGGGCGACGACGGGGAGATCCAGGCCGACATCGTCCGGCTGCGCCGGGCCGGCATCAAGGTCTCGATCGACGACTTCGGCACCGGCTACTCATCGCTGAGCTACCTGCACCGTGTCCCGGTCGACACGCTGAAACTGGACCGGTCCTTTGTGGACACCATCTCCACGTCGCGCCAGCAGCTGGATCTGGTTCGCGGCATCATCCAGCTCGCCGACACGCTGACGCTCGAGGTGGTCGCCGAAGGCGTCGAGACCGCGGAGGAGCATCAGCTGCTCACCGACGCCGGCTGTGCGCTCGGTCAGGGATATCTGTTCGCCCGTCCGCTGACCGAGGAGAACGCCCGCAGCCGCATCCTCGACGAGATGGCTGTCTACGAATAGTGAACAAGACGTTACTTTAGGTGACACAGATCGAGCGATACATCGGCATTCGTCTTACCATTAACCAATGGTCATCCCCACCGCGCACCCCGCCGCGTCCCCCACGTCCGCGTACCACAGCGTCGCCGCCCTGGCCCAGGCAGGACTCTGGGACCAGGTCATCGACGAAGTCGACGGCCGGCGCATCCGCGTCGGCCGTCGCTGGCTTGTCGACTACGCCTCCTGCAACTACCTCGGCCTCGACCTCGATCCCGCGGTCATGGACGCCATCGACATCCAGATACGCCAGTGGGGCACCCATCCGAGCTGGTCCCGCATGCTCGGCAGCCCCCGCCTGTATCCGCTCATCGAGGAGCGCCTGACCGAACTGCTCGGCGCGCCCGACGCTCTCGTGCTGCCCACGATCAGCCAGATCCACCTGTCGGTCATCCCGGCGCTAGCCGGCAAGGGCCACATCTTCCTCGACTCGCGCGCCCACCGCACCATCTACGACGGCTGTGTGCATGCCCGCGGCATCGGTGCGACAGTGCACCGGTTCCGGGCCGGCGACCTGGACCACCTCGCCGAGCTGCTGCACTCCGTCCGGCCCGGGCCGAACGCCCTGATCTGCATGGACGGCGTGAACAGCATGACCGGCAACACGCCCGATCTCCCCGCGTTCGCCGCGCTGTGCCGCCAACACGGCGCCACCATGTACGTCGACGACGCGCACGGCTTCGGCATCATCGGGGAACGGCGGCCCGGCGAGTCCTCGCCGTACGGATGCCGGGGGAACGCCGTCGTCCGGCACTACGGGCAGAGCTACGACAATATCGTGCTGGTCGGCGGCTTCTCCAAGGCGTACTCGTCACTGCTGGCCTTCGTCGCGTGCCCTCCGTCGGTGAAGGAGCATCTGAAGATCGCGGCCCCGCCGTACCTGTATTCCGGTCCGGTACCCACCGCCTCGCTTGCGACCGTGCTCGCCGGGCTCGACGTCAACGCCGAACGCGGCGATGCCCTGCGCGCGCATCTGTACCACCTGAGCCGTCGCGTACTGGACCATGTGGACGCGCTCGGCGTCCAGACACCCAACACGTCCGGCTTCCCCCTGATCCAGATCCCGCTGCGACAGGGCGGTGACCTGCTCTCGGTGGCGCGCAAGCTGTTCGAACGCGGCCTGTATGTGACGCTCGCACCGTACCCCGGGGTGCCGAAGGACGAGGTGGGCTTCCGCATCCAGCTCACCGCCGCGCACACCGACGAACAGATCGACGAGCTGCTGGACACGCTCACCGACCTGGCGCCGGCGCTGCGGCGCCGGGAGGCGCCTCACTCGGACAGGTCCCGCACCCAGTGGGCGCAGCGCAACGGACGGCCCTCGTAGTCCAGATCGCAGTCCTCCACCCGCCGAAACCCGCCGAGCTTGCGCATGATCGCGTTTGACGGTCCGTTGGTTACGGACGGGAACGCGTGCAGCTCGCCGACGCTCCGCTGCAGAGCGAGCGGCAGCAACTGTTCGAACGCCTGGTAGGCGACGCCGCGGGCCTGATGCTGCGGCAGGAGCATCGCACCCAGCTCATGAACCGGCCGGCCGTCCCACTCGGACCGCCATATGGCGATGATGCCGACCGGTTCGGAACGGCCGTCCGGAATGATCGTGTAGATGAGGTCGCCGGCGGCAACGCTCGCGATCCGCTTCTCGTGCACGCGTGCCGCGGCGTCCTCGTCGGCCGGTCCGCCCAGGTGCCCGACCACCGCGGGGTCGGACTCGAGCGTCAGCGTCAGCCCGCGATCGCTCTCCCCGTACAGTCGCAGCTCCATCCCACCATGGTACGAAACGGTCGTACTACGCTGGTTGCGTGATCCTGGACGCCTGTGAGCTGCCGATCGTCCTCGCACCGCTGGCCGGCGGACCGTCCACACCGGAGCTCGCCGCCGCGGTGAGCGACGCCGGCGGGCTCGGCTTCGTCGCCGGCGGCTATCTCAGAGCGGCCGATCTGGCCGGCCGGGTGGCGGCAACCCGGCGGCTCACCGGCAAGTCCTTCGGCGTGAACCTCTTTGTGCCCGGCCCGGCCGGATCGGCGGAGGCGGTCCGCGAGTACGCCCGCGCGGTGACCGAGGAAGCGGTCAGCGTCCAGGCCACTGCCGGCGAACCGCGGCACGAGGACGACGATTGGACCGCGAAGATCACGATGCTGCTCGACGATCCGCCGCCGGTCGTGTCGTTCACATTCGGGCTGCCGGATGCCGCCGTGATCGGGCGGCTGCGGGATGCCGGCGCCGAGGTGTGGGTGACGGTGACCTCGGTGGACGAGGCGCTGAACGCCTCGGCGGCCGGCGCGGACGTGCTAGTGGTGCAGGGCGCCGAGGCAGGCGGCCACCGCGGTGGTGGCGACGACGCCCCCGAGCATGCCCTGGGCCTGATCGCGCTGCTGCAGCTCGTCACGGCGCGCGTGGACCGGCCCTTGGTGGCCACCGGCGGCATCGCGACCGGCGCCGCCATCGCCGCCGTCCTGAGCTGCGGCGCGCGCGCCGCCGCGCTCGGTACCGCGTTCCTGGACTGTCCTGAGGCCGGTACCTCCGGTGTCCACCGGACGGCGCTCCACGGCGACGCGGACACCCGGTTCACCCGTGCGTTCACCGGGCGCACGGCGCGCGGCATCACCAACGGCTTCCTCGAGCGGCACACCGCGAACGCCCCCGTGGCTTACCCGGAGGTGCACCACCTGACGGCGCCGATGCGGGCGGCGGCGCGGGCCGCGGGCGAACCGGATCTGGTGAACCTGTGGGCCGGACAGGCCTATCCGCTGACCCGCGGCATGCCGGCGGCGGATCTGGTGCGGTTGCTGGCCGCCGAGGCCCGGGCGGCGCTGGACCGTGCCGCCGGCCTCGTTGGGCGTACGGTGCGGTCATGAGCCTGGCGCGTCGGCTGTGGAGCCGGTACGAACCCGTGCACGACGTCGTGTATTTCAGCCCGTACGCGCGGAAAGCGGCGTCGGCGCTGGGGCTCAAGGGCTATTGGATGGGCTACTTCGCGTTCCGGGCCGCGCCACTGGGCGCGATCGGGCCGGCGGCCGTCACGGCGGCGTTCTACGGCTTCGCGGCGCGCCGGGTCGAGCGAGCCCTGCCGGACGCCTGGCGGTACACGAGTCCGGAGCAGGCGCTGGCGGCACGGAACGAGTCGGCCGCGCGGGCGCTCCGCGAGGCGTTCGGGCCCTCGCTCGATGTCCGGGCCGCCGCCGATCTGCTGTGGGAGGCCGGCCAGGCCGCGGACACGGCCGGGCGCCCGTTGGCGGCGGCGAATCAGGCGC
>DATBGW010000313.1:0-4886 GCA_036557765.1 Actinoplanes sp.
GTCGATCTTGGAGTTGTGGTTGGCATGAAACCGTCGGAAAGCGGCATAAGGGCAACCACAACTCCAAGATCGACGGGGTTGGGGTGGGGGTCACACCGCGTCGACTCGCTGGTGCAGCAGCGCGGCCACCCGGTCGAGCAACTCGCGGCTGCTGAACGGTTTCTCGATCATGGTGACGCCCGGCTCCAGCGTGCCGTGTTCGGCGAGGACCGGCTGCGCGTAGCCGGACATGTACAGCACCGGGATGTCCGGCAGCACCTCGCGGATCCGCGCGGCGACCTCGTTGCCCATCATCTCCGGCATGATGACGTCGGTCAGCAGCAGGCCGATCCGGTCCGGATGGGTCCGCGCGATCCCGATGGCCTCCGCACCGCCGCCCGCGGCCAGCACGTGGTAGCCGGCCCGGGTGAGGATGCGACCCGTCGCGTCCCGCAGCGCGTCCTCGTCCTCGACCAACAGGATGGTCGATGACCCGGCGGGCACCGCGTGGTCCGGCCGGCTGGGGCGGGCCGCCGTCTCCCGCTCGCCGCTCGCCTCGGTGGCCGGAAGCACGATCGTCACCGTGGTGCCGATCCCGGTTTCGGAGTACAGCCGGACGTCGCCGCCGGCCGCGGTGGCGATGCCGTAGACGGTGGCCAGGCCCAGGCCGGTGCCCGCACCCTGCGGCTTGGTCGTGTAGAACGGTTCGAACGCGCGTTCCGCCACGTCGGGTGGCATGCCGCTGCCGGTGTCGCTCACCCGCATCCGCGCGTACCGTCCAGGTTGGATGGTGGAGCCGGCGACATCGGCGTGGTCGAGGTCGGCATTGGTGGTATCGATGGACAGCGTGCCGCCGGCGGGCATCGCGTCCCGGGCGTTGACCGCCAGATTGACAAGGATCTGCTCGACCTGGCTGGGATCGGCGAACACCGCCCACAGATCCGGGTCCAGGCTCGTGATCAGGTGGATGTGCTCGCCGAGAACGCGACGGAGCATCTGCTCGACGTCGCCGATTACTTCGTTGAGGTGCAGCACCTCGGCCTGGGTGATCTCGCGCCGGCCGAACGCGAGCAGCTGCTTGGTGAGCCGGGTGGCGCGTTCGGCGGCACGGCTGATCTGGCCCAGGTCGGCGCGGGCGGCCACCAGGTCCGCTCCGGACGGCTCGGGCGCCTCGAGAGTCTCGGTGAGCAGTTCGGCGTAGTTCGCGATCACGGCGAGAATGTTGTTGAAGTCGTGCGCCACGCCGCCGGCGAGCTGACCGAGGCTCTCCAGCCGCCGGGCGTGCTGCATCCGGCGTTCGGCCGCGTCGCGTTCGGTCTGCGCCGCCAGGCGTTCCCGTTCGGCCTGCGCTTCGAGGCGCTCCGTGACGTCCCGCACCGCGGCGGAGACGATCATCCCCTGGTCCGTCTCCAGCGCGGACAGGCTGATTTCGGCCGGGAACTCGCTGCCGTCCTTCCGGACGGCGGCCAGGGCCATCCCGGCGCCCATGGGGCGCGACCTGGCGTGCGCGAAGTAGTGCTCGCGATGCCGGGGATGCTCCGCGCGGACGCGGTCCGGCACCAGGAGATCGACGGACTGACCGAGCAGTTCGTGCCGCCGGTAGCCGAACAGCCGTTCGGCCTGCGCGTTGATCAGGGTGATCCGCCCGTCCCGGGTCACACCGATGATCGCGTCCGGGGCGGCTTCCAGCAGGCTGCGGAACATCGCCTCGGCCCGTTGCCGTTCGCTGATGTCGCGGCAGATCGACGCCACGCCGGCGAACCGGCCGCTGGTGTCCCGGATCGGCGACAGCGTCAGCGACACGGTGATGGCGGTGCCGTCCTTGCGGTGGCGCTGGAGGTGGTACTGCTCGATCCGTTCGCCGCGCACCAGCCGCGTCATGAGCTCCGCCTCGGCCTCCTCCTGGCCGGGCGAGAACACGATGCTGGCGCGTTTCCCGACGGCCTCGGCGGCACGGTAGCCGTAGATCCGTTCGGCACCGGTGTTCCAGCTCGTGATCACGCCGTCGATGCTCGTGCCGACGATGGCGTCGTGGGACGACTCGACGATCTGGGCGAGCCGCTGCCGTTCGCTGAGCACGCCGGCCCGTTCGGCCACCGCCGCCGCCTGCGCGCCCAGCTCGGCGGCGAGCGCCAGGTCGTCGTCGGCGAACAGCGTGCGGTACCGGTTGAGCAGCACCAGCGCGCCCCGGCGACCGGATACGTCCAACGGCGCCGTGGTGACGAACCGCGCGTCGGTGGCCCGGGCCAGGTCCACCGCCGCCCGCGGAGCCCGGGGCCGGCGCCGCCGGGCGTCGATGGTGGCCGTGGCAGCCAGCAACCGATCCACATCCCAGTCGCCGTACCGCTGCTCGCCCACCGGTAACCCGGTCTGCGCCACCGCCTGCACCACGCCCGGCTCGGCCGGCAGCAGCACCACGACGTCGTCGGCGCCGACCACTTCGCGCGCGCCCTGGCAGTACCGGCGCCACGTCTGCTCCGCCGGCTCGTCGACCGGCGCGGCGAGCAGCCGGCGCATCAGCGAGTACGCCGCGCCCCACGACCAGACCCGGCGCAGCCAGGGCGGCGGCAGGAACGCCAGCGTGTACATGAGCGCTGACACCACGATGACACACCGGGACGGCACTGCGAGACCCACGCCGGCGACCACCAGGGCGGCGCCGAACAGGGCGGTGCCGGCGGCCGCGCACCACAGCCGGATCCGTGCCGTACCGCCGCGCCGGTGGGCCTCACGGCCGAGCAACCAGGCCGCGACCGCCTCCACCACCACGAAGACGATCACCACCGCCCACGACACGATCGCCGGCAGCGCGGTACGGGCCACCACGATCGGCGCCGAGGTGACAACCCAACCGAGAAGCGCCGCCCACACCGCCCACGACGGCACCGGCCGCAACCTGCTCACCAGCCGTAACGTGAAGAACGGCTGTCCCAGCAACAGTGCCACGAACAGCCCCGTGACCAGGCGGGGCGGCTCGATCACCAGGCGCAGCACGGTGAGGACGAACAGCATCGCGACGCTGGCGAAGATCAGCATCACGTCACGCAGCAACGGATCCCGGCGGCGCAGATATCCCCATGCCACCCAGATCAGGATGAGGAGGTAGAGGGCGGTGATCCACAAGACCGCCATGCGCGCACCGCCCTCTGACTCGGCCGAGCCGACAATCCGGGTATTTCACCCTAACCGGAGAATCTGCGATGCGTTCGGAAACAGCGTCACCGGTTCGAGGTGGCACCGATACCGGTGCGACGGGCCGCTCATCGATGGATACACTCGGCGGACACCGTCGTCAGGTTCTCCCCGACTGCGAGGTGTCATGCCGACGAAGCTTTCCTCGACGTTCGACCTGGAGAACGGCGAGCCCGCCGAGGCGACCATCACCAGCGACGAGTACGGCGCGATGCTGGTCGTCGCGGTGCACGGCACCTGGAACGCGCGTTCGATGGTGCGGCTCAGCGAGGTGGTGAACAAGTGCCTCGCCGAACACCCGCCCGCGGTGGTCGTCGATCTGCATCACCTCGACGACCCGGTCGCCGCCAGCGCGCCGCTGTGGCTCACCACGGCCGGCACCGCCGCGGCGATGCATCCTGCCGTGCGCCTGGCCCTGTGCGTTTCACCGGGTACGGAGTTGGCCGCCGCCCTGGACCAGCGCAGTGCCCCGTGTCTCGTGCCGGTGTTCGCGACCGTGGCACAGTCCCGCACCGCGCTTGCCGCCGGCTCCACCATGCCCGAGTACCGGCGGCTCACCCTGCCACCGGAGCCGGACTCGGCCGGCCAGGCCCGAGCGCTGGTCGCCGACGCGTGCCGCGGCTGGGAACTGCCGCAACTGATGTTCACGGGCCGGCTGGTCATGTCGGAGCTGGTCGCCAACGCCGTTGAGCACGCCGGCACGGATCTGCTGGTGAGCGTGGCCCGCCGCGCGCCCGGTCTGTACCTCGCGGTTCGCGACGGCAGCCTCGCGTTGCCACGCCTGCTCGAACCGTGCCGGGGTGCCCGCCCGGACCGGCGGGGGCAAGGACTGCGGCTGGTCGACGAGGTCGCCACGTCGTGGGGCGCCATGCGGACACACGACGGCACCGGCAAGGTGGTCTGGGCGAGCGTTCACCCCCGCCGTACGGACGGCGAATAGCCGGCCCCGCCACGGTCCAGTTCCGCCGCCAGAAAGGTGATCCGGCCGGCCTCGGCGGGAATTGTCGACGGGTCGAGCCGCCCGCCCCGGTACGTCAGCACGTCCGTACCGGTCAGACTCCAATCCGGAATCTGCCACCGCAGGTGCGCGTCGATGAGCGACGGCGTGCACCACCAGCGCACCGCGGCGGGATCGGCCGTCCGGATGCGGAACGCCCGGTCGAAGTCGGCGTTGCCGGTCGCCGTCTCGGAGGGACCGAGAACGGCGCGAGCAAGCCGGGACGCCGTGCCCCGGCGTTCCACCGCCACGGACGGCATCGGCCGGGACAAGGCGGCGACCGCCACGGTGAAATGGTGAGTGGTGATCGTGGTGGACGTCGTGGTGCCACCCAGGCCGTCCGGGGTCGGCGTGACGTGCACGTCGCTGACGGCGTATTCGGCCACGCTCACCGGCCGGCCGGACACCGCGCCCGAGACGGCGACGGTGACGACGCCGCGGTCGCCACCGGGCAGGCGGGCTCTCCAGTGGACGACCGGCTTCGGCGTGACGGTCCAGCCGTTCGCCCGTGCCCAGGCCTGCAGCCGGTCGGTGCGGCGGCGTTCGCGGCGCCGGACGGCGATGACGAGCGGGATCGTCAGCCCGACAGCCAACAGGCAGAGGAGGCCCGCGGCGGCGATCAGGCCCTCGGCCATGCTCAGGACCCGGCCAGTCGCCGCGCCGTGCCGGCGACCGCGACCGCCACCGCCGCGTCCAGCACCGCGAGCCCGGCAGCGAA
>DATBGW010000314.1:0-2606 GCA_036557765.1 Actinoplanes sp.
CACCCCGGTGGCCAACACCCAGGTCTTCGTGCTGGACCGCTATCTGAATCCGGCGCCGCCCGGGGTGGCCGGCGAATTGTTCATCGCCGGCGCCGGAGTCGCGCGCGGATACGGGAACCGGCCCGCGCTGAGCGCGGAGCGCTTCATCGCCGATCCGTTCGCCGCCGACGGCACCCGGATGTACCGGACCGGGGACCGGGTGCGATGGCTCTGCGATGGGCGGCTGGAGTTCGTGGGCCGCGCCGACGACCAGGTGAAGGTGCGGGGATTCCGGATCGAGCTCGGCGAGATCGAGTCGGTGCTGTCGGCGCATCCGGCGATCCGGACGGCTGCCGTGACCGCCGATGGTCCGGACGGTAACCGGCGGCTCGTGGCCTACCTGGTTCCGGCCGATCCGGCCGCCGGCATCCCCGCCGTGGCTCAGCTCCGCGAGCATTTGCTGCGGCGGCTTCCGGAGTTCATGGTTCCGGCCGTATTCACCGGGCTGACCGAGCTGCCGTTGACCCCGAACGGGAAGCTGGACAAGGCGGCGCTGCCCGCTCCGGATGCGGCCCGCCCGGACCTGGGCGGGTACGTCGCGCCATCGGGCGCCGCGGAGGAGTCGCTGGCCGAGATATGGGCCCAGGTGCTGGGCGTGGACCGGGTCGGTGCGGAGGACGATTTCTTCGCACTGGGCGGGCATTCCCTGCTGGCGACCCAGGTGATGTCCCGGATCCGGGACGTGTTCGGGGCCGAGGTGCCGCTCGCCGCGTTGTTCGACCGGCCGACGGTGCGGGGTCTGACGCCGCTGATCGAGCGTTCGGCCACCGCGGTGATCGTGCCGCCGGTACGGGTCGCAGGCCGCGATCGGCCGTTGCCGCTGTCGTTCGCGCAGCAACGGTTGTGGTTCTTGGATCAGCTGGCGCCCGGCTCGATCGAGTACAACCTGCCGTCGCCGATGCCGTGGCACGGAGCGCTGGATGTGACGGCGCTGGATGCGGCGCTCCGCCGGGTGGTGGCGCGGCATGAGGTGCTGCGGACGCGGCTGGTGGCGGACGCGGATGGGGTGGCGTATCAGGTGATCGATCCGCCCGCGCCGTTCCCGCTGCCGGTGGTGGACGTGTCGGGAGACTCCGATCCGGCGGCAAGCGCACGAAGGTTGGTGGCGGCCGATTCGGCGCTGCCGTTCGACCTGGCCGGCGGCTGGTTGATCCGTGCGTCGTTGATCCGGCTGCGCGCCGATGAGCATGTGCTGGCGTTGGTGATGCACCATGCGGCGTCCGACGAGTGGTCGATGGACATCCTGCGGCGCGAGCTGTCCGTGCTGTACAGGACGTTGAGGGCCGGCCGGCCGGATCCCCTGCCGTCGTTGCCCGTGCAGTATGCCGATTTCGCGGTGTGGCAGCGGGAGCGGCTGGCCGGCGAGGTCCTGGACGGGCAGCTGGCGTACTGGCGGGACCAGTTGGCCGGGCTGCCGGTGCTGGACCTGCCGGCCGACCGGCCGCGCCCGCCGGTGCGCTCCATCGCCGGGGCGATGACCCGGTTCACCGTCCCGGCGGAGGTGGCCGACGGGCTGCGGGAGCTGGCGCGGGACAACGGCGTGACAATGTTCATGACGTTGCTGGCCGCGTTCGCGGCGCTGCTGGGCCGGTATTGCGGCACTGACGATGTGGTGGTGGGGACTCCGGTGGCGAACCGGAACCGCGCCGAGATCGAGGACCTGATCGGGTTCTTCGTCAACACCCTGGTGCTGCGCACCGATCTGTCGGGAGACCCGGCGTTCACCGAGGTGCTGGGCCGGGTGCGCGAGACCACGCTGGCGGCGTACGCCCATCAGGATCTGCCGTTCGAGCAGCTGGTCGACGTGCTGGCGACCGACAGGGACCAGTCCCGGTCCCCGCTGTTCCAGGTGCTGTTCAACTACTTCACCGACGACGGCCGCCGTGACGAGGGCCGGGGAGACCACGGCACCGGAGACCACGGTCTGTCACCGGGTGCCGTGCTCGCCAAGGTCGACCTGCGGCTGGTCCTGATGGACGACGGCGGCAGCATGGTGGGGGTCCTGGAGTACAGCACCGCGCTGTTCGACGCGGTACGGATGGACCGGCTGGCGGGGCATCTGGGAGTGCTGCTGGAAGCCGTCGCCGCGGATGCGAGCCGCTCGGTCTCACGGCTTCCGGTGCTGAACGATGCCGAGCGCCATCAGTTGATCGAGGAATGGAATGCCACCGAGGCGCCGGCGCCGCCGGCGGCGGTCGGCGGCGTGCACGAGGTGATCGCCGGGCGAGCGGCCGAAGATCCGGATGCGGTGGCGGTGGTGTCCGGCGACCGGTCGCTGAGTTATGCGGCGCTGGTGGAACGGGCGGGCCGCCTGGCGGGATATCTACGGAGCGCCGGAGCCGGGCCGGAGACCGTGGTCGGACTGTGCCTGCCGCGTGGTGTGGACATGGTGGTGACGATCATGGCGGCCTGGGGGGCGGGGGTCGCATACGTGCCCTTGGACCCCGAGTATCCGGCGGACCGGCTGGGGTTCATGCTGGCGGACAGCCAGGCGATGTTCGTGGTGGGCACGGCGGAGTTGATCGACGACCTGCCGGTGGGCCGGTTCCGTACGATCGCATTGGACG
>DATBGW010000315.1:0-6653 GCA_036557765.1 Actinoplanes sp.
ACCGACCGCACAGTGAAGTGATCGGTGAGCGTGGTGTGCGATGAGGGGGGAACGGTCGAGCAGTCCGGCGTTTCGGCGGCCGCCGCCGCGGGTGCCACGAGGAGCATCGGGATCACCACCGTGGCGATTGCCGCCACACGCACACCACGGCCCATGTCCCGCCCTCCGCTCTATCGATCTCCCGGTTCAGATTGGATCTCATCCGGAGGCATGTCAAACGGTCGATGGAGCTCAGCTCGGATCAGTTTGCCCACCGAGTTCCTCGGCAGCGCATCGACGAAGATCACGGCTGTGGGCGCCTCGTGTGGCGCCAGGTGCCGGCCCCCGTACGTCATGATCTCCGGCTCCGTCACCCCCGAGCCGGGCGCCGGCACGATGAGCGCACCGACTCCCTGTGCGGTCTGGACCACGCCGGCATCCGCGACCGCCGGGTGCCCGGTCAGCACCTTTTCCACGTCGCCGGGATAGACCGGCCGGCCGCCGGACAGGAACCTGTCGACCACCCGGTCGACGATCCAGATGTATCCGTCGTCATCGCGGCGTGCGGCGTCGCCGGTCCGCAGCCAGCCGTCCGCCGACAGAACCTGCCGTGTGGCCTCCGGACGGCGCCAGTACCCGGCCATCACGTTCGGCCCGCGGATCTGCAGTTCACCGGTCTCGCCAGCGTCCACGACCGTCCCATCCGGACGGACGATCCGGGCATCCACCAGCAGCGGTGGCAGTCCGGCGGATCCGATCTTCGTCAGCGCACTGTCCGGGTCGAGCAGCAACGCGACCGGCGCCGCCTCGGACAGACCGTAGCCCTGCAACAGCGTCACACCACGCTCCAGATAGCCACGGATCAGGCGGACCGGCACCGGAGCGCCGCCGGTCACAATGAAGCGGACGCTGGACAGGTCGGCGTCGGGCCACAACGGGGACCGGGTGAGGGAATCCAGGAGGTCTGGGTTGCCGAAGCCGACGCTGATGCGGTGCCGTTGCATCGCGGTCAGGATGCTGTCCGGGTCCACTCCGGACGGAACCACGACCGTGCCGCCCATGAAGAGCACCGGCAGAACGTTCACCCCCGTACCGCCCGTCCGGAAGAACGGCGTGATAGCCACCGTGACGTCGTCGCGGCGAACCTCCGCGCAGCTGAGGAAGTTGACGACGTTCCAGGTCACGTTCGCGTGCGTGAGCATGATGGCCTTGGGCCGTCCGGTGGTGCCCGACGTGTGCGGGAGCAGGCAGACGTCGTCCATGTTCACCGGCACGTCGATTGGATCGTCCGTCGACTCCGCGATCAGCGCGTCGAATTCATCGGCCACCGTGATCAGATGCCGCACCGAATCCGGCACCGAGGGCTCCGCGACGCCGTACCGGATCAGCACGGCCGGCTCGGTGTCGGCGAGAACGGCCTCGATGTCGCCCGCCGCCAGGCGGTGGTTGACGGGTGCCAGTGCCGCGCCGAGCAGTCCGGCCGCGAACAACGACTCGAGGAACGCCGGGTGGTTGGGTCCGAGCCAGGCCACCCGGTCACCGCGCCGCACCCCGAGCCGGTGCAGACCGTTGGCCAGGCGCCGGATCCGGACGGCGAGTTCGGCGTACGAGAACGGGCGGTCACCGGCGATGAGCGCGACGCGGTCCGGCGAGGTCCGCGCCCGCCGTTCGATCCAGTGGCCGATCCCGCTACCCGACATTTCCGGTCAGGTCGATCAGGACCTTGCCGACCGCGCCGTTCTGCACCGCCTCGTGCGCCTGCCGGGTCTGATCGAGCGGGAAGTAGTGCAGCGGCAGCCCGGCAGCGTCCCCGACCCGGATGGCGCCGTCGTACAACGCCGCCATGATGTCCTCGACCGCGATGTCCTTGGCCTCGGCCGGTGCGGTATACAGCAGGACGAACTGCCAGCGCGCGTTCGGCACCATGGATGGGCGGATCGGCAGGGTGATCTCGTTGCCACCGTTGTTCGCGTAGACCGCCACCGAGCCGAGCCGGGCCAGCACTGCAGCGTCGATGGCGGCATTCTGCGCGGGTGCCACTTCGACGACGGTGTCCACCCCGTCCGGCACGATCTTGTGAACCTCGCGGACGACGTCCTCGCGCCGGTAGTCGATCACGTGGTCGGCGCCCGCCGCCGCGGCCAGTTGTGCCTTCTCCGGGCTGCTCACAGTCGTGATGACGGTGGCGTCGGACCAGCGGGCGAGTTGGATGGCGGCGTTGCCCACGGCACCGGCGCCACCGGCCACGAGGACGGTACGGCCGTCGAGCGTGCCGGGCCCGAGCCGGCGTGGGCCCTCCTCGGTGACGGTGAGGCAGCGGTGCGCGGTGATGAACGGCACGCCCAGTGCGGCGCCCAGGTCGTAGCTCGCGCTGTCCGGCAAGGTGACCACCCGCCGGGCCGGAACGACGGCGTACTCCTGCGCCGTCCCGTCCGGCCGCTGGTGCGCCGCCTCCCACACCCACACCCGCAGGCCGTGCAGAGCCGCCTCGACGCCGTTGCCGACGGCGTCGACCACACCGGCGCCGTCCTGCCCCGGCACCTGGGGTGGATCGACCGTCGCACCGGTGCCGGCGCCTTCACGAAGCTTCCAGTCCGTCGGGTTCACGCCCGCGCGGTGTATCCGGATCCGTACCTCGCCCGGTCCGGGCTCCCGGACCGGGCGCTCGACCACACGCAACACCTCCGGACCGCCGTTCTCGGTGTACACCACCGCCCGGGCGCTGCTCTCGTTCGCCATCCTCGCTCCTCCTCGAGTCGACTACATGGTGCTCCTCACTCCACCCATCCGTCGATCTTGGAGTTGTGGTTGGCACGAAACCGGCGATAAGCCGCAGAAGGGCAACCACAACTCCAAGATCGCGGGGAAGAGGAGCCATTCGCCGATCATGCCGGGGAATTGCTGCGTTCTCCGCGAACGGGACGGAGTTCGTCGACACTGATCTGACTCTCGCCGCGCCGGAGTCGGTGGCACCCGACGAATGGTCGGTGCTGCCCGGCAGGAGGATATTCTGAACCCGCCGGGGAGCCACCGAACGGTAACCGGCTCAGATCTTCGGGTCGTCCCAGAAGACGTAGACGGCCTTGTAGGGCACCGAGACCTTGGCGCCCACCTCGCACGGGCCTGCCGGGGCCGTGCCGCCCGAGGTGAACAGCCGGTTGATGAAGTTGGCCTTCTCCAGGATGCCGTGTCCGCTGCGACTGTTGACCGTCAGGAGAAGTTCGTCGATCGTTCCAGCACGCTTCGATGAAGCGGTCTTCGTGGCCGTGACGAGTGACTTGTCGCGTCTGGACTGCCAACTCGGGCCCGCGAAGTGATGGATGGCCCCACCGGTACCGATCAACTGCGCCTCGGGAGTGGATGCGGCGGGGAATCCAGCGGCGTCCACGCAAGTGTAGGTCTGTGTACCGCTCGCGACGACGTACGCGCCGATCGGAATGGATCCCGCAGGCGGCCGGATCGCCTCAGGGATGATCGGGACAGCGACGGCCCGGACGTCGGACGAGGCAGGCGCGGTGGTTTCGGCGGCGGAAGCCTGGTAGGTCACGGTGCCGACCGCTACCGTGACCGCGGCCATGCCGGTCACTGCCAGGGCGCGTACGCGGGTTCGGGGGTTCAACATGAGAGCTCTTCCTCCATGGGTCCGTTGGTGGGCCGTCGTCCTGGCTCACGGACGAGCACCCCGGTACGGATTGGAGGGCGAATCGATTTTGCCCGATCGTACTATGTGGACCGGATGATCGGTCACCCCTGCCCTCCCCGCGATCTTGGAGTTGTGGTTGGTGCAAAACGGGACAGGCGCCGCGTAAGGGCAACCACAACTCCAAGATCGCGGGGAAAGGGCGGGTGTGGTTAGGGCAGGCGGCGGGTGCTGTCGCGCAGGACCACCTGTCCACGTACGCGAACCGTCTGAGCGGGGTCTTCCGGCGCACCGTCCAGCGCCAGCGCCGCGGCACGCTCGCCCAGGTCCTCCAGATCGAGGTGCACCGTGGTCAACTGCGGGACGAGGTCACGCAGGGTCTTGATGTCGTCGAAGCCGGCCACCGAGACGTCGTCCGGGACCCGCACCCGCCGGTCCCGGAACGCTGCCATCGCGCCGACCGCCATCACGTCGTTGCACGCGAACACGCAGGTGGCGTCGAGCCCGTCGTCGACAAGCTGCTGTGCCGCCGCGTATCCGCCGTCGCGGCTGAAGGCACTGTGGACAACCTGAACGTCGCCGGTGGGAACGCCGGCGCGGGTGAGGCCGTCGATGAACCCGGTGTGCCGCTCCCGGGCGGTCAACAGGTCCGCCGGCCCGGCGAGCACAGCGAACCGACGGTGTCCCAACCGAGCCAGGGCCAGGGCCAGCTCGGTGGCGCCGGCGCGGTTCTGCACGACCACCGTGTTCGCTCCGAGGCGATCCTGGGTGACACAGGCAACGCGACCGCCCGCTTCGGCGAAGCTGGTCAACTCCTTGGCGAGCCGCGCGGTCAGCTCCACATCGGTGGTGCGACTGCCGACGACGATGACCGCCCGGGCGCGTTGCGCGCGGAAGGCGGACACGTATTCGATCTCCCGCTCGGAGTCGCGGCGGGTGCTGGCCAGCACGACCACGAGGCTGCGCTGCTCGCACTCACGCATGACACCGTCGGCGATCGTGTAGTAGTACGGATCGGCCAGGTCATGCACCACGAGGCCGACGATGTTGGTGGCGCCTCGGGCGATCGCCTGGGCGTGCGGGTTGGCCCGGTATCCGAGTTGAGCCGCCGCGGCGAGGACACGCCGGCTGAGGCGCTCGCCGACGGTCCGGTCGCTGCCGTTGAGCACGCGGGAGGCCGTTGCCAGGGAGACACCGGCCTGGTCCGCGACCTCCGTCAGGCGCGCGGGGCCACTACGCGGCGGCCCGACCGATTTCCGCTCATCCACGGGTCGCCGCCGCCCCCCGTTGCGCCCAGGGCAGATCCAGCTCCGAGAACAACATGAGCTCCTCGGCGGCGCGATCGACCGCGGCATCGATCTGTGGCACCACACGCCGCGGGTACGGGCCTGAGTTGTCGGTCTGTTGATATGGCGGTGCTATCTCGACCGGATCCGAAGCGAGTCGCACGGCCTCGACCACATGCATGAACGAACGGGTGGCGGTCAGCGGGACGAGCAGCGGCTCCTCCGGCGCGCGGATGTGCGCGACGAGGTTCTCCAGGAGGTCCGTGGTTCCGTGCTCGGTCGTCTCCACCCGGCCGCCGGCCTCGAGCCGGACCCGTCCGGTCCGGTACTCCAGCACGATGCGGCCCTGTGTCCCGTGCACGATGACGTACGGCTCGGCGGTCTGCTCCGCGCAGAGCGTCACGGCGACGGTGATCGGTGTGCCCGCCGCCGTGATCAGCCGCGCGCAGGAAGTGTCGTCGGCCTCGATGGGGTTGGCGTGGAACAGTTCGACGCGCACATCCTTGAGTCCGTCCTCCCCCGATCCGCCGTCCAAGGCCAGGGCGGTGGCGGTGGCGTGGGCGAACGGATTCGTCAACGCACCGTCGACGACGTCCACGTCGCCGAGTTTGCGGCGCCCCGCCCAGGGTGCGCGGGCGTAGTACGAGGAGTCACGCTGCCAGGCACCGGCGGCGCCGATGCCGGTGACCTCACCCACGGCGTTGGTGGCGATCAGCGACCGCACGTAGGCGATCGCGTGTGAACCCAGGCTCTGAAAGCCGACCTGGCATGCCCTCCCGCTCGCGTTCATCCCGCTCACCAGCCGTTCGAAGTCGGCGAGCGCCGTCGTCGGCGGCTTCTCCAGCAACACGTGTGAGCCGGCGGCCGCCGCCGTGAGCGCGAGCGCCGAATGCGTGTGAATCGGGGTGCAGACGATCGTCACGTCTGGCCGTACGGCGTCCAGCAGGTCGTCGAGTCCGGCCATCACCGGAACATCCCCGATGAGGTCGCGCTCGTCGTCCGCCGGAGGGCGGGTGTCGCAGATCCCGGCGAGGCGAACCGGGGCTCCGGCCTGCTGAAGCCGGCTCAGGTTGCGCAGGTGCCAGCGGCCGTGACCATGCACGCCAACGAGCACGACGGCCACCGGGGCGGCGGGTACGGACATGCTGACTTCCTCCACGCTGCTGGCTCGGTTCTTCGTCCGTGGCCGATCGTAGCCAGCGTTCGGACATTTGGAAAGCGCTTTCCGACAGATGTGACGGGATCGACGTGCGCGCTGTGCGGCATTGACAGAACGGCATGCGTCTGATGAACTGGAAAGCGCTTACCGAGGGCACGCAGAGGGAGTTCCATGGCAGACAAGAGCATCGGCGTCATCATGAACGGCGCTTCGGGCCGGATGGGCTACCGACAGCACCTGGTGCGGTCGATTCTCGCAATCCGTGAGCAGGGCGGCGTGCTTCTGAGCAACGGCGACCGCATCCAGGTCGAGCCGATCCTGGTCGGCCGCCGCGAGGCCGCGCTGGCCGAGCTGGCGCGCAAGCACGACATCGCCGACTACACCACCGATCTGGACGCCGCGCTCGCCGACCCGCGATGGACCATCTACGGCGACTTCCTGGTGACCAAGGCGCGGGCCGCGGCGCTCCGCAAGGCCATCGCGGCCGGTAAGGCGATCTACACCGAGAAGCCGACCGCCGAGAGCCTGGACGAGGCGCTCGAGCTCGCCGCGCTGGCGCAGGCCGCGGGTGTCAAGAACGGCGTGGTGC
>DATBGW010000316.1:0-4597 GCA_036557765.1 Actinoplanes sp.
GGTTGGGGTGACCAGTTCACGTTCTGGACGCGGCTGGAGGACAAAGTGCTCCGGCCGCTGCGGAAGGGCCGGGCCGCGCAATATCAGCGGTACCGGTGGGATCCGCCCGGATTCGGGGGCGAGGCGGTCCGGGTCGAACCGGCCGACGTCATCGTGCTGGAAGGGGTCAGCTCGGCACGGAGAGTGATCCGTCCGGAGTTGAGCCTGGCGGTCTTCATCACCGCCCCGCCGCAGTTGCGCTGGTCCCGGGTGCTGGCGCGGGACGGCACAGCCGACGTTGCGTTCCCGGCGTACCTTGAGCGCTGGCGTGCTGCCGAGGATCGGCACTTCGCCGCGGACCGCACCGCCGAGTACGCCGAGGTCGGCGTCGATGGGGCGGCGGACGGCAGCGACGAAGGATACGACGAGCTCTGGCGACGGGCGCCTGGTTGAGCCACGATCGGCTGAACGAGCAGCGGGAACAGGGTGGGACGATGACGACCGACGAGCAGAACCGGCCGACCCGGCGGCGGATCACGCTGACCGGGATCAGTTCCCGGGCGTGGGAGCACCCGGCCGACCGCGGTGCCCTGACCGCGCTCCGCGAGCTGCGCGGTTTCGACGATGTGGTCAAGGCGTTCTTCGGGATGTGGAACGAGCGCGGATTCCGGCTGGCGGTCCTGGCCGGGGCGGTCCGGGTTGATCACCGACAGTATCCGCGGGTGTATCAGCGTTTCACCGAGGCGGCCACCACGCTGGACGTCACGACACTGCCCGGGTTGTACGTGAGTCAGGGACCGATCATCGACGGTCAGGCGATCGGCTTGGACCGGCCGTTCATCGTGATCACCACGGCCGCCGTGGAGAAGCTGGACGACGACGAGTTGCGCGCGATGCTCGGGCATGAACTCGGTCATGTCCGCAGTGGTCATGCGGTCTACAAGACGATCTTGATGATCCTGACCCGTTGGGCCGCGAGCCTGAGCTGGCTTCCGGTCGGGGCGATCGCTCTGCGGGGGATCATCGCGGCGATGCTGGAGTGGTGGCGCAAGGCGGAACTGTCCGCGGACCGGGCGGGCCTGCTCGCCGGACAGGACCCGGCCGCCTCGCTACGGCTGTTGATGAAGCTCGCGGGTGGCGGTGACCTGTCGCAGATCGACACCGCGGCGTTCCTGGAGCAGGCCGCCGAGTACGAAAGCGGCGGCGACCTGCGGGACAGCATCCACAAGATCGGCCTGACCGCGTGGAGCACGCATCCGGTGCCGGTCGCCCGGGCATCCGAGTTGCGGAAGTGGATCGACGGCGGCCACTACGGACGAATTCTGTCCGGCGACTATCCGCGGAGCGACTCCGACGGCGACGCCTCCGTCACCGACGCCGTGAAGGCCGCCGCGAACTCGTACCGCGAAAGCTTCAACACGTCCCAGGACCCGCTGGTGGGACTGCTGCGCAAGCTCGGCGACGGCGCTACCGACCTGGCCGGGTCGGCCACGGGCCGGGCCCGGACCTGGGCGGCCAACGCCGGCCGCAACCGCCGCCCCGACGACGACCAGTCTCAGCCCCCACCACCCCCACCGGCCTAAGAACTCAGCCGCCTTCCCCGCCGCCCGGCGGGCCCCGCCCGTCGATCTTGGAGTTGTGGTTGCCCATACGCGGCTTTGCGTCCGATTCGTTCCAACCACAACTCCAAGATCGATGGGGACTGGCAGCGGGTGAGCGGCTGACGGCCGGGCATTCCGCGGCGGGCCTACGATCGGGCTTATGACGTTCTCCGACGATGAGCTGCGGGCCGCCATCGCACGCGAAATGCCCGGTGTCCGCGCTGACCTCGAACAGCTCGTCCGCATCCCCGGCATCGCGTTCGAGGGCTTCGACCACGCGCAGCTGCAACGATCCGCCGAGGCGGTCGCCGCGTTGCTCCGCGGCTGCGGACTCGACGTCGACATCGTCCGCGAGGGCGGCCAGCCCGCCGTCATCGGCCGCCGCCCGGCACCCCCCGGCGCGCCGACCGTACTTCTCTACGCACACCACGACGTGCAGCCGGTCGGCGACCGGGAACTGTGGAGCAGCGACCCGTTCGAGGCGGTCGAGCGCGACGGGCGGCTCTACGGCCGGGGAGCCGCGGACGACAAGGCCGGCATCATGGCCCACGTTGCCGCACTGCGGGCGTACGGCGACGAGCTGCCGGTCGGCGTGGTGGTGTTCGTCGAGGGCGAGGAGGAGTACGGCTCGGCGTCGCTGGACGCCATCCTCGACGCCCACCTCGAGACGCTGCGGTCCGACGTCATCGTCATCGCCGACTCCGGCAACTGGGACGTCGGCGTGCCGGCGTTGACGACCTCGCTGCGTGGCCTCGTCAACTGTTTCGTTGAGGTTCGGGTGCTGGACAACGCCGTGCACAGCGGCATGTTCGGCGGCCCGGTGCCGGACGCCCTCACCGTGCTGTGCCGGCTCATCGCGACACTGCACGACGAGAACGGTGAGGTCGCCATCGGCGGCCTGATCAGCCGCGAGGGCGCGCCCGTCGATTATCCGGAGGATCGATTCCGGCATGAGGCCGGCCTGCTCGACGGCGTACACCTCATCGGCGGCGGCACGATCAGCGACCGGGTCTGGACCAAGCCGTCGGTGTCCGTCCTCGGCATCGACGCGCCGCCCAGCGGGGCCGCGCCCAACGCGCTCGTTCCGGTCGCGAAGGCCAAGATCAGCGTGCGGCTGGCGCCGGGCGACGACGCCAAGAGCGCGTACGCCGCGATCCGCGCTCACCTTGAGAAGTACGTGCCGTGGGGCGCGCGCGTCGAGGTCACGCTGGAAAGCGACGGGGCGCCGTGCGTGATCGACGCGACCGGGCCGGCGTACGACGTGGCCCGTGCCGCCTTCCGCGACGCTTGGGACGGCGCCGAGCCGGTCGATATGGGGGTGGGCGGGTCGATTCCGTTCATCGCCACGTTCCAGAAGCTGTTCCCGGCCGCGGCGATCCTGGTCACCGGCGTCGAGGACCCGTATTCGGCAGCGCACGGTCCGAACGAGAATCTGCATCTGGGCGAGTTCGCACGGGCCTGCCTTGCCGAAGCCATGTTGCTGCGCAACGTGGCGACCTTGGGTCGATGAGATGAACTGCGACGTCCTCATCGTCGGTGCCGGTCCGACCGGGCTCATGCTGGCGAACTGGCTCGTCAAGCTCGGCGTCACGGTCGTCGTCGCGGACGGCAAGGCCGGGCCCACCCGGGAGTCACGGGCGCTCATCGTGCAGGCACGCAGCCTGGAGATCTACGACCAGCTCGGACTGGGCGACACGGTGATGTCGGCGGCCCACCGGGCCACGGCACTCGCGCCCGGTACGGGCAGCCGCGTCTTCGGGCGGATACCTCTCGGTCCGCTCGGCCAGCGCCTCACGCCGTACCCATGGATCGAGATCCTCGAGCAGAGCCGCAACGAGGAGATTCTGTACGCCAACCTGAGGGAGTTGGGCGGCGAGGTCCGGTGGAACGCTCCGGTCACGGCGGTGACGGTCGCCGGTGACGGCGTCGAGGCGACCATCGGCGACCAAGTCGTCCGGGCCCGCTACTGCGTCGGCGCGGACGGCGCGAACTCGATCGTTCGAAAGGCGCGGGACATCCCGTTCGAGGGCGTCACGAATCCGCACCTGTTCTATGTCATCGACGCCGCGGGCGCGGGCGGCCTGGTGCAGGGGGCGATCAACGTCAGGCCCGGTGGCGAGGACTTTCTCCTGGCGTTCCCGATGGGTGGGCGGTCCGATTGGCGCTTGATCGGCCTGGCCCGGGACAGCGACGGTGACGGCCAGATCACCGAGGAGGACGCCCGCGCACGGATGCGAGCGGGCTTCGCCGTCACGTACAGCGAGTCGCGCTGGTACGCGACGTACCGTGTGCACCACCGTATTGCCGCGACGTTCCGCGACGGGCCATTCTTCCTGGCCGGTGACGCTGCGCATGTCCACTCGCCGGTCGGCGGGCAGGGCATGAACACCGGCCTGCAGGACGCTCACAATCTCGCGTTCAAGCTGGCCGACGTGCTGCAGGGCCGGGCCGGCGACGGCTGGCTCGACCGGTACGAGGCGGAGCGCCGCCCGGTCGCGCAGACGCTGGTGGCCACGACCGATCGGCTGTTCGGGTTCGTCACGTCGCAAGGGCCGGCGCTGCGGACCCTGCGCGGTCTGATGATCCGGCTGCTCGCGCCGGTCGGGGTCCGGGCGTTGCCGCGGTCCTCGGGTGGCTCGCGGTTGTTCGAGTACGTGTCGCAGACCCGCATCCACTACTGGATGTCGCCGGACGCCGACCGGATGGCGAACGGGCGTCGCGATCCGGTGGTGGGCCGGCGGCTGCCGTGGACCGGCGGAAACTACGACGTACTGCGCGATCTGCGGTGGCAGATCCACGCGTATGGCGATGTGACGGCGTCGGAGGTGCCGGATCTGGGACTGCCGGTGCACACCTTCGCCGCGGCGCCGGGCACGCGGCTGCAGCCGGGCCGGCTCTACCTGGTGCGACCGGACGGCTTCGTTGCCGCGGAGGCCGACCCATCCGACGCCGTCAAGATCTTCACCGACGCCCTGCCCCGCTAGCCCGCCACCCGCCGCCCGCCTGCGCCCGCCGCC
>DATBGW010000317.1:0-4426 GCA_036557765.1 Actinoplanes sp.
CGGCGGGTTCGTGCCCAAGCCGCACACGCCGTTCCAGTGGGCCGCGATGGCGTCCCCCGAGGTGATCGACCACCGGCTGACGCTGCTCAAGCAGGAGATCAACTCGGACCGGTCGCTGGGCCGCGCGATCGGCTACCGCTATCACGACGGCGAGCCGTCGCTGATCGAGGGCCTGCTGTCCCGTGGCGACCGCCGGGTGGGCGCGGTGATCCGGCGCGTCTGGGACGAAGGCGGGCGGTTCGACGGGTGGTCGGAGCATTTCTCGTACGCCCGCTGGGTCACCGCCAGCGCCGAGGTGCTGCCGTCGTACGGCGTGGATCTGCACTGGTTCACCACCCGGGAGCGCGACCAGCTCGAGGTGCTGCCGTGGGATCACCTGGACTCCGGCCTCGACAAGGACTGGCTCTGGCAGGACTGGCAGGACGCGCTCGCCGAGTACGAGCAGGACGACTGCCGCTGGACGCCGTGCTTCGACTGCGGCGTCTGCCCGGCCATGGACACCGAGATCCAGATCGGACCGACCGGGCGCAAGCTGCTGCCTCTCACTCCGGCGGTGTCTGCGCACACCTCGTGAGGCGGTACAACGGTTGAACGGGCGTGATCCCGTTCAACCGTCCGTTCCTGGCTCCGCGCGAGCGTGAGTACCTGATCCAGGCCCTCACGTCCGGGCACACCTCCGGTGACGGGCCGTTCACCGGCCGCGCCACGAAGCTGCTCACCGCCCTGGTCGGAACGCCGTCCGCGCTGCTCACCACGTCCTGTACGCACGCTCTCGAGCTGACCGGGCTGTTGCTGGACCTGCGGCCGGGCGACGAGGTGATTCTCCCGTCGTTCACGTTCGTCTCGACGGCGAACGCGTACGTGCTGCGCGGTGCGGTGCCGGTCTTCGTGGACTGTCGCCCGGACACGCTCAATCTCGACGAACGGGCGGTGGCGGCCGCGATCACCAGCCGCACCAGGGCGATCGTTGTCGTGCACTACGGCGGCGTGGCCTGCGAGATGGACGCGATCACCCGCGTCGCCCGGCAGCACGGCCTACCGGTGATCGAGGACAACGCCCACGGTCTCGGGGCGCGCTACCGGGGACGACCGCTTGGTTCGATCGGAGCGCTGGCGACGCAGAGCTTCCACGCGACCAAGAACGTCCAGTGCGGCGAGGGCGGCGCGCTGGTGCTGAACGACGACGCGCTACGCGAGCGGGCGGAGATCATCCGCGAGAAGGGGACCGACCGCAGCCGGTTCTTCCGCGGACAGGTGGACAAATACCGGTGGATGGACGTGGGATCGAGCTACCTGCCGTCCGACGTGCTCGCGGCGGGACTCACCGCGCAGCTGGAGTCGTTCGCCGAGATCCAGCGCCGGCGGCACGCGGTATGGGAGGCGTACCACGCCGGACTGGCGGAGTGGGCGGCGGAGGCGGGCGTGCGCCGCCCGGTCGTCCCCGCCGGCTGCGAGCACGCCGCGCACCTGTACCACCTGCTGATGCCGGATCTGGAGCAACGCCAGGCGATGCTGCGGCACCTCGCCGAGCACGGCGTCCAGGCCACGTTCCACTACCAGCCACTGCACGACGCCCCGGCCGGCCGGCGGCTCGGCCGGACCGCGCCGGGCGGCTGCCCGGTCACCGAGGACGTCGCCGACCGCCTGCTCCGCCTCCCGCTCTATCCGGGGCTGAGCGATGCCGAGGTGGAGCACGTCGTGCGCGCGGTGCGCGCCTTCCGGGCCGGCCGGCCGGTCCCGCCCGCGCCGCGGGGTGCGGTGGAAGTGCCGGCATGACCTCGCTGACCCTGTACGCGATGACCACCAAAGGCGCTGCGACGTTCGAGGCGCTGGCCGCCGCCTGCCCCGGACTGGTGCGGACGGTGGTGTCGGCGCGGGATCCGGGCACGACCGACGGCTCGTACGACCGGCTGGCCGCCGCGTGCGCCGCCTCCGGCGTGCCGTTTCTCGACCGAGCGGATGCCGGCACGGCGACGCCCACCGACCACGCCCTGGCGGTGGGCTGGCGCTGGATGATCCCCGAACGGCCCGGTACCACGCTGGTGGTCTTCCACGACTCGCTGCTGCCCCGGTACCGCGGCTTCAACCCGCTGGTCACCGCGCTTCTCGAGGGTGACGCGGAGACCGGCGTGACCGCGGTGCTGGCCACCGGCGAGTACGACCGCGGCGACATCCTGGACCGGGTGGCGGTGCCGTTGCCCCGGCCGATCCGGATCGCCGCCGCCATCGATCTGATCGCCGGAGCGTACCGGCGGCTGGCGACCCGGATCGGGGCGCGGATCGCAGCCGGGGAGCCGCTGACCGGGGTGGCACAGGACGAGGCCGCCGCGTCGTACAGCCTCTGGCGCGACGACGCCGACTACGACATGGACTGGGGCGACCGGGCCGAGCGGCTGCGCGACTTCGTGTACGCGGTCGGTCCGCCCTACGCGGGCGCGCGCACCCGGCTGGACGGCGTTCCGGTACGGGTCTGGGACGTCACGCCGGAGGCGGACGTGGTGATCGCCAACCGGGCGCCCGGCAAGGTGATCTTCCTGCGGGACGGTCGGCCGACCGTCGTGTGCGGCTCCGGCCTGCTGCGCATCGACGCCATGTCACTGGACGGCGATGCCGGATCCAGCTGCCTTCCGCTGGCTCGGTTTCGCGTGCGCCTGGGGTGAGGCCGGGGGCCGGACCAGGTAGGTGGGCAGGCCCAGCCCGTTCGCGTGAATGCGGCCGATGTACTCGCCCAGCACGCCGATGGCGATCATCTGCGCGGCGGAGAAGAGCGCCACCATTGATGCCACGGTGGTGAACCCGGCGACCGTGGTCTCGCCGCTGAAGTACAGGTAGAGAACCCGGCTCAGCAGGGCCACGCCGAGGAAGCCGGTGAGGAAACCGAGGTAGGTGACCAGTCGCAGCGGTGCGGTGGAGTAGCCCAGCATCATGTTGAGCATGTGCCGGACCAGCATCCGCACCGTGTAGCCGGACCGGCCATGGATCCGCTCGTCCATTCCGACGGTCACCGCGGTGGTCTGCGTGGTGCCCCAGGACAGCGCCACGTCGAGGCAGGCGTGCGGGCCGTTGAGCTGGGTGAAGCCGTCCCGCAGGAATGTTCGGAACGCGCGGAAGGCGCTCAGTTGGCGGGCGCCGCGGACGTTCATCGCGCGTTCCAGCGCGGCCTTCGCCAGGCGGGAGGCGAGGCTGCGGGAGACGCCGTGCTCCTCCCGCGCGGCGACGCCGTAGACCACGTCCACGTCCTCGGTGAGGGCCGCGAGCAGCGTCGGAATCTCCTCCGGCCGGTGCTGCAAATCGTCGTCCATGGTCACCACCACGTCGTACCGGGCGGTCCGCACGCCGGCGACCAGCGCGTTGTGCTGGCCGTAGTTGCGGCTCAGCCGGAGCGCGCGCACGTGGCGACTCTCGGCGGCCAGCGCCGCGGCGGTGATCCAGGTGGCCCGGTCGCCGCCGTCGACCACGAGAACGATCTCGAAGTCGTCGGCGTACCGCGGCAACACCTCGTGGACGCGGGCGCTCAGCGCGGGGAGCGTGGCCGCGGACCGGAAGCACGGGACGACCACCGATACGGACACGTGACGACTCCCTCTGCGCTGGTTCGTTGAACCGATCTGGACCGGCTGCACCCGGTACAACGAGCGGGGAAGGGATCCGATGGACGTTCTGACCGCGCCGGCGGTCGCAGATCCGGACCTCCGGCCGGCCGGGCGCGGCTGGCCGGCCGCCGTGCTGGGACTCGCGTGCGCCGTCACCGCGATCTGGGCGGGCACCGCCCTGCGGGCCGCCGGCCACGGGTTCGACGTCACCGACGAAGGGTTCTACCTGCTCAGCTACCGCTGGTGGAACGTCGATCACTGGACCTTCACCGGCGCCCAGTACGTGTACGGCCCGGTGTTCGCGGTGCTGCGCCACGACATCGCGGCGCTGCGGATCTTCCGGCTGCTCACCGTCGTCGGCGGCCACCTGCTGTTCGGGCTGGCGGTCATGCGCTGGCTCCGTCCGCGCCGCCCGTCGGCCCCGCCCACGCGGCTCTGGGAGGCCGCGGGCACCGCCGTCGTGGTCGCCGCCGGTGGCGTGGTGTACAGCTGGCTGCCGCCCACCCCGGGCTACAACGACGTGGTCGTGCTCGGGGCGCTGCTCGGTCTGGCTGCGGTGTTCGCCATGGCCCGGTACGCCGAGCGGGCCGCCCGGGTGCCGTTCTGGCTGCCGTTCGCGTTCGGGGTGACGGTCGTACCGGTCCTGCTGGCGAAGTGGGCGGCGCTGGTGCCGGTGACCCTGGTCGTGCTCGCGGGTGTGCTCGCGCTGGCACCGCTGGGTCCACGTGCAGTGGCAGGGGCGGCCGGGTGGACGTTCGCCGGCGGCACGGGCGCCGCGGCTCTGGTGCATGCCGCCGTGGTGCCGCTGACCACGGCGGTGCCGCCGATGATCG
>DATBGW010000318.1:0-9697 GCA_036557765.1 Actinoplanes sp.
ACGCCGGCCCGGCGCCGGCGAGGAGCAGCGACGCACCGAGCGCGAACGCCGCCATGGCGGCCGGGACGGATCTGCGCATTGGGGTCCCCTCCCTGCGTCCGGGGCGCGACCGCGTACGGCGCGTGTGGGTGATTTTCGCACTCCGACAGCGATTCTGCGAAGATCTCGAATGCGGGATACGCCGGGATCAGACCCCACGGTCCGCGGCGTCCCGCGCTCCGCTACCGTGATGGACGTTCGGATCACTGAAACCACGCTCGCCTGGGGGCGTCGAGTTGTCTGTTCTGAGTACCGTACTGATCTTCGTGATCATCCCGTTGGCGGCGGTGCTGATCATCAGCGCGCTCGCGATGGCAGGCAGTGACCGTAAGCAGCGCAGCCGCCGCTACCGGCCCGGCCGCCCGTACGATTTCCAGCCGATCTGGTTCCTCGCCGCGCCCGAGCAGGTCAACGCCGGCCCGGACCGCACCGGCCCGGACCGGCGCGCGCTGCACCGGCACGAGCCGCACGCGATCGAGGGCCCGGTGATCGAGGACAGCTCCGGCGCCCCGGTGCTGCCCGGCCCGACAGGAGGCGCAAGTGACCGCTGGTGAGATCCGCGAGCACACGAGCGAGCAGCCGCTGACCGCCCTGGACGCGCCCGGCGGCGAGACCATCTCGGCCGAGCCGGAGCAGGTCACGTCGGACGCGGGTGTGGCGGCGCTGAACGGGCCGTTCACGACCCGCCAGCTGCTGCGCCTGGACGAGGCGCTGCGGATGGCCGACGAACAGACCGGCCTGGCGTTCAGCGTCTACCTCGGCGATCTCGAAGAGCCGGTGCGGCAGCACGCGGAGAAGCTGCACAAGCAGCTCGAGGGCTCCGAGCTTGCAGTCCTCATCGCCGTGTCGCCGAACCAGCGCGTCCTGGAGATCGTCACCGGCAACGAAGCCCGCAAGCGGATCTCCGACCGGGACGCCAAGCTCGCAGCGCTGTCGATGGCCGCCGCGTTCGCGGGCGGTGACCTGGCCGGTGGCGTCCTGTCCGGCCTGGACCAGCTCGCTTCGCACGCAGGGCGCAGCTAAGCTTGCCGCGCTCGCGGGCTAACTTGCCGCGGTTGTGTCCCTGGCGCGGGCGCGGAGGGCGCGGACCACGCCGTCGCGGCCTTCGGCGACCAGCCGACGCAGCGAGTGCGGGTGCCCGTCCCGGGCCAGCCACGCGTCGGTCAGCGCGACCGTCTCGTCGCTGACCTGGTACCCCGGATAGGCGAGCATCACGAACTCCTGCGCGGGTTCGCTGTCCGACCGCGCCCACACCGGACCCACGATGTCGAAGAACTTCGCGGCGTACGGGGCGGTGAGCTCCACCTGAGTGGCCGACTGGAAGCCCTGCAGCAGCGAGCGGTTCAGCCAGTTCGGCAGATCCTGGTCGCCGGTCAGCTGCGCCCACACCCGTTCCTTGTTCGCCGGCGTCGGCAGCAGCGCCCGTGCGGTGGCCGCCTCCCGCTCACCGCTCGCCGTACGGTCACGGGCCAGCTCGTCCTCGATCTCCTCCTCGGTCGCCGCGCCACGGTCGGCGAGCGCCTGGAGTAGCGACCAGCGCAGCTCGGTGTCGACGGTCAGCCCGTCCGGCACACCCTCGCCGTTCAGCCAGCCGCGCAGCACCGCGAGATCCTCCTGGCTGCGGGCCGCGCCGCTGAACGTGCGCGCCCACGCGAGCTGGAAGCCGCTGCCCGGCTCGGCGGCGCCCAACGCGGTGCGTGCGGTCTCGGCAAGCATGGCCCAGCCGGTCGGCGCCCACTCCGGATCGACGTACATGGCGAGCGCCGCGGACGCCTGCCGCAGCGTGGCAGTGGTGAGGTTGATGTCCCGCTCGGCGGCGACGCCGTGGCACACCAGCGCCACGTAGTCGCGCGCGGCCAGTTCCGCGTCCCGGGTCATGTCCCATGCCGCGGCCCAGCACAGCGCGCGGGCCAGCGACGAGTCGAGGCCCGCGATGTGCTGCACGACCGCGGCCATCGAGCGGTCGTCGAGCCGCAGTTTCGCGTACGTGAGGTCCTCATCGTTGAGCAGCAGCACGTCGGCGGCCCGGACCCCGGCCAGGGCCGGGATCTCGGTCCGCTCGCCGCTGATGTCGATCTCCAGGCGGTCCCGGCGGACCAGCCGCTGCCTGTCGGTGTCGTACAGCCCCACGCCGATCCGGTGGGTACGCAGGGTCGGGTACGCCGCGGGTGCCTCCTGCTGGACCACCACGCTCGAGTAGGTGCCGTCCGGGGCGATCTCGACGAGCGGCCGGAGCGTGTTGACCTGTGCCGTCTCCAGCCACTGGGCGGCGAACTTGCGCAGCTCCCGGCCGGACGCCGTCTCGAGCTCGGTGAGCAGGTCGTCGAACGTGGCGTTGCCCCACGCGTACCGCCCGAAGTACGCCCGCAGACCGGCCAGGAACGCGTCCAGACCGACGTACGCCACCAGCTGCTTGATGACGCTGGCGCCCTTGGCGTACGTGATGCCGTCGAAGTTGACCTCGACGGCCTCCAGGTCGGGCATCTCGCAGTACACCGGATGGGTCGAGGACAACTGGTCCTGCCGGTAGCCCCAGTTCTTGCGGACCGACAGGAACGTCGTCCAGGCGTCGGTGAACCGGGTGGCGCGCGTGTTGCACCAGTGGCTCGCCCACTCGGCGAACGACTCGTTCAGCCACAGGTCGTTCCACCAGCGCATGGTCACCAGATCGCCGAACCACATGTGCGCGAGCTCGTGCAGGATCGTGTTGGCGCGCTGCTCGTACTCGTAGTCGGTGACCTGCGAACGGAAGATGTAGTGCGCCTCGGCGTGCACCACGCAGCCGAAGTTCTCCATCGCGCCGGCGTTGAAGTCGGGCACCCACAGCTGGTCGTACTTGGGCAGCGGGTACCGCACGCCGAACTGCTCGTGGAAGAAGTCGAAGCCCTGCTTGGTGATCAGGAACAGCTGGTCGGCGTCCATGTACTGGGCCATCGAGGCGCGGCAGTACGCGCCCAGGTCGATGCCGTCGTGGCTGTCCCGCACCTCGTGGTACGGCCCGGCGCACAGCGCGGTGATGTACGTGCTCATCCGTTCCGAGCGGGTGAAGTGCACGGTCTTCGCGGCCCGTCCTGCTTCGGCGGTGCTCTCGACCGGCATGTTCGACACGACCGTCCAGTGCGCCGGCACGGTGGCGTGCCAGGTGAACACGCTCTTGAGGTCGGGCTGGTCGAAGCAGGCGTACACGCGCTGGGCGTCGGCGGTCTCGAACTGGCTGTAGAGGTAGATCTCCTTGTCCACCGGATCCACGCTGCGCTGCAGGCCCTGGCCGCTGGCCGAGTACGCGCAGTCGGCGTCCACCACGAGCGTGTTCTCGGCGGCGAGCCCGGGAAGCGCGAGACCCTTCTCCGCCGACCATCCGGACGTGTCAACCGGCGCGCCGTTCAGAGTCGCGGACCGGATGCCCGCCGCGGCCACTTCGATGAACGTCTCGGCGCCCGGCTCGACGCAGCGGAATGTGACCTCGGTGATCGACCGGAACGTGTTCTCGCCGGGGTTGCCGGATCCGTCGGTGAGGTCGAGGGCGATGTCGTATCCGGTCACCTCGAGCAGGCGGGCCCGCTCGGCAGCCTCGACCTGGGTCAGGTTACGAACTCCGGCCACGATCATTCTCCCGTCGACGCGAGCATGTCCTCCCACCCTATGCGAGGCCCGCGTGGTGCACCTCACCCGGCGGCCGGACCGTGCCGGAGGGAGGATCGGCATATGAGCGAACGCACGACCGTCGATATGTGGTTCGACCCGATGTGTCCCTGGGCGTGGCTGACGTCACGCTGGTTGCTCGAGGTGGAGAACGTGCGGCCACTCGACATCCGGTTTCACGTGATGAGCCTGTCGATCCTGAACGGCGGCCGGAACCTGCCGGAGAACTACCGGCGGTTCCTGGACCGGGCCTGGGGACCGGTCCGGATCTGTATCGCCGCCGCCGACGCGGCCGGGCCGGACGTGCTCCGTGACCTCTACACCGCCCTCGGCACCCGGATCCACCTGCGGAAGTACGAGCTGGACGAGAAGCTCTACACCGAGGCGCTGACCGAGGTCGGGCTGGACCCGGCGCTCGCCGACGCCGCCACCAGCGACGTGTGGGACGACGCGCTGCGCGCCAGCCACGACGCGGGCATGAAGCCGGTCGGCCTGGACGTGGGTACGCCGGTGATCCACGCTCCCGGACCGGAGGGGGAGACGGTGGCGTTCTTCGGCCCGGTGGTCACGCCGTCGCCCAAGGGCGAGGTGGCCGGCAAGCTGTGGGACGGCGTGCTGCTGGTCGGCGCGACGCCCGGCTTCTACGAGCTGAAGCGCTCCCGTGAGGTGGGTCCCCTCTTCGACTGACCGCACCCTTATGTCGGTTCGCCCGGCATCGGGGCTCACCATAAGTCCAAGATCAGCGGGTGGTCTGTCGGGAAACGCGCCACGCGGCGGGGCTCGGCGTCGTTGGATGGGGAGAGACCCCATTTGGAGGCAACGATGGCCGAGGCGGACTGTGCCACCACCACGATCGCTGTACAGCGCGGCGCGTGGGCGGATCCCGAGATCGCCGCGATGGTCGCGCCGCCGGTGACGGTCTCCTGTACGCCGGTCGGGCGACGGCCGGGCTCCTGGCGCCGCGGGCAGCTCGCCCGGGCCCGAGCCAACATGCCCATGGGAAGGCACCGCCGGCCCACCCGGTAGGTTCGGCTCCATGACGGTCGTGCACCCGATCAGCCGCGCCTGGATCACCACCGGCGGCACCGGCGCGCAGAACTACGACGAGTTCGCGGACGACGCCGAGATCACCGAGATCATCGAGGCGAACCCGCACAGCGCGCTGGCCATCGAGATGCCACACCGGGCCCCGGAGTCGATCGGCAGGTCGTTTTCCGAGGCGCTGCCGGACGCCGTGGCGCGACTCGCCCGGCAGCGGGCGGACGGCAGCTACACCCCGGCCGAGCAGGTCGTCGTGCTGTACCGGATCACCGCGCCGGGTGAACCCACCGCGTACGGCCTCTGGGCCATGGTCGACACCGACCAGATCTCCACCAGCTCCGCCGAACCCGGGCTGGTCATCCGCAACGAGGACGTCTTCCCGGCGAAGGTGCGCGAACGGGTGGCCCTCGCCGCGGCGCTCGGGACGTTGCTCTCGCCCGTACTGCTGCTGCAGACCGGTCGCGGCGACGACCTGCAGGCCGCGCTCGCGGCCGCCACCGACGCGGCCGGGGCGCCCGCCGCGACCGATACCGACCAGACCGGCCGCACCCACGCCATCTGGGTGGTCCCGCCGGGCGATCTGCAGGACGATCTCACCGCGCTCGCGGGCGGCGGCGAGCTGGTCGTCGCGGACGGCAACCACCGCAGCCTCGCTGCGCAGACCGGCGGACTGCCGCGCTTCCTGGCCGTCGTGACCACACCGGCGTCGGTGACGATCCAGCCGTACAACCGGCTGGTCAGCGAACTGCCGATCGACGACCTCGTGCCCCGGCTGCGCGCGGCCGGCGCGCGGGTCGAGGAGCTGCCGCGACCCGCGGCCGTGCCCGCCAAGGGCACGATCGAGTTGTACGCCGGGCGGCACTCGTATTCGGTCGTGCTGCCCCGCGATGAGTGGGCTGACCCGGTCGACAACCTGGATCACGCTTTGGTCGAGCGCCTCCTGTTGCAGGACGTGCTCGGTCTGGATCCGGGCGACAAGCGGATCGCGTACGTCGGCGGCGACTACCCGGCGGCGTGGCTGCGCGCCGAGGTGGACACCGGACGGGCCGAGCTCGCAGTGCTTATCGCGCCGGTGACCGTGGCCGATTTCGTCGCGGTGAACCTGGCCCGGCGCAAGCTGCCGCGCAAGAGCACCTGGTTCACGCCCAAGGCCCGGGCCGGCCTCGTGCTCGCCCAGCTCGACTGATGCTGCACCCGCAGGTCGAGGCCTCGCTCGCGATCCGCCGGCGGCCGCCGGCTCTCGGCGATCCGGACGAGCAGGTGCGGGCGACCCGGGCGGCGATGGAGGACGCCGTCGAGGCCGAGTGCGGACCGGCGCTGCCGCTGCCGGTCGTCGTGGATCTGGACGCCGACGGCGTGCCCTGCCGGCTGTACGCCCGGTCGGTAAACGCGCCGATCCTGGTGTATCTGCACGGTGGCGGCTGGGTGTACGGCAGCATCGAGACCGCCGACCGGATGTGCCGGCGGATCGCCGACCGGTCCGGCTGCGCGGTGCTGTCGGTGGGATACCGGCTCGCGCCCGAGCACGTCTACCCGGCGGCGTTGGACGACGTCGAGATTGTCCTCGGCTACGTACGCCGGGAGGGCGGCGCGCTGGGTGTGGATCCCTCGCGGCTGGCAATCGGCGGCGACAGCGCCGGCGGTCTGCTCGCCACCGTGGTCGCGCGCCGGCAACGGGATGCCGCCGCACCGCTGGACTACCAGGTGCTGATCTACCCGGTGATCGACCCGATGATGGCCTCCGAGTCGTACGACGAAGTGGGCGGCTACGGCCTGGACCGCGAGTCGATGCGACTGGCCTGGGACACGTTCGTTCCCGACAAGGCGCTGCGGTACACGCCCGATGTGGCACCGCTGGCCGTTCCGGATCTGTCCGGGATGCCACCCACGCTGATCGTCACCGCCGAGTACGACGTCCTGCGCGATGAGGGCGCCGACTATGCCGACGCGCTGATCGACGCGGGGGTCCCGGTCGTGCACGTGCGATACGCCGGAGTCAACCATGGCTTCGCGCGGAAGCTGGCGCTCTTCGACGCCGCCCGGGCCGCGATCGATCAGGTCGCCTCCGCGCTGCGCGCCGCGCTGATCTTCTGACAGACTGCGCTCATGCGCGTCTACCTCGGTTCCGACCACGCCGGCTTCGAGCTGAAGCAGCACCTCGTCGAGTACCTGGGCAAGCAGGGGCACGAGGTCGTCGACGTCGGCCCGCACGAGTACGATCCCGAGGACGACTATCCGGCGTTCTGCCTGCATACGGGTGCCAAGGTGGTCGCCGACCCGGGCAGCCTCGGCATCGTCATCGGCGGGTCCGGCAATGGCGAGCAGATCGCCGCCAACAAGATCGACGGTGTCCGGTCGGCGCTGGCCTGGAAGGTCGAGATCGCCCAGCTCGCCCGCCAGCACAACGACGCGAACGTGCTTGCCATCGGCGCCCGCCAGCACACGCCGGACGAGGCCGCCACGTTCGCCGACGCGTTCCTTGCAACGCCGTTCTCCGGCAACGAGCGGCACGCGCGGCGGATCGCGCAGCTGGCCGAGTACGAACAGACCCGCGAGCTGCCGCCGCTCCCACCCAGCTAGCTCTGGCCCGGGGGTGACCAGTTCCGCCGGACGATGGTGAGGCTGCGTTCGGCCTCCGCCAGATGGGCCTCGGTGGGGCGGGTCGCATCCCGGGCGCGCAACGCCGCGCCGACGCTGACCTGCGAGGAACCGGAACCGACCAGTCCGCGCAGACCCCGCTCGACGTCCCGGTCATCGACGAATCCGGCACCCGATGTCGGTACGCGCGGCAGCCGTGGCCGGGGCCGGGCCGGCGGCACGTCCTCCGGGTCGTCGACCGGCATCGTCTCTGCCGCCGCCTGTTGGGCTGCGGCCGTCGTCTCTGCCGCGGCGGCCGTCTCTGCCGCGGCCGTCGTCTCCGCTGCGGCCGTCGTCTCCGCCGCGGCGGCCGTCTCTGCCGCAGCCGTCGTCTCTGCCGCGGCGGCCGATGGGGGTCGCAGTCGCCGGCGCCGGCGTTCGGGCTCGCCCATGAGACCGAACCTACCCGCTTCTCAGAACACCTCGATGGCGGCCGGCAGGCGATACCAGCCGAACGCCGCGGACGCCGCGCCCAGCGCGCCCGAGGTCAACTCGCGGACCCGGCCCGCCGCGGCCAGCGCGCTCAGCGACGGGCCGCCGAGATACGCCGAACCGAGCTCCAGCGTGGTGCAGGCCAGATCGGCCGGCTCGTCGGTGGTCGTACAGCTGGCGCCGCCCGGGCCGCCGGTGAGCCGCCATCGGCCGGTGTTCCGTGGCAGCAGCGCGTCGGTCACGTCCAGCACGACGTCCACGTCGGTCGCGTAGCGGCGGCTCGCCAGCGCGTGCGGCACGTCGACGATCCGAACCCAGAGCCCGTCGAGCATCCGGCCGCCCAGCCGCTTCGGCTCGTTGACCATGTGGATCAGCGGTTCGTCCGGCGTCGCGAAGCTGAACGTCGCCGTGCGGGCCAGATCGATGGTGAGCAGGAAGCGCCACAGCGCCGCGTACGTGGCTGGGTCCGCGGCCACCATTTCCCGGACCCGTACCTGCGCCTTCGGGCCCTTCTCGTCCCAGTCGGACTTGGTACGCCACAGGGCGTATCCGGTCGGCCCGTGCGGGGTGTCGTGCACCACGCCGTGCAGTGCCGTGGCGCCGTGGCGCTCCGACTCCGGATCGGCCAGCAACGCCCGCCACCAGCGGTCGTCGCGGCTCGCGTAGCCGGGTCGGTCCCCGCGCATCTGCTCGTACACCTTCGCCAGGTCGGCGATCGCGTCGGCCGGCTCGATCAGCCGTAGGCGGGCGTCGGGTACCGGCGGCGTCTGCGGCGGGCGGATCTCGATCGTGGCGATGTCCAGTGACAGGCGCTGGCTGGCCAGCCCGTACCCGTACCGCGGATAGATCGTGCTCTCGGAGGCCCAGAGGACCGCGACCGGCTCGCGCCCGGCGGAGGCGATCTCCTCCAGCTGGCGGCGCATCATCCGGCTGAGCAGGCCCTGGCGCCGGTGCGTCGGCGCGACGCCGACCAGCGTGACGTACGCGGCCGGCACCGGGCCGCCCGGCACGGTGAGCTCCCGGCTGTACGCCGCCGCATGCCCGACAACCGCACCGGCGTCGTCGGCGACCAGGGAACGCTCCGGCTCGAAGACGGATGCCTCCCGGTCTCGGGTCTCCTGATCGATCGTGTCGTGGAACACGTAACCGAGCAGATCCGAGATCGCGTCCCAGTCGTCGGCCGTGCCGACCCGGATGCGGATGTCCGAGGAGTCCATGAACAGTGTCTAGCCGTCCGCACGCGCGGCGGCGACTGATTTGTTCGCTCGCTACTCTGGTTTCTCCGGTCGCTACTCTCGAAGGCGGGTTCTCTTCAACGGGAGGAGCACGATGCCGGAGCAACCGCAGTGGTCCGAGCGGACGGCCGACATGCCGCCGCAGGATCCGTGGGCGCCCGCACCTGGCCCGTACGCCTCCGGGCGCGCCCGGGTGACACCGAATCCGCGGGCTCAGCGGTTCGCCGCCGAGCACGAGCCCACCGGTACCGGCTGGCCCGGCGCCGAGGTGCCGTCGTTCCGGACCACCGCTCGTGACCTGCGCAGCGGCGGCGAGTGGACCACCGCCGCGGCGCTCTTCGCGTTCGTCTGCTGGGGTCTGTGGGCGATCGCGTCGGACGGCAACCTGCTCACGTCGGTGATCGTGTTCGTGCTCAGCCTGGGTGTCGCGGCGGGCCTGTTCGCGCTGAGCCGGCTGGTCGGGCGGATCGTGCTGGAGAAGCACCTGCACCGGGTGCGGCGCTCGGCGGTCGGCGCACACCTGGTCACCTCGGTGTTCCTGGTCGGCGTCGGCCTGGCCCACCTCCAGCAGATCGACTGGGTGATGCAGGCCTACGACTGGGTCGTCAACCAACTCAACTGAACCCTCCAACCAACCCTTCTCGTCGATCTTGGAGTTGTGGTTGCCTTTA
>DATBGW010000319.1:0-10616 GCA_036557765.1 Actinoplanes sp.
CCGGCGGATCGGCCTGCGTTCGGCGGCGCACCCAGCCGCGACGGAGATCCTGACCGCCCGCGAGCGGGAAGTGCTCCGGCTGGTCGCCGAGGGGCAGAGCAACAGCCGGATCGCCGAGAGCCTCTACATCTCGCCGAAGACGGCGAGCGTCCACGTCTCGCGGATCATCGCCAAGCTGGAAGTGAGCAACCGCGGCGAGGCGGCCGCGGTGGCCCGTCGGCTGGGCCTGCTCGACGAGGCGTGACCGTTCGGCTTCCTTCCCCGCGATCTTGGAGTTGTGGTTGCCTTTCGCGAGCCACAACTCCAAGATCGGCGGAGATGGGCTCGAACTCCAAGATCGGCGGAGGGGTGGCTTGGCGAAGTGTGACGGTCAGCCGCGCGCGGCGAGGGCCTGCTGGTAGAGGCGGCCGGCGCGGTACGACGAGCGCACCAGCGGACCGCTCATCACACCGGCGAAGCCGATCCGCTCGGCCTCCTCACGCAGCTCCACGAACTCCTCCGGCTTGACCCACCGCTCGACCGGATGGTGCCGGGGCGTGGGCCGCAGGTACTGCGTGATCGTGACCAGCTCGCAGCCGGCTGCGTGCAGGTCGCGCAAGGCCTGGGACACCTCGTCGCGTTCCTCGCCCAGGCCCAGGATCAGGTTGCTCTTGGTGACCAGGCCGGCCTCGCGGGCGCGGGTCAGCACCTCGAGGGAACGCTCGTAGCGGAAGGCCGGCCGGATCCGCTTGAAGATCCGGGGCACGGTTTCGACGTTGTGGGCCAGCACCTCCGGTGCCGCGCCGAACACCTCGGCGAGCTGCTCGGGCTCGGCGTTGAAGTCCGGGATCAGCAGCTCGACCCCGCAGCCGGGCAGCAGCTTGTGGATCTGGCGCACCGTCTCGGCGTACAGCCACGCGCCGCCGTCGGGCAGATCGTCGCGGGCGACGCCGGTGACCGTCGCGTACTTCAGGCCCATCGCGGCGACCGACTCGGCCACCCGGCGGGGCTCGTCGGCGTCGAACTCGGCCGGCTTGCCGGTGTCGATCTGGCAGAAGTCACAGCGGCGGGTGCACTGGTCACCGCCGATGAGGAAGGTGGCCTCCCGATCCTCCCAACACTCGTAGATGTTGGGGCAGCCGGCCTCCTGGCACACCGTGTGCAGGCCCTCACGCTGCACGAGCCAGCGCAACTGGGTGTACTCCGGTCCCATCTTCGCTTTGACCTTGGTCCACGGCGGCTTCCGCTCGATCGGGGTCTCGGCGTTGCGAGCCTCGATGCGCAGCAAGCGGCGGCCCTCGGGAGCGATAGTCACACCCAGAGGTTACGCCTCCGGCAAGATCATCCGGGGTGCGGGCGATGAGGCTCACGCCGCCCGATGCGGCCTCGCGTCCCAACCCCCGGCGATTTTGGAGTGGGGGTAGCCCTTATGCGGCTTTCCGCGAATTTCGTCCCACCGACAACTCCAAGATCGACGAGGCGGGGCGCTGGACCACACCGGAGCTCCGGGCGGAGAAATGCGCTTTCTCGGCGGGACATCGCGGTGGTTGGCTGGCGGCCCATCCGTTAGCCAGACACCGGGACGGCCATGCCACGCATCCTCTCCGCCGACCTCGCCGGGCACGCCGGCGACACCGTCACCGTGGCCGGCTGGGTCCACCGGCGCCGGATGCTCAAGTCCGTCGCGTTCCTCATCCTGCGGGACGCGGCCGGCTTCGCGCAGGTGGTCGTACGCGACCCGGGCACGCGCGAGCAGCTCGAGGCGCTGCCGGAGGAGAGCGTCGTGGAGGTCCTCGCCACGGTCACCGGGAACCCGGTGGCTCCCGGCGGCGTCGAGCTGGTGGAGCCGCAGCTGCGTGTGGTGAGCGCGGTATCCGTACCGCTGCCGTTCGAACTGCACCGACCCGCGCTGACCGCGACGCTTCCGACGCAGCTGGACTCTGCGGCGCTGGCCCTGCGACATCCGAGCCGGGCGGCCGCGTTGCGGATCGCGGCGGCCGCGACCGCGGGATTTCGCGCCGCGCTGGCGGACCAGCGGTTCGTCGAGATCCATACGCCTAAGGCGGTGGCGTCCGCGACCGAGTCCGGGGCGAACGTGTTCCGGCTTGATTGGTTCGGCCGGCCGGCGTACCTCGCGCAGTCGCCGCAGTTCTACAAGCAGCTCATGGTCGGGGTGTTCGAGCGCGTCTACGAGGTCGGGCCGGTGTTTCGCGCCGAGCCGCACGACACCGCGCGGCACCTGGCGCAGTACACGTCGCTGGATGCGGAGATGGGCTTCATCGCCGATCACCGCGACGTGATGGCGGTGCTGACCACGACGCTTTTCGGGATGGCCGCGGCCGTCGCGCCGTGGGTGGCGCTGGAGGTGCCGGCCGAGATTCCCGCCGTGCATTTCACCGAGGCCCTGCGGATCGCCGGGGCGCCGACGGACGAGCCCGATCTGGCGCCCGCGCACGAACGCGCGCTGGGGGAGTGGGCGCACCGCGAGCACGGGTCGGACTTCGTGTTCGTGACCGGCTATCCGATGCGCAAGCGGCCGTTCTACACCGCTCCGGACCCGGTCGATCCGGCGTACTCGAACGGCTTCGACCTGCTCTTCCGCGGCGTCGAGCTGGTCACCGGCGGCCAACGGCTGCACCGGTACTCCGACTACGTCGCCGCGCTGGCCGCCGCCGGTGAGCCGCTCGAGCCGTACCGGGGATATCTGGACGGCTTCCGGTACGGCATGCCGCCGCACGGCGGCTTCGCGATCGGATTGGAACGGTTCGTGGCGCGGCTGACCGGCGCCGCGAACGTCCGGGAGGTCACCGCGTTCCCCCGGGATCTGCACCGCCTGGTGCCGTGACGATCAGGCCGACAGTGTCGACAAGTGCCGTTCGACCACCGGGAGCACGTCCGCGACGGTGACCGGGCGGCCCACCTCGGCGGTGAGCGACGTGACGCCGGCGTCCCGGATGCCGCACGGCACGAAGCGATCGAAGTTCGACAGGTCGCAATCGCAGTTCAGCGCGAACCCGTGCTGTGTGACGCCCTTGGCGACGCGGATCCCGATGGCCGCGACCTTGCGGTCCGGTCCGCGGTCGTCGGCCCGCACCCACGCGCCGCTGCGTCCCTCGACCCGGTCGGCGACCACGCCGAACTCGGCGCAGACGTCGATCAGCATCTGTTCGGTGCGGCGGACGTACGCCACCACGTCGACCGGATCCGGCAACTTGAGGATCGGGTAGCCGACCAGCTGACCCGGCCCGTGCCAGGTGATCTTGCCACCGCGGTCCACGTCGACGACCGGCGTCCCGTCGAACGGCCGGTCCGCCGGCTCGGTGCGCTTGCCGGCGGTGAACACGCTGGGATGCTCGAGCAGCAGGACGGTATCAGGCTGGACGCCGGCCGCCACCGCCTCGTGCAGGCGGCGCTGCTCGTCCCAGGCCACGAGGTAGTCCACGACGCCCGGACGGAGCACGGTGAGCGTTGGTGTGGTCACGCGGCCAGCGTAGCGGCCGGGAGCGGCTATCCGCCGCCGACCGGAGGCTGGACCTGCCACACCAGCACACCGCCGTCCCGTTGCGGCGGTCCCAGCAGGTCGGTCGCGGTGGTCTCGACCGCGGCTCGGAACAGGATCCCGTTCTGGCCGGTGATCTGGTCAGGCAGGAACACCGCGTCGATTCCCCAGTACGCGAAGTCGCTGCGGGCAGCGGCCCGGTCGGCGTCGTCGATGGCGGTGACGTAGCCGTACACCGCGGCCCGGAAGAACAGCCAGTCGGTGCGCCGCCACGGCGCGCCGAGCCGGCCGCCACCGTCCCGGCCGCCCGGCCCGAGGAAGTAGCCGTCCGGCATGCGGAACTGCGACCCACCCCGCGCCAGGGTGTACGCCTGCCAGCGCTGGGCGTCCGGCGTCACGTTCGTGGCGAACGGCAGCGCGGACATGCCGCCGCCGGCCGGGACGTACGCTCGCCACCGCCCGTCGGCGATGAACGCCGGCTCGGGCGCCCGCGACATCGTCAGCACCGGAAGCGGGAACAGCGGCACCAGCGCCACCACGAACGCTGCAACGTACGAGATCCGGACCGGCGCCGGCTCGGCGCCCGGCCGGTCCACGGCCAGCGCGAGCACGATGCCGACCACGCAACTCACCACGAGCGCGAACCGGACCGGCAGTGCCGCGTTGAACAGCGGCAGGTGTGCCAGCGCCGCGTACGGCAGCATGATCGGAGTCTCCGCCCCCATGAGATGCAGGCGTGGACCCCAGGACAGCACCACGAAGACGGCGGCCACCACGGCGAGCGCCCGCAGCGTCGCCTGCCGGCCGGCATCCGCACGCCGCCACAGCACCACGAGCGAGCACACCGCCAGCACGACCATCGGCAAACCCAGGAACGAGGTCTCCTCGGTGGGGTTCGGCGCCAGCCACGAGCTGCTCAACCCGGCCCATCCGGCCAGCGAGCGGTCCGAGTAACTGAGGTAGGAGATCACGTCCTCGACGTAGTGCCGCTGGTTGAAGCCGGTGCGGGCGAACGACTGGGGACCCGCGAAGTGCATATAGATCGGGTACGCGAGGAGCCCGCCCGCCACCACGGCGGTCACCGCGAGCGCGCGGAGCACGGTGGGCGCCGCGGCTTTCACCTCCGCCCGGTTGACGCGGGCGAGCGACCAGCTCACCACGAACACCGCCGTGGCGAGCGCGGTGAAGAACAGGGCTTCGGCGGCGATCGTGAAGCACACCGCCAGCAGTACGCCGAGCACCGCGCCGTTGCGGAGCCAGTGGCCGGGTTGGCGCAGCCTCAGCACCTGCCACAGCACGACCGGTCCGATCCAGCCCGCGGTGAAGTTGAGGTGACCGTTCGCATGGGCCACGAAGCCGGGCGCGAATCCGCAGAACAGCCCGCCCACTGCAGCGGCGAGCGGGCGCCGGACCAGGTGGCGCAGCAGGAAGAAGTACCAGGCGACCGCCGAGCCGGCGAGGTTCAACGTCAAGATCGTCACAAAGCTGATCTGCGGACCGGCCAGCTTGGTCACCGGCGCGAAGAGCAGCGCGTACGCCGTGATCGACGTGTTGGCGGCCAGGTTCACCCCGAGCGGGCTGTTCATCAGGGTGGTGAAGAACGGATCACCGCCGTGGCCGAGCAGATGGACGCCATAGCCCAGCACCCACTCGAAGAAGGCCTGATCGCCCGAGTTGTGGGCGAGCGTGTGATCGTACGGCTGTGCCCACAGTCCCTGTGTCACCCAGAACGCCAGTCCCAGCGCCACGGCGATGACCAGCGCGTGCCATCGCCACGCCGGCCGGACCCTCGTTCGGGCGGGCGTGGCAGCCGGTTGGTCGTCGGAGGCGACGCGCGCGGCGACGGACATCAACCGCAGGTTAGCAAGCGATCGCAGCCCGCTTAGAGCACCGCGCTCGGCTCCAGCGCGGCGTGCAACGCGGAGTCCAGCGTCGGATACGTCCAAGTGAATCCGGAACGGCGCAGAACGCCGGGCAGCACGCGCTGACTCTTCAGCGCCTCGCCGGCCAGTCCGCCCAGCACCAGGTGCAACGCCGGCCCGGGGATCGGCATGATCGTCGGCCGGTGCAGCAGACGGCCGAACGCCTGAGTGAACGCGGCGTTGGTGACCGGTTCGGGTCCGACCACATTCACCGGGCCGGCGATGTCCCCGCGCTCGAGCAGGAAGTCGGCGGCGCGGAGCCAGTCGGCCAGCGCGATCCAGGGCACCCACTGCTTCCCGCCGCCGAGCTTGCCGCCGACGCCCAGCCGGAACGGCAGCATCTGCGGTTTCAGCAGTCCGCCGCGCTCGTCCAACGGGAGGCCGGTGCGGAGGAGCACGACCCTGGTGCCGGCATCCTCGGCGGGACGGGTGGCCGCCTCCCATACCCGGCACACGTCCGCGAGGAAGTCGGTGCCGGCCGGCGCCTCCTCGGTCACCTCGGTGTCGCCGGTGTCGCCGTACCAGCCGACCGCGGACGCCTGCAGCAGTAGGGCCGGGCGATCGTCAGCGGGCAGATGCGCGATGGTCTGCGCGATGGTGCCGGTGGTGTCCACCCGGCTGGAGCGGACGGCGTTCTTGTGGCTCGCGGTCCAGCGCTTGTCGCCGACGCCCACGCCGGCGAGGTTGATCACGGCGTCCGTGCCGGCGACCAGCGATCCGTCGAGCTGTCCGGCGGCCGGATCCCACGGCGCCTCGTCGGCGGAGCGCGCCGGGCGCCGTACGAGCCGGGTGATGTCGTGACCGGCCGAGCGCAGGTGATCAGCCAGATGCGTGCCGAGAAAGCCGGACGAGCCCGCCATGAGGATCCGCATGGATCCATGCTTCCCGAATTTGAACACGCTCAAACAGCAGGGCCTGCCGCCCTCAGAATCCCGCGATATGCTCCGCACCCGCGAACTGCTCCGCACCCCGCGAAGACCCCGCGATCTGCTCCGCGCCCCGTGAAGACCCCGCGATGTGCTACCGCACTCCGCGATCTTGGAGTTGTGGTTGGCACAGAGCGGCCCAAGACGGGCATAAAGGCAACCACAACTCCAAGATCGCGGGGATCTTGATGAAGGAGAACTCTAGAGGTCGTCGTCGAAGTGGCCGGCCTGCAGGCGCTCCTTGATGGTGACCAGGAACCGGGCCGCGTCGGCGCCGTCCACGATCCGGTGGTCGTAGCTGAGCGCCAGGTACACCATCGAGCGCGGAACGATGACCTCGCCCAGGTCCGGATCGTCGACCACCACTGCCCGCTTGACCACACCACCGGTGCCGAGGATGCCCACCTGGGGCTGGTTGATGATCGGGGTGTCGAACAGCGCGCCCCGGCTACCGGTGTTGGTCAGCGTGAACGTGCCGCCGGACAGCTCGTCCGGACTGATCTTGTTGGACCGGGTGCGCTCTGCCACGTCGGCGATCCGCTTGGCCAGCCCGACCAGGTTGAGGTCGCCGGCGTCCCGGATCACCGGCACGAGCAGGCCCTTCGGGGTGTCCACAGCGATGCCGAGGTGCTCGCCGTCATGGTAGGTGACGGTCCCCGCCTCCTGGTCGATCGACGAGTTCACCACGGGGTGCTCGCGCAGCGCCTCAACCGTGGCGAGCGCGAAGAACGGCAGGAACGAGAGCTTGACGCCGTTCTTGCCGTAGAAGTCGTTCTTGGCTTGGTTCCGGAGCTGGGCGATCCTGGTGACGTCCACCTCGACGACCGTGGTGAGCTGCGCCGAAATCTGCAGCGACTCCACCATGCGGCGGGCGATCGTCGCCCGGATCCGGCTCAGCTTCTCGGTGCGGCCACGCAGCGGGCTCGCCGCCGGCTTGGTCGCCGCCGGCGCCTCGGATGCCGCCGGGGCGGGAGCCGGCGTCGCGGCGGCCGCCTTCGCCGCGGCGGCCTTGTCCGCCGCCTCGAGAACGTCCTGCCGGCGGATCCGCCCGCCCACGCCGGTGCCGGTGATCGACGAGAGGTCCACGCCCTTCTCCGCTGCAAGCTTGCGGACCAGCGGCGTCACGTAGCCGGCGTCGCCGGCCCCGTTGCCGCGGACCGTCTCGGCGGCCGGCGTGCTGGTCTGGCCGGGCGCCGGCGGTTCGGCCGACCGTTCGGCCGCGGCCGGGTCGGACGCCGTCTCCGCGCTCGCGGAAGGGTCGCCGTACGACTCACCCACCGGCTCGAAGTCCGGCGCCGGAGCCGTATCGATCGTCGGCTGCGGCTCGGCCGTCTCCTCCCGGGGCGGGGCGGCCTGTTGCGGCGCGGGCGCCTGCTGCTGGGCGGGCTGCTCCGGTTGAGCCGGCGGCTGCTGCTGAGGCGCGGGCGCCTGCTGCTGCGGCTCCTGCGCGGCCGGGGCGCTGCCCGGCGTGCCGACGATCGCGAGGTCCGCACCCACCTCGGCGGTGTCGTCCTCCTGCACCTTGATCTCGAGCAGGGTGCCGGCGACCGGCGAGGGAATCTCGGTGTCGACCTTGTCGGTGGACACCTCGAGGAGAGGTTCGTCCACCTCGACCGAGTCGCCCACCTGCTTGAGCCAGCGCGTCACCGTACCCTCGGTCACGCTTTCGCCCAGCGCGGGCAACTTCACGGCCGTGCCCTCGGACGACCCCGCGGCGGCCTGCGGCGCCGGCGCCTCCTCCTCGACCGGCTTCTCGGTCGACGGCGTGGTCGGCGCGGCCGGTTCCGGCTCGGGTTCGCGGTCCTGCTGCTCCGGCGGCGCAGCGGGAGACGGCGTGACCTGCTGTGAGTCCTGCGGTGCGGACGCGGCCTGCTGGGCGTCCTGGGGCGCGGACCCGGCCTGCGATGCCGACTGCTGGCCGGCCTGCGGTGCGGGCGCGGCACCGGCGTCCTCGTCGTCGCCCGAGATGATCGCCAGTTCGCTGCCGACGTCGGCGGTCTCGTCCTCGCCGACGACGATGCGGGACAGGACGCCCGCGGCGGGCGACGGGATCTCCGTGTCGACCTTGTCGGTGGAGACCTCGAGCAGGGGCTCGTCCGCCTCGACCCGTTCGCCCTCCTGCTTGAGCCAGCGCGTGATGGTGCCCTCGGTGACGCTCTCACCCAGCCGCGGCATGGTGACCGATACCGGCATTATTCGAACTCCTTACCAGGACGTGGGGTGCGGACGGGGATGGATCAGGCGTGGGCGTGGAGCGGCTTGCCCGCGAGCGCCAGGTGCGCCTCGCCGAGCGCTTCGGACTGCGTCGGGTGCGCGTGCACGAGCTGGGCGACCTCCTCCGGGAACGCCTCCCAGTTGTAGATCAGCTGAGCCTCGCTGACCAGCTCGCCCATCCGCGCGCCGACCATGTGCACGCCGACCACCGGCCCGTCGGTGACCCGGACCAGCTTGACGAACCCCTGCGTCTTGAGGATCTGGCTCTTGCCGTTGCCGCCGAGGTTGTAGTTGTACGTCGAGATCTTGTCCGCGCCGTATTTCTCCTTGGCACCGGCCTCGGTGAGGCCCATCGACGCCACCTCGGGGTCGGAGTAGGTGACCCGCGGGATGCCGGCCTCATCGATCACCGGCGGCTTCAATCCGGCGATCTCCTCGGCCACGAAGATGCCCTGCTGGAATCCGCGGTGGGCGAGCTGCAGGCCGGGCACGATGTCGCCGACCGCATAGATGTTGCCGACGCCGGTGTGCAGCCGCTCGTTCGTCAGCACGAAGCCGCGGTCCAGCCGTACGCCCTGCTGCTCGTACCCGAGGTCAGTGGTCGTGGGTCCCCGGCCGACCGCGACCAGCAGGATCTCGGCCTCGACGGTCTCGCCGCCGGCGACGGTCGCGCGCACGCCGTTGTCGGTGTACTCGAGCTTCTCGAACGGCTTGCCGACCTTGTAATTGATCTTGCGCCTTCGGAACGCGCGCTCGACCGCCTTGGAGATCTCCTCGTCCTCCGCGGCGACCAGGCGCGGCAGCGCCTCAAGGATGGTCACCTCGGCGCCGAACGAGCGCCACACGCTGGCGAACTCGACGCCGATGACGCCCCCGCCGAGCACGATGACCGAGCTCGGCACGCGATCCAGCTGGAGCGCGTGCTCGCTGGTCAGCACCCGCTCACCGTCGACCTCCAGGCCGGGCAGCGAGCGTGAGTACGAGCCGGTGGCCAGGATGACGTTGCGGCCGGTGTAGCGCTGGCCGTCCACCTCGACCGTGTCCTGGGCGACCAGCTTTCCGGAGCCGGCCACGATCGTGATCTTGTCCTGCTTGAGCAGGCCCTGCAGGCCTTTGTACAGCCGCCCGACGACGCCGTCCTTGTACGCGTTCACGCCGGCCATGTCGATGCCGACCAGATCGGCCTTCACGCCGAACTGCTCGCTCTCCCGGGTCTGATCCGCGATCTCCGCGGCGTGCAGCAGCGCCTTCGTCGGGATGCACCCGCGGTGCAGACAGGTGCCGCCGAGCTCGGCCTTGTCGATCAGCGCCACCGAGAGGTCCAGCTCCGCGGCGCGCAGGGCGGCCGCGTACCCTCCGCTACCGGCGCCGAAGATAACGATGTCGAAGGTTCCGCCGTTCGGCTGGCTCACGTCAACTCCCGGGTCGCGTCGTTAGCCGAGTCTCCGGGGTCATCTTGTCACTTGCTGAGCCGTTCGCTGCACTCAGGTGCCCAACCCGATGCGGTGTCGAAGTACCCTGACGGCACCCGAGCGGGAGGAGTGGCCGGTGGCCTGGTTTCGGCGGCGCAGAGAGCCGGGTCGGACGAGCGGGCGACCGGCCGAACGTGCCGATCTGGAGCATCTGGCCGAGTTTGTCCGTTCGCGCCGCGGGGTGGAGGCGTTCATCGAACCTCGTACCACGGTGACCGAGACGACCGTGCTGCTCGTGGCTCACGACGGTGAATGGACCCGGCGCCGTGTCGACTCGCCGGAGACCGCTCGCCGCCTCGCCCACCAGCTGTCCATGCCGATCTACGACGTCCGGCTCATGGGCTATCCCCAGCGCATGCGCGACTACAACGAGCGCCAGAAGCGGAGCAACTGATCCTTCCTCCGCGATCTTGGAGTTGTGGTTGGCGCAAATACCTATCGAACCGACATAAGGGCAACCACAACTCCAAGATCGCGGAGGAAGGCCGTCAGCCGTTGGCGGCTATGTCGTCGATCAGGGCCAGGAGCGTACGGACCGGGACGCCGGTGCCGCCCTTCGTCCAGTAACCGGTCGGCTCGCCGCTGTGGTACGAGGGGCCGGCGA
>DATBGW010000320.1:0-20577 GCA_036557765.1 Actinoplanes sp.
CGCGACCTGTACCAGGACCCGGGCGGCATCGTCGCCACGGTGAAGGCACTGCTGGCCGCCTGAAACACAACGCACCCCGAACCCCGCCGATCTTGGAGTTGTGGTTGGCACAGAAGCGTACGAATCTCCCATATGGGCAACCACAACTCCAAGATCGACGAGAAGGGGTAGGCGGACGGGTCAGCGGCGGACGCTGGTGGCTAGGAGGCGCAGGGCGTACGGGGCGTCGTGGCGCAGATAGCGCCCGGCCAGACGCCGCGGCTCGGTGGTCAGGCGGTGCGCCCACTCGAGTCCGGTTCGCTGCATCCAGCGCGGCGCCCGTTCGATGTCGCCGGCCACGAAGTTCACCGCCGCGCCGCACCCGATGAACCAGGCCTGCGGCAGGTCCGCCCGCAACCGCGTGATGACCTTCTCCTGCTTGGGGAAGCCCAGACCCACGAACACCAGATCCGGCTGGGCCTGCCGGACGGCGTCCCGGAACTCGGCGAACACCGCCTTGTTGCGCTCGAAGCCGAACTCGGGACACAGCGTCCCGGCGATCCGCAGGCCGGGACAGGCGGCGGCGAGACGGGCGGCTGCCCGGGTCGCACCGTCCGGCTCCGATCCGGTGGCCGGGTTGCCGCCGATCACGAAGACCGATCGGCCGTCGCGACCCAGCCCCTCGGACAGGGACCAGATCAGGCTGCTGCCGGCCACCCGTTCGGGCAGCGGCGTGCCGCTCAGCTTGCTGGCCCAGACCAGGGGCATGCCATCCGCCACGACGAGGTCGGCGTCGTCGAGGTGCGCCCTGACCCGATCGTTCACCTGCGCCCGGCGCAGGATGTCGATGTTCGGGGTGATGATCCGGCCGCCCCGGCCCGCCGCGATCGCGTCCCGTACGTACGCGACCACCTCGCCCTCGGTGATGCGGTCGAACCCCGTCCCGTCGAGGTGGACGCGGTCGAAAGCCTCGGTCGTCACCCCACGCCTCCTTCCGGCTCGTTCGCTCGTTATAGGAGCGAAACGAGCGAAGGCGGGACAAAGTGGCACGGGTGCTCTATCTGGGTGGATTGGGACGAAGCGGCACCACGCTCGTCGAACGTCTGCTCGGCGAGCTGCCCGGCGTGTACGCGCTGGGTGAGGTCGTCCACCTTTGGCAGCGCGACATCCTGAACGACGAGCGCTGCGGCTGCGGAGCCAAGTTCTCCGCCTGCACGTTCTGGGAGCGGGTCGGCGAGCTGGCGTTCGGCGGCTGGGGGTCGGTGGACGTCGCGCGGGTACACGCGTTGCAGGACCGGGTGGAACGGACCCGGCACATTCCCCGGCTGGCGGGATACGCCGAGGCGCCGGCGGACGTGCGCGAGTACGCGAATTTCTATGCCCGGCTGTACGCCGCGGCGGTCGAGGTCGCCGGCGCGCGCGTGATCGTCGACTCGTCCAAGCACTCCGCGCTCGCCCACGTGCTGCGCTGGGCCGACGACGTGGATCTGCGGGTCGTGCACGTGGTGCGGGACGCGCGCGGGGTCGCGTACTCCTGGACCAAGACCGTGGCCCGGCCGGAAACCGACGGCACCGACGAGATGACGCGGTACTCCCCCGCCCGTTCGGCATTGTTGTGGAACGCCCACAACGCGGCGTTCGGCCTGCTCGCCCGCCGCGGCGTACCGGTCCGGCGGATGCGCTACGAACAGTTCCTGGTCGATCCGCGCGCCGGTCTGCGCGACCTGGCGGCGTTCGCCGGCATCCCGGTCACCGGGAGCGACCTCGGCTTCCTCGGCGAGGGATACGCGGATCTGTCGGTAGGGCACAGCGCGGCGGGCAATCCGATGCGGTTCACGGTCGGGCGTGTGCCGCTGCGCCGGGACGACGCCTGGACGGTGGCGCTGCCGCCGTCCCAACGCCGGCTGGTCGGCGCGGTGTGCGCGCCTCTGCTCCGTGCGTACGGATACCGACTCAACCCGCAGGAGGCGTGATGAACTGGCCGTCCGTCGGCGTCGTGATTCCCACCCGCAGCCGCCCGGAACTCGTCCGCAAGGCGATCGCCGGGGTACGCGAACAGCGCTACCCGGGCGAGGTGAAGGTCGTGGTGGTGTTCGACCAGACGGAACCGGACTACCTGCTGGCCGCGACCGAGGACACGCAGGTGCTGGTGCTCACGAACTGGCGGACGTCCGGTCTCGCCGGCGCGCGCAACACCGGGATCCTCGCGCTGGACACCGAGTACGTCGCGTTCTGCGACGACGACGACCAATGGCGGCCGGACAAGCTGCGCCGGCAGGTCGCGGCGCTGCTCGCGGAGCCGGACTCGGAGTTCGCCACGTGTGCGATCGAGGTGGAGTACGAAGGGCGGACCACGCCGCGGCTGGCCGGCCGCAGCCGGGTAACCGTGGATGAGCTCGCCCGGTCCCGGATGGCGATGCTGCACTCCTCGTCGTTCCTGGTCCGCCGAGAGGCGCTCGTCGATGGCGGCATCGGGCTGGTGGCCGAGGATGCGCCGGGCAGCCAGAACGAGGACTGGGACCTGTTGTTGAGGGCGGCCCGGCGGGCGCCGATCGTGCACCTGGACGAGCCGCTCATCCGGGTGCTGTGGGGCCGCAGTTCGCACTACGCGTACGAATACGCCACGAAGATCTCGTCGCTGCGCTGGATGATGCAGCGGCACCCGGAGATCAGCGGATGCCGGCCGGGGGCCGCGCGCGTGTACGGGCAACTGGCGTGCTGGTCGGCGGCCACCGGCAACCGGAGCGCCGCCTGGCAGTACAGCAAGGAGGCGGTCCGCGCCAACTGGAAGGAACCGCGCACCGCGATCGCGCTCGCCGCGATGACCGGCGCGGTCAAGGTGGAGAACGTGCTTTCGGCGCTGCACAAGCGCGGCCGCGGCATCTGACCTGGTATGGCTGCGCCCCCGCCGGGTACTGTGCGCACGTGAGGGCACCATGACCATCGCCGAACGTACGGCCATCCGCCTCTCCGACGGCCGGGAACTGATCTACTTCGATGAGCGCACCGGGGAGGATCGCGGGTATCCCGACACCCGCGGGCTGCCGCCGCCGCCGGCGACCGCGCAGCTGCGGTTCGATCCCCTTGTCAGCGAGTGGGTCGCAATCAACGCGCACCGGCAGGACCGTACGTTCCTCCCGCCGAGCGACAAGTGCCCACTGTGTCCGTCCACGCCGGACTTCGCCAGTGAGATCCCGGCACCCGACTACGACGTGGTGGTGTTCGAGAACCAGTTCCCGTCGTTCAGTGACCGGGTCGACCCGGACGAGATCACCGAGGTGACCGACCTCGTGCCGGTGCTTCCCGGCGTCGGCCGTTGTGAGGTCGTGTGCTTCACCAGCGACCACAACGCGTCGTTCGGGGCGCTGCGCCCGGATCGCGTGCGTACGGTCGTGGACGCGCTCGCCGACCGGACTGCCGAGATGTCCACACTGGCCGGTGTGGCGCAGGTGTTCCCGTTCGAGAACCGTGGGGTGGAGATCGGAGTGACGCTGCACCACCCGCACGGCCAGATCTACGCGTACCCGATGGTGCCGCCGCGAACGCAGGCCATGCTGGCCGCAGCGGCCCGGCATGCCGAGCGGACCGGCGGGCGGAGCCTGTACGCGGACGTGCTCGCCGCCGAGCAGAAGGCGAAGGTGCGGGTGATCGGGGCCAACGACCACTGGACCGCCTATGTCCCGGCGGCGTCGCGCTGGCCGTTCGAGGTGCAACTCGCGCCGCACCGTCAGGTCCCGGACATCCCGGCGCTCAACGACGCCGAACGGGACGCGTTCGGCCCGCTCTATCTGGACGTGCTGCGCCGCCTGGACGCGTTGTTCGACAAGCCGATGCCGTACATCGCGGCCTGGCATCAGGCAGTGGTCGGCGAGGGCCGCAACCTCGGCTACCTGCATCTGCAGGTGTTCAGCATCCGGCGGGCCGCGAACAAGCTGAAGTACCTGGCCGGCTCCGAGTCGGCGATGGGCGTGTTCGTCAACGACATCGTCCCCGAGCGGGCCGCAGAGATGCTGCGCGCTGTGTAACACTCCGCGATCTTGGAGTTGTGGTTGGCACAAATCGCTGCTGAACGCCCATAAGGGCAACCACAACTCCAAGATCGACGGGAGGTCGCGCGCCGCCCCAGAAAAGGGGGCGGGGGGCCCGGGACAGGGCCCCCCGCAGGGAAGGGACGGCTGGCCGCGCATCTGCCGAGGAGAACCGGTCGGCGCCCGGGACAAGGCAGCCGGACCGGCGGGCGACCCCTCGTCGCGTGACCGTCATCCGTTCTGTTGGGGGAAACGAGGCCACGTACCCCGCGGTTACGCTTCTAAACATGCTTTTTAGCGCATGAACCGGCGCGCCAGGTTCTCCTCGAGCGTACTCATGAACTCGTCCGTCGTCAGCCACGGAGCGTCCCGCGAGATGAGCAGTGCCAGGTCCTTGGTCATCTGTCCGCCCTCGACGGTGTCGACGCACACCCGCTCGAGCGTCTCGGCGAACTCGGTCACCGCCGGTGTCTCGTCGAGCAGTCCGCGGTGCTTCAGGCCGCCGGTCCACGCGAAGATCGACGCGATCGGGTTGGTGGACGTCTTCTCGCCGCGCTGCCACTGCCGGTAATGCCGGGTGACCGTGCCGTGTGCGGCCTCGGCCTCGACCGTTGCGCCGTCCGGCGTCATCAGCACCGAGGTCATCAGACCCAGCGAGCCGAAGCCCTGCGCGACAGTGTCGGACTGCACGTCACCGTCGTAGTTCTTGCACGCCCAGACGTAGCCGCCCTCCCACTTCAGCGCGGCGGCCACCATGTCGTCGATGAGGCGGTGCTCGTAGGTCAGGCCGGCGGCCTTGAAGTCGTCGGCGAACTCGGTCTCGAAGATCTCGGCGAACAGGTCCTTGAACCGGCCGTCGTACGCCTTCAGGATCGTGTTCTTCGTCGACAGGTACACCGGGTAGTGCCGGGCCAGCCCGTACCGGAACGAGGCCCGCGCGAAATCCCGGATCGAGTCGTCGAAGTTGTACATGCCCATGCCGACGCCGCCGCCCGGAAAGTCCGCGACGTGGAACTCCATCGGCGCCGAGCCGTCGTCGGGCGTGAACGTGAGCGTGAGCTTGCCGGAGCCGGGCGCCACGAAGTCGGTCGCCTTGTACTGGTCGCCGTGTGCGTGACGGCCGATCACGATCGGCTTGGTCCAACCGGGCACGAGCCGCGGAACGTTCGCCATGATGATCGGCTCGCGGAACACGACGCCACCCAGGATGTTCCGGATCGTGCCATTCGGCGACCGCCACATCTTCTTCAGCCCGAACTCGGCCACCCGGGCTTCGTCCGGGGTGATCGTGGCGCACTTCACGCCGACACCGTGCCGCTTGATGGCGTGCGCCGCGTCGATCGTCACCTGGTCGTCGGTCTCGTCACGGTACTGGATCGACAGGTCGTAGTACTCGAGGTTGACGTCGACGTACGGCAGGATCAGCTGCTCACGGATCTGCTTCCAGATGATCCGCGTCATCTCGTCGCCGTCGAGCTCCACGACCGGGTTCTTGACCTGAATTTTCGCCATCGACCGGCGCTCCTCTCTAGCGGATATCTAACGGATCTCTAGCGGATCTCCAGCGAATCCTCCGCGATCTTGGAGTTGTGGTTGGCACAAATCGCCTCCAAAAGCCCATAAGGGCAACCACAACTCCAAGATCGCGGAAAGAGTCGGGGATGACTCCGGGGAAGACAAAACCTCAGAGCGATGCGACGTCGGCCTGCTTCGCCCGTACCGCCTCGGCGGCCTCCTTCAGCCCGGCCAGCTCCGCGTCGGTCAGATCCGTCTCGACCACCCGCTTCACGCCCGTGGCGCCGATCTCGGCCTGCACGCCCAGGTACACGCCGGAGATGCCGTACTCGCCCTCGACCCACGCGCACACCGGCATGACCGCACCGGAGTCCTCGGCAACGGCCCGGGCCATCCGGGCGGCGGCTGCTGACGGCGCGTAGAACGCCGACCCGGTCTTCAGCAGGCCGACCACCTCGGCGCCGCCGTTCCGGGTCCGGGTGACCAACTCCTCGATCTTGTCGGCGGCCAGCAGCTCGGCCAGCGGCTTGCCGTTCACTGTGGACTGTGACGGCACCGGGACCATTGTTTCGCCGTGCGAGCCCAGCGTCAGCGTCTGCACCGACGCGATCGGAACGCCCAGCTCGTCGGCGACGAACATGGTGAACCGCGCCGAATCCAGCATGCCGGCCTGTCCCATCACGCGGTTCCTGGGGAACTGCGTGGCGAGCTGCGCGAGCGCGGTCATCTCGTCGAGCGGGTTAGACACGACGATCACCACGGCGTTCGGCGCGTACTTGGCGACGTTCTCGGCCACCTGGCGAACGATCTTGGCGTTCACGCCGAGCAGGTCCATCCGGCTCATGCCCGGCTTGCGCGGCAGGCCCGCCGTGATGACGACGACGTCCGAGCCGCCGATCTCCTCGTAGCCCTCGCCGCTAGGTCCGGTGGTGACGCCGACGACCCGGGTCTCGTAGCCCTCGATCGGGCGGGACTGGTTCATGTCGAGCGCGAGCCCGGCGGGCCGGCCCTCGATGATGTCGGTGAGCACCACGGTGTCGAAGATGTCGTACTCAGCCAGACGCTGTGCGGTCGTCGACCCGTAGAAACCGGCACCCACGACCGTGACCTTCTTACCCATGCCTCGGACCGTATCAGTGGCGTACGGCCTCGGCGCGCTCGACCACGTTCGTCAGCAACATCGCCCGGGTCATCGGCCCGATGCCGCCCGGCACCGGCACTACCGCGCCGGCCACCTCACGTACGTCGGGGGCGACGTCGCCGGTGTACCGGCCCTTGCCGTCGGCACCCACGACCCGGGTGATTCCCACGTCCACGACGGTGGCGCCCGGCTTCACCATGTCCGCCGTCAGCAGACCCGGTACGCCCACGGCGGCCACCACGATGTCGGCGGTACGGGTGTGCCGGGCGAGATCCCTTGTGCGGGTGTGGCAGAGCGTAACGGTGGCGTTCTCGGATCGGCGGGTCAGCAGCAGGCCGAGCGGCCGGCCCACGGTCGTACCGCGTCCGATGACCGTCACGTCGGCGCCGGCCAGCGCGATGTCGTGCAGCCGCAGCAGGTGGACGATGCCACGCGGCGTGCACGGCAGCGGCCCTGGATAACCGAGGACGAGCCGGCCCAGGTTCACCGGGTGCAGGCCGTCGGCGTCCTTGTCCGGATCGATCAGCTCCAGCACACGCTGCGTGTCGAGGTGCTGCGGCAGCGGCAACTGGACGATGTAGCCGTGGCAGGAGTCGTCGGCGTTGAGCTCCGCGACGACCGCCTCGACCTGGTCCTGAGTGGCGTCGGCCGGCAGGTCGTAGCGGATGGAGGCGATGCCGACCTCGGCGCAGTCCCGGTGCTTGCCGTCGACGTACGCGTGCGAGCCCGGGTCGTCGCCGACCAGCACGGTGCCGAGGCCCGGTGTCACGCCGCGCTCGGTGAGCGCCTTCACCCGCGCCCGCAGGTCCTCCTTCACCGCCGCCGCGGCGGCCTTGCCGTCAAGGATGATCGCCGGCACGCCAACCCCTTCCTACGAAACCTTCGCCCCGTATGCCATGGCGAACAGCGCCGCCTGAGCCAGGTCGATCGTCGCTCCGGCAATGCTGACCTCACGCAGCGCCACGCCGTCCAGGTTCGCACCGCGCAGGTCGGCGCCGGTCAGCACGGCGTCCTTCAGCCGGGCGTTCCCGAGGTCGGCACCACGCAGGTCCACCCGGGAGAGGTCCGCACCCATCAGGTCGGCGTCCCGCAGCCGCAGACCGCCGAGCTTTCCACCCGCCAGATTCTGCCCGCGCAGGGCCACGAACGCCCAATCGCCGCCCTCGATCGTGAGCGGCCGCAGCCCGCACTCGATGAACTGGCTGCCGGTGAGCTTGCAGTCGGTAAGCGTCGCGTCGAAGAACGAGCAGCGCTGCAGCACCGACTGGAGGATCGCGCAGCGTTCCAGCACCGCCGCGTTGAACCGCACGTTCCCGAACTCGCAGTACGAGAACGTGCAGGCGGTCAGGCGCGCCTCGGACCAGTCGACGTCATGGAACGCGCAGTCCTCGTACCGGATCCGCTCGACCTCCTCGAGCGCCCAGTCCTGCCCGGAGAACCGTTCGTTCTGAATCAGGCGTTCGTCGTCCATGCCGTTGTTTTCAGTGGAAGAAGTGCCGGGTGCCGGTCAGGTAGACGGTCAGGCCGGCCTTCTCGGCCGCCTCGAGGACCAGGTTGTCGCGGATCGAGCCGCCCGGCTGGACCACCGCCCGTACACTCGCGCCGATCAACACCTCCAGGCCGTCCGGGAAGGGGAAGTACGCGTCGGACGCGGCCACCGCACCGCGGGCCCGCTCGGCGCCGGCCCGGGACACCGCGAGATGTGCGGCGTCAACCCGGTTCACCTGACCCATGCCCACCCCCACGGTGGCGCCGTCACGGGCCAGCAGGATGGCGTTGCTCTTGACGCTGCGGATGGCCCGCCAGGCGAACGCGAGATCCGCCATCGTTTCCGGGCTCGCCGGCTGCCCCGCAGCAAGCGTCCAGGTCGCCGGACCGTCGCCCGCCGCATCGATCCGGTCCGCCATCTGGACCAGCAGGCCGCCGCCGACCTGCCGGAACTCGGCCGGCGCGGGTTTCCACGGCGGCGCGGCCAGCACGCGCAGGTTCTTCTTGCCGCGCAGCACCTCCACCGCCTCGGCCGCGTACGACGGCGCCACGATCACTTCGGTGAAGATGTCCGCGACCTGCTTCGCGAGATCCGGCGTGACCTCCCGGTTCACCGCGATCACGCCGCCGAACGCGGATGTCGGATCACACGCGTGCGCCTTGCGGTGCGCGTCCGCCACGTCGGCGCCGACGGCGATGCCGCACGGGTTGGCGTGTTTGATGATCGCCACACACGGCTCGCTGAAGTCGTTCGCACTGCGCCAGGCCGCATCCGCGTCAACGTAGTTGTTGTACGACATCTCCTTGCCGTTCAACTGCTCGGCCTGCGCGAGGCCGGCCGGCGCGGCCGGGTCGCGATACAGCGCCGCCGCCTGATGCGGGTTCTCGCCGTACCGCAGCTCGTTCTGCCGGCGTACGGCCAGACCGGCGAACTCGGGCCAGGCTGTGTCGCTGCCGACGCCTGGTTCTCCGGACGGCGCGGAGAACCCGGGCAACTTCGAAGCCAACGTCGTGGCGCACCAGTTGGCGACCGCCACGTCGTACTCGGCGATGTCCGCGAACGCGCGAGCCGCGAGCAGCCTGCGCTGCGTCAGCGAGAACCCGCCGTCCTGCAGCGCGGTCAGGACCAGCGGGTACGCCGTGACGGACGTGACGACGGCGACCGACTCGGAGTTCTTGGCGGCGGCCCGCACCATTGCTGGACCGCCGATGTCGATCTGCTCGACGCACTCGTCCACGCTGGCGCCGGAGGCCACCGTCTCGGTGAAGGGGTACAGATTGGACACCAGCAGATCGAACGGCTCGATGCCCAACTCGTCGAGCTGCCGGTGGTGATCCGGCAGCCGAAGATCGGCGAGCAGACCGGCGTGTACGGCCGGATGCAGAGTCTTGACCCGGCCGTCCAGGCACTCCGGGAATCCGGTCAACTGCTCGACCCGGGTCACCGGCACGCCCGCTTTCTCCACGGCCACCGCTGTCGAACCGGTCGATACGAGATGCACCCCGGACGCGTGCAGGGCGCGGGCCAGCTCGACCAGCCCCGTCTTGTCGTACACGCTGAGCAGCGCCCGCCGAATCGGGCGGCGCCCGTCGTCGGATGTCACGGAATCCGTACCTTTCTGTCCTGGATGGTCCAGCCCTCCCGGACCAGCCGGCCGACCTGCTCGACGAGCTGTCGCCGTTCGGCCGTCTTGATGCGTTCGGTGAGCGTCTCCTCGGTGTCATCGTCCAGCACCGGAACGCTGACCTGCGCGATGATCGGGCCGGTGTCCACACCGGCGTCCACGAAGAACAGCGTCGCACCGGTGACCTTCACGCCGTACGCCAGCGCATCGCGGGGCCCGTGGATGCCGGGAAACGACGGCAGCAACGAGTTGTGGGTGTTGAGATAGCGGTCGCCGAACGCGTCGAGGAAGCGCGGCCCGACGAGCTTGAGGAACCCGGCGGAGACGACGAGGTCGGGCTTGTGCTCGGCGACGTGTGCGGTCAGTGCCACGTCCCAGTCCTCGCGGGACCCGTACGCCTTCAGCGGATCCACGAACGTCGGCACGCCCGCAACGGCCGCCCGGTCGAGCCCGCCGATGCCGTCCCGGTCGGCGCCGACCGCGACGACCCGGGCGCCGTACGCCGGATCCGCGGACGCGTCGAGCAGAGCCTGCAGGTTGCTGCCGGACCCGGAGACGAGGACGACCAGGCGGGCGGGCGCGGGGTCGGTCACCCGAGAACCCTACCTTTGCTGCCGGTAATCGCCGCTTCGGGCCCTCACGGACGGCCCGATCACGGTACGCTGCCGGCTTTGACGAGCAATTGAAGGGGCCGACATGCAGCCTGGTCCGGAAGACCCGTACAACGAGCAACGACCGACGCCGCCGTCCGGCTCCGAGCCGCCCGGATCGTACCCGCCGCCCGGCGGTTACCAGCAGCCCGGTTCGTATCCGCCGCCGGGATCCGAGCCGCCCGGCGGTTACCAGCAGCCCGGGGCATATCCGCCGGCCGGGTCCGAGCCGCCGCCCGGCTACCAGCAGCCGGCCTACCAGCAGCCCGCTTACCAGCAGCCCGGGGCGTATCCGCCGCCCGGATACGAGACGCCGCCCGGCGCGTACCCCGGCGGACCGGGAGCCGCCAGCAACACCCAGGGCCTCGTGGGCATGATCCTCGGCATCCTGTCCATCCCGCTGGCGTGCTGCGGGTGGGGCGGGATCGTTCTCGGCGCCGCCGGCGCCATCCTCGGCTACCTGGGGCGCAAGAAGGCTGACCAGGGCCTGGCCACCAACCGGGGGCAGGCTCAGGCGGCCCTCATCTGCGGGGCGGTCGGCTTCGTGCTCGGCGTGCTGATCCTGATTCTGTCGATCAGCTTCCGCAACTTCGACTGGACGACGTACTACAACAACCGCTGACCACGTCCCAACCCCCGCGATCTTGGAGTTGTGGTTGCCCATACGCGGCTTTGCGACCGATTTGCTCCAACCACAACTCCAAGATCGCGGGGGTTGGTCGGCGCGCGTCAGGGCCGGGGCGCAGACCGGAACGCGCGGCGGAGCGCCGAGCCGATCGTGACCCCGATCCCGACCACGACGGTCGCGGTCAGCGCCACCTGCCACGGCACCGGGCCGACCTGCGCCAACCGGCCGGCCCCCAGCGGGCCCCCGGACAGCCATGCGAGCCCGCCCAGCACGGCACCGGCCACCGGCCCGGCGAGCAATGCCGACTCCAGGACCAGCGACCATGCCGGCTCTCTCGAGGTCGAGGCGTCCGAATTATCCGGTTTAGCGGCACCGGAACCCGGCCGGGAACGCATCATGCGGCGGGTCAGCAGCCAGCCGGCGGCCATTCCGAGCACCACCGGAACGGCGAGCAGGGCCGCGCCGGCCGCGCCCATCGGCCCGTCCGGCAGCCCGGCCAGCAGCGGGAGCGACGGCAGCGGACCCACGGTCACCTCGGTGAGCCGGATGGCGGATCCGGTGCCGAGCGCGAAGCCCGGGCCGAGCAGGTAGGCGGCCGCCCACACCGCGGCGTTCGGCCCGTACGCGAGACTGACTAACGTGATCCCGGCCTGGCCGACGACACCGGTGCGGTAGGCGGCGATCGTGTCCGCCGCCTGACCGGCGCTGAGCGCGACGGACAACCCGGCGCACGCGGCACCAGCCGCGACGATGGCCAGCGCCGTCACCAGACCGGCACGGATCCCGTGACGCAGCGGCCCGGGCAGCCGGCGGGCCATCGCGATCGTCATGTCGGTGCCACGGGTAGCGCCGGCCAGCGCACCGACGGTCCCGAGAACGAAGAAGTGCACTCCTGCTCGGTACACCGGCATCGAGGTGCCGGGACCGTCGACCAGGACTGCAGCCAAGGCGCCGAAGAGCGCATACCACAGCCCCACAGCGCCGGCGGCCAGCAACGCGGTACGCCCCGAACCGGTGCGGCGCGCGCCGATCGCACGGGTGACGTGCAGCCCGGCCCGATTGAGCCGCCAGACGATCAGCATGGTCACGAGCAGCGGCGCGAGGCCGAGCGGGCCGACGGACGTACCGATCGGCACGCCGTGAGCCAGCAGCCAGCCTGCCAACCCCGCGCCGGCCGCGCCGCCGAGTCCCCCGGCGCCCTCGAAACTGCGGGCGAGGCCGACGACGGCGGCGACCGGTACGTACGAAACAAGCGCCGCCCACAGCGTCGCGAAACCGGCAGCGACCAACAACGGCGCGCGGCCGGACGGGTCCGGCGGCCGGCGCTGCGACGGCAGCACCTCTGTCTCGCGCCGGCCGAGAGGATCGATCCGCACCGTCTCGCGGTGCGAAAAACCTGATGCCGGCGCCACCCGAGGCGGCCGTGCCCCGTCGAGCCGGACCGTCTCCCGGGCGGCACGTGGCGACTCCTCGGCCGCGCCGGGCCGATCGTTCCGGGGATCGGGTGGAGTCGCCATCGCGACTACTGTTCCACGCCGGACCGCCCGGGACGGTGGAGGCGCGCCCCCTCAGCCCGTGCGGAAGATGTCCCGCATCAGCCGCGCGGTCTCGCTGGGCGTCTTGCCCACCTTGACGTCGGCCGCCTCGAGCGCTTCCTTCTTGGCGTCGGCGGTGCCGGCCGAGCCCGAGATGATCGCCCCCGCGTGCCCCATGGTCTTGCCCGGCGGTGCCGTGAAGCCGGCGATGTAGCCGACGACCGGCTTGGTGACGTTTGCCGCAATGAATTCGGCCGCCCGTTCCTCCGCGTCGCCGCCGATCTCACCGATCATGACGATGGCGTCGGTGTCGGGGTCGTCCTGGAACGCCTTGAGCGCGTCGATGTGCGTCGTGCCGATGATCGGGTCGCCGCCGATGCCGACGCAGGTGGAGAAGCCGACGTCGCGCAACTCGTACATGAGCTGGTAGGTCAGCGTGCCGCTCTTGCTGACCAGGCCGATGCGGCCGGCCGGGGTGATGTCGGCCGGGATGATGCCCGCGTTGGACGCGCCGGGCGACGCGATGCCCGGGCAGTTCGGACCGATGATCCGGGTCCGGTTGCCGGAGGCCACGTTGTGCGCCCAGAACGCTGCAGAGTCCTGCACCGGGATGCCTTCGGTGATCACCACGGCCAGTCCGATGCCGGCGTCGATGGCCTCCAGCACGGCGGCCTTGCTGAACGCCGGGGGTACGAAGATCACCGACACGTCGGCGCCGGTTTCGGCCATGGCATCGCCCACGCTCGCGAACACCGGCAGCGACGTGCCGTCGAAATCGACGGTCGTGCCGGCCTTGCGCGGGTTCACGCCACCGACCACGGTGGTGCCCGCGGCGAGCATCCGGCGGGTGTGCTTGGACCCTTCCGAACCGGTCATGCCCTGGACGATGACCTTGGAGTCCTTGGTGAGCCAGATCGCCATGTCGTCACTTCCCCGCAGCCGCGAGCTCGGCGGCGCGCTCGGCCGCACCGTCCATCGTGTCCACCCGTTCGACGAGCGGGTTGTCCGCACCGTCCAGGATCGCCCGGCCGGCTTCGGCGTTGTTGCCGTCGAGCCGGACGACCAGCGGTTTGGTGACCTCTTCGCCACGCTCGCCGAGCAGCGCGAGCGCCTGGACGATGCCGTTGGCGACCTCATCGCACGCGGTGATGCCGCCGAAGACGTTCACGAAGACGGACTTCACCGACGGGTCGGACAGCACGATCTCCAGGCCGTTCGCCATCACCTGCGCGCTGGCGCCGCCACCGATGTCCAGGAAGTTGGCCGGCTTGACGCCGCCGAACCGCTCGCCCGCGTACGCGACGACGTCCAGCGTGGACATGACCAGGCCCGCGCCGTTGCCGATGATGCCGACCTCGCCGTCGAGCTTGACGTAGTTGAGGTCCTTGGCCTTCGCGGCCTGCTCCAGCGGATCCACCGCGTACGGGTCGACGAAGGCCTCGTGGTCGGGGTGCCGGAACGCGGCGTTGTCGTCGAGCGTGACCTTCGCGTCCAGGCAGAGCACCCGGCCGTCGGCGACCTTCGCAAGCGGATTCACCTCGACCAGCGTGGCGTCCTCGGCGACGAAGGTCTGCCACAGCTTGACCGCGATGTCGGTCACCCGGTCGGCCACCTCGGCGGGGAACTGCCCGGCCGCGACGATCTCCCGTGCCTTTGCGTCGTCCACGCCCTCGTTGATGTCGATCGTGACCTTCGCGACCTTCTCCGGCTGTTCGTCGGCGACCTGCTCGATCTCCATGCCGCCGGCGACGCTGGCGATGCACAGGAACGTACGGTTGGCGCGGTCCAGCAGGTAGGAGAAGTAATACTCCTGTTCGATGTCGGCGGTCTCGGCCAGCATCACCTTGTGCACGGTGTGGCCTTTGATGTCCATGCCGAGGATGTCGGCCGCGCGGGCCTGCGCCTCATCCGGTCCGGACGCCAGCTTGACGCCGCCGGCCTTGCCTCGGCCACCGACCTTGACCTGTGCCTTCACGACGACGCGACCGCCGAGCCGCTCGGCGATGGCACGCGCCTCCTCCGGGGTGTCGGCGACGCCTCCGCCCAGCACCGGCAGCCCGTGCCGTTCGAACAGGTCGCGTCCCTGGTACTCGAACAGGTCCACGTGTCTCCTTCCCCGATCTCTCCGTCGATCTTGGAGTTGTGGTTGGCACAAACGGGGCTCAAGGCCCCAAAAGGGCAACCACAACTCCAAGATCGGCGGGATGGGTGGTGGGGTGCTCAGATCGCAGACTAGCGACCCGAACGGACGGCGCTCCCCGGCGGGTACGGCCGCGGTGAAAAACCTCCGGGCATCCGCGTAACCGCCACTGGTGGGCGTCGTTGAGTGTGGTGTCGGCGCGCCCAGCGGGCCGGCGAGCAAGCGGCCGATGCCCTGTCGGTCGAGGGGTGGCGGCGGGGCATCGTGCATAGAGGGGCCGGACGTGTGAGGGGTGCGTCCGGCCTCTCCCCTTCTTTCGCGGCCATAACTCCAGGCGCGGAATCAGGCGACCGGCGTTGTCACATTGGCGCGTACCCATTCGACGATGGAAGCCGTGGTCGCGCCCGGAGTGAATATCTTGGCGACGCCGAGCTTTTCCAATTCCGCGATGTCCTCGGCCGGAATGATGCCGCCGCCGAACACGACGATGTCGTTCGCGTCACGTTCCGCGAGCAGTTCGAGCAGGCGCCGAAACAGCGTCATATGGGCGCCTGAGAGCACCGACAGTCCGATCGCGTCGGCGTCCTCCTGGATCGCGGTCTCGACGATCTGCTCGGGCGTCTGATGTAACCCGGTGTATACGACCTCCATACCCGCGTCGCGAAGCGCCCGCGCCACCACCTTCGCGCCCCGATCGTGGCCGTCCAGCCCGGGTTTCGCCACGACGACCCTGATCCGTTCCTGCATCTCGACCCCTTCGTCGCCCCGCCTTGCCTGAACGAACGGTAACCCGCCGTAGCCGGGCGGAGTAGGCCAATACGCAGCTCTGGCGGGCACCGCAAGCACCTAATAGCGTATTCCACGTCACATCACTTTGCGCTCGCCGCCCAGTAACGTAGAGCTAACGCTGAATGTCGTCCGATATACGCCAAACGGACAATCCCTCCACGGCGCGATTGCCAAGTGTCAGGGAAATGGCGCTGCGACTTGTGACGCGCCGTGCGTTTCGTTACCGTGGCCCACGGCTGTCAACCGGTTAGCGCCGGGCCGATGCTCGGTCGACCACCGTTCAACCGCTGTTAACGCGTCGGTGGCGACCGCCCGTATTGCCACCGACGGAGGGTTGTTCGTGCGTCAGCGCTTGTCGTCTGAGCGGGATCGCTACCGCGGCAGACGTCGCGTGCCTACCCCGCCGCGCAGCCGCTACGCCGTCGTCGGTCTTTCGGCGTTGATGGGCGCCGGCGCGGTCGCTTTGGGCGCCGCCACCCAACTACCCGATGCCAAGGCGGTCAGTCCGACGATCTTGGCGAAGCTGGCGAACCCCTCGACGGCGAGCGCGTTGGCCGAGCGCGATGGCGGCACCGAGCGGGCGTCCCGGGGCCAGGACCGCGCCGCCGCAGCCAAGGTCAATCCCGAGAAGGCAGCGCAGGACATCTGGCTGTTGCCGCTGGACGAGTACGAGTTCACCGCGCCGTACGGCGTCCGGTGGGGCAAGCTGCACGCCGGCGTCGACCTGGCCGCTCCCGAGGGCACCCCGTACAAAGCGGTGCACGCCGGGGTGGTCACGGCGGCCGGCTACAACGGAGGGTACGGCTACTCGATCACGATCAAGCAGGCCAACGGTGTGGAGGTCATCTACGCCCACTCCCGCCGCCTGCTGGTCAAGACCGGCGACAAGGTGACCGCCGGCCAGGTCATCGGTGAGGTCGGCAACACCGGGTACTCCTACGGCACCCACCTTCATCTCGAGGTCCACGAGAACGGCGCGCCCACCGATCCCATCCCGTTCCTGCGCAAGCGGGGCGTGGACATCAAGCTTCAGGTCGAGTCCGTGTACGCCGGCATGGCCGCCGCCGCCTCCTGACCCTCCACCTCCACCTCCCCCCGAACCCCCTCCGCGATCTTGGAGTTGTGGTTGCCCTTATGGGCCTTTCGGGGTGATTTGCTCCAACCACAACTCCAAGATCGCGGAGAGCTGGCCGGTTGCAGATCGGGTAGGTCCTCAACCTCCCCTCCCGGGGTGCCGACAGGCATATGTCGGACACCGCTTCTGGAGCCTGGAGGATCCACCCGCCGTGCAACATCGAGCCCGTCGGAACGCACCCGGCCGCCACCGCGCTGTCCGTACGCCCCGAGGACCGCTGGTCCTCGGCGGCCGCACCCGCTCAGCGGTCATGACCGCGGCCGTCGTCGCGGGCGTCGGCGTCGGAGCAGCCGCCGCCAGTGCCACTCCGGCGCACACCGAGCAGACCGTCCGCATGCCGGCCGCTGTGCACACCGACCTGGCGATGCTTGACGTCGAGGACGCCATGCTCGAGCCGGACCAGACACCGGGACGCGCACGCTCGGTCTCGTACGACCGCGTGCAGCGCAAGGAACGTCCGAAGCCGGTGGCCGACTGGGTGAATCCGCTGCCGGAGGCGTCCGTCACCTCCTGCTTCGGTCCGCGGTGGGGTCGCCTGCACGCGGGTGTCGATCTAGCGGCGCCGGACGGCACGCCGATCCGCGCCGCCGGGGCCGGCGTGGTCGTCGCCGCAGGCCCGGCCGAGGGGTACGGCAACGCGGTGCTCATCGACCACGGCGACGGGTACCTCACCCACTACGGGCACATGTCAGCCATCACGGTGATCGCCGGTCAGAAGGTCACCGCCGGTGAGCAGATCGGTAACGAGGGCTCGACCGGGCACTCCACCGGACCGCACCTGCATTTCGAGGTCCACGCCGGCCAGTACAAGAACCCGATCGAGCCGACACAGTGGATGCACGAGCACGGCGTCGACATCCCCGGCTGCGTGACCTTCACCAACTAGCGGACCGTCCCGCCGATCTTGGAGTTGTGGTTGGAGCAAATCCCGACCAACCCGACTTAAAGGCAACCACAACTCCAAGATCGCGGAGGGGTGGGTTAGAGCTTCTCCAGCGGGGCGTGCCGCAGCACCAGCCACATCACCTGGTCGCCGAAGTCGATCTGCGCGCGCGCCCCCGGACCGTGGCCCTCGACCGCCACGACCCGGCCCAGCCCGTACCGCTGGTGGTTGACCCGGTCGCCGGGCTCGACCTTCGGGCCTTGCGGCAGCTCACTTGCGGTCGCCAGCTTGCTGCCGTCGATGCCGAGGCGGCTGGCCAGCTGCTGGGCCTTTGGCGTACCGCCGGTGAAGCCGCTGCGGGCCCGGCCGCCGACACCACCGCCGCTCCCCGACCACGACGTGTACGCCGCGCCGGTCCGCTCCCAGCGGACCAGGTCGTCGGGCAACTCGTCGGCGAAGCGCGACGCCATGTTGTACTGCGGGGCGCCCCAGGCCGACCGGGCCACCGCGCGGGACAGGTACAGGCGATGGCGGGCGCGGGTGATGCCGACATACGCCAACCGCCGCTCCTCCTCCAGCTCCTTCTCCTCGGTGAGCGCGCGCATGTGCGGGAAGACGCCCTCCTCCATTCCGGTCAGGAAGACCACCGGGAACTCCAGGCCCTTCGCCGTGTGCAAAGTCATCAGCGTGACCACCCCCTGGTGGTCCGGATCGTCGGCGGGGACCTCGTCAGCGTCCGCCACCAGCGCGACCTGCTCGAGGAAGCCGGCGAGCGTGGGTTCCTCGGCCTGCTCGGTGTACTCCCGGGCCACTGCCACCAACTCTCGCAGGTTCTCCACACGGCCCTCGTCCTGTGGGTCGTCGCTCTCGGTCAGCTCGGGCAGCAGGCCGGAGCGGTCCAGCGCCGCCTCCAGCACCTCCTCGGGCAGGCGGTGCTGCGCCAGCTCCCGCAGCTCGTCGAGCAGCGCGACGAACTCGGCGATGCCGTTCGCCGAACGAGCCGAGATCCCGGGCGCGTCGCCGGCCCGGCGCAGAGCCTGACCGAACGAGATCCGGTCCCGTGTGGACAGTGCCTCGACGCAGGCCTCGGATCGGTCGCCGATGCCCCGCCGCGGCGTGTTCAGCACCCGCCGGATGCTCACCGTGTCGTCGTCGTTGAGGATCGCGCGCAGGTACGCCAGCGCGTCGCGGACCTCTTTGCGCTCGTAGAAGCGCACGCCACCGACCACTTTGTACGGCAGGCCGATCCGGATGAAGACTTCCTCGAAGACCCGGGACTGCGCGTTGGTGCGGTAGAAGACGGCGACGTCGCCGGGCCGGACGTCCGCACGGTCGCGGAGCCGGTTGATCTCCCGGGCCACCCAGTCCGCCTCGGAGTGCTCGGTGTCCGCGACGTACCCGATGATCTGCTCGCCGGCGCCCTGGTCGCTCCACAGCCGCTTGGGTTTGCGCGCCGGATTGCGCTCGATTACGGCGTTGGCCGCGCTGAGGATGGTTTGGGTGGAGCGGTAGTTCTGCTCCAGCAGGATCACCCGGGCGTCCGGGTAGTCACGCTCGAACTCCAGGATGTTGCGGATCGTCGCGCCGCGGAACGCGTAGATCGACTGATCCGCGTCGCCCACCACGCACAGCTCCGCCGGACCGGGATCGCCGCCCTCGGGGCCGACCAGCTGCTTGACCAACATGTACTGCGCGTGGTTGGTGTCCTGGTACTCATCCACCAGCACGTGCCGGAACCGGCGTCGGTACGCCTCCGCCACCTCGGGATGCGACTGCAACAGGTGCACAGTCGTCATGATGAGGTCGTCGAAGTCCAGCGCGTGCGCCTCGAGCAGCCGCCGCTGATACAGCTCGTACGCCTCCGCGACGGCCCGTTCGTTCGGCCCCTTGGCGCGGTCCCGGAACTCCGCCGGGCCGATCAGCTCGTTCTTGAGGTTTGACACCTGCGCGGCGAGACTTCGCGGGGTATACCGCTTCGGATCCAGGTCGAGCTCGCGCGCCACCAGCTGCATCAGCCGCCGCGAGTCGTCCGCGTCGTAGATCGAGAACGTGCTCTTCAGCCCCGCGTGCTGATGCTCGGCCCGCAGGATGCGCACGCACGCGGAGTGGAACGTCGACACCCACATCAGTCGCGCCCGCGGACCGACCAGCGCGGCGACCCGGTCCTTCATCTCGCCCGCGGCCTTGTTGGTGAACGTGATCGCGATGATCTGTCCCGGATGTGCGCCGCGCTCGGCCAGCAGGTAGGCGATCCGGTGGGTGAGCACCCGGGTCTTGCCGGAGCCGGCACCTGCGACGATCAGCAGCGGTGAGCCGGCGTGCGTGACCGCCTCACGCTGCGGACCGTTCAGCCCGGACAGCAACGCCTCCGGATCGATCCGCCGGGCTGCCGGTCGCTGCGCCGGCGTCTCCTGCTGTGGGTTTTCTGGAAGGACTCGCATCGCGGGGGCAAGTCTATGCCGACCCACCGACAGAATCGTGCGCGGCGATGTAGCGCTGACGGCGGTCGATGTCGCAGGCTGTGTGCGTTCGTCGATCCCCAACCGATCGGGAGACCGAATTCCATGGACAACCTCCACCGTCGGGCCCGGAAGGTGCTGCGCCACATCGCGGTGCCGGCCCTGGCCCTGGGCACCATCGCTGCCCTCGCAACGCCGGCGAACGCGGCCGGCACCGCCGGCTCCCGGCCGCCGGCCACTGTCAAAGGCCAGTTCCTGTCTTACAACGACTTCCACGGCGCCATCGATCCGCCGTCCGGCAGTGGCGCCACCGTGAACGACGCCGGCGCCCTCGTCCCGGCCGGCGGCGTCGAGTACCTGGCCACGTACCTGAAGCGGCTCCGCGCCGAGGCCAAGGACGAGGACCGCAGCACACTCACCGTGGGTGCGGGCGACATGATCGGCGCGTCGCCGCTTGTCAGTGCCGCGTTCCACGACGAGCCCACGATCGAGCTGATGAACGAGGTGGGGCTGCAGATCACCTCGGTCGGCAACCACGAGTTCGACGAGGGGGTCACCGAGCTGCTCCGGATGCAGCGCGGC
>DATBGW010000321.1:0-3257 GCA_036557765.1 Actinoplanes sp.
CGGCGCGGGCGGCGCCGGTCGCCACCCGGAACGGCCCATGGAAGGTGATCGTCACTCTCACCGCCACCACCTCACGATCCGCAACGCGTGGCCCAGGTTGATCGCGGACGCCGTACTGTCGGTCGCCAGGAAGGGCTTGACCACGTCCTCGCGGTCCAATCGTTTCGCGAGAGTCAGCGCCCGCACCTCGCCGTCGCCATCCGCCAGCGCCTGGGCCAGTTGCGAGCGGCCAGACTGCGGCACGGCACGCAGCCGGTCAAGGTCCGCCGCCGCGTCCTGGAGCGTGTCGAGCCGCAACCCCGGCATGCGCGGCCCGGCCACGCCGTCCACGGTCACGTCATGGGCCTGCACCGAGGCTGCCTTTCCCGCGACCTCGCGTTTGGCGCGCTTGAGACCCGCCGCCGCCTCCTCGACCACGAGATGGAACGGGTGACTGTTGTGGGCGAACACGATCCCTGCCGAGACCGTGGGCGGCGGGATGTCCAGGTCAGCGGCGGTACGCTCCAGACGCTCACACAGGTCGGCGAGGAAGGCCCTGGTGAACCGCCACCCCCGGTCCGCAGGCAGGCTTACCAGGATGTCGTCGCCGCCGACCACATGCGGGACCACGCACAGCATCTCGTCGTCCGGCCGGGAAACGGCCCGGGTGGCGTGTGCGAGGGCCGCGCGGGTGTGGTCGCTGAGCGCCTTCGAGGCCGCCTTCCGCGTTTTCCCGGCGGTGTCGGCCAGCCGCGCGAAGAAGTCGCCGATGCCGTTGCCGTCGGCGTAAACGGTGGCGAGATGGTTGCGGTCGGTGTCGGTGCCGCCGAGGGCGGCCAGGGCCGCGAAGTCGTCCGGCGTCGTGTCCAGCCCCAGCGCGACGGACAGAGTCCGCTCCGCGCCGGTGCCCTCCCGCCTTACCTCCCGGGACTGGCGCATGGTGCAGTCGGCGCACGCGGCGCGCTCATCGCCGGGGCCAAGTCGTACGCGGTCGACGGCGGGCGCTGCGCGGCACAGCCGGCACGGCGCGGCGAACGGGAACTCGGCGACCGTCGGGTGATCGGTGCGCGCCTCGCCGCTCTCCCGCTGCAGGCGCATCGCCGTGATCGCCTGGACGTAGTCCGGAGCATGCGCCGATGTCGCCTGGAACTGCGCCGCGGGCAGCCGATTCCGCAGGTGGGCAAGCACGTCGCCGATCACCGCGTCGGTGTGCGTCGGGTCGTCCACGATCAAGTTGACGACCCCGTCGGCGTCGCCCGCTTCCGGGTTTGCGCGGGCCCGGCCGGCCAGCACCTCATCGAGACTCGTTTCCGCCGTGGCCGCCTCCAGCGCGGCACTCGCCCCCCGCCGATCCCGCAGCCGCGGTGTACGCGCCAGATACTGCTGGATCCGTACCGGCGCGATATCCACATACATCGTCGTCACCGACGCCTCCCCTGCCGGCCACCGCTCCTGCCTGGGCGGGGCGCGGTCCGCTCGCGCTGTTCTCGGCGCTTGACCGGCAGCTCCTGCGACGCCGCGTCGGCGTCCGGCAACGCGACGAGCCGATCGGTGCCGTGCGTGTGCTCGAACCCTCGGGTCTGCCTCCAGAACTCGAATCCCGGCTCCAGGTCCTGCTTCTTGAGCGGCCCCGCCGGGATGGCCTCTGCAGGCGGGTACCAGACCTTGCCCGGGTCGACATGATCCAGGTGCAGGGCTGCGGCCAGCGACGGCCAGGTGGCCTTGACGCCGCCGTCGACCGCTTCGGCGAACGCCTGCAGCGCCGCCGCCGCGCTGACATCCGGCGGGCCGGTTGCCAGGTAGCGGGAGCGTGCGTCATCGATCCGCATCCCGGTGATGCGGGTGGTGCAGGCGCCGAAACCGAACGGGCGTCCCCCGCCGACCGCGATCCCGATCACGGTGTCGCCGCCGTCATGCGGCACCTGGTCGGCGAGTACCTCGCCGGGGGCGAGCGCTGCGAGCAGACCACCGATCTCGCGCACGGTCAGTCCCTCGAAGTGGACCCGGTAGGCGAAAACGCTGCCCTCCACCACGGCCTCGGCCCGGGCGGCAAGCTTGCCCTCGAACGGCTTGTCGGTGACCCGGTCCAGCGGCCGCTCAGCGAAGCGGCCGGTCAGCCAGTACTGCTTCCTGCCTTTGAGGCGGCGCGGCTCGGCACGGTCGGCCGCCGACCCCCACTCACGCAGCGGCGTACCCCGGGCGGCCGTATCCCCCGGCCGGTTCCGTAGATAGAACTGCCCGGCCCCGGGTCGCGGCGCCCCCAGCGGAGCCAGATCGTATGGCCGGGTCGCCACCTCGCCGAGCGGCACCGCGTCGGAAAACCGTACGTGCCCGCGATAGGACCGCTGCTCGGCACCCTGATCCTCCTCAGCGCCCTCAGCGTCGACCGAACCGAACACCCGGCAGGCCGGACACAGGTCGTCGGGCTCACGGCACGGCCGCAGCTGCGGCGGCACCCGTTGACCGGCCGTGCCACGTTTGCGTCCTCCGCGGCCTACCCCCGGATGCCGCCAAATCGCCGACAGGGCCAATCCCGTGACCACCGGAACGCGCATCTCCCGGCCCGCCACCGACGTGGAGCGCTCCCCCACCCGCACCCACAACACCTGACCCTCGAACAGGTGCGGCCGCGCCTCATGTCGCCGCCCGACCATCCGGGTGCCGTCGGCGAACATGTAGGTCACGTCGGCCTCAACCGCCTGCTTGGGCCGCAGCGTGCCGCTCGCACGCGCGAGCCGCACATCGTCGGTTTCGTCCACCGAGGCCAGATAGTCCGCCCACACCTCTTCATCCGCCAGCCCGATCCGCTGCGACCCCACATCCGTCGACAGGCGACCGACCGCGCAGAAATACGACTTGCGCTTTTTTCGAGCCCCGGCATCGGTGACCAGCACCACCCAGCCCTCCCCGGCCCGGACGTGCCGTTCGCTCGTCGCCTCCAACCGCTCCACTCCGCCGCCGAGCCGCTTACGCTCCCAGTTCACGACCTCCACGCTTGAGCCCGACACCACATTGCCGGGGCCGCCCAGCACCTTCGCCAGCTCAGGGGCGGGCACCCACACCACGGTGTCGCACAGATGCAGGCCCGTAGGGCAGCCCTCACCGTCGACGGACTCAACCTGGGCGAGCGTCCACTCCGGACCGCGCGCCACCGCCTGATCGCGGTAGCCCGGCACGAAATCGGCGTTGAACACGCGAAGACAGCCACCGACGATCATCTCGTACAGCGACCGGGTCACCCCGGCCAGCGACGAACCCGGAACGTAGGGCACCCGCCG
>DATBGW010000322.1:0-26193 GCA_036557765.1 Actinoplanes sp.
CCACAACTCCAAGATCGCGGGGGATTTCACAGCACCTGCTCGCAGACCTGGATCAGGCGGGACCGCAGGGCCGCCGCGCGGGCGGCGAAGTCGCGCTGCCGGGACACGTACTCGGCCTTGCCCTCCGGCGTCTCGATGCGCACCGGCGGCTGGCCGTAGGACGACAGGTCGTACGGCGACGCCTGCATGTCCAGCAGGCGGATCTCGCCGGCCAGCGCGAAACAGTCCAGCGCCAGCGCGCCCGGCACGGCCGGGCCCAGCTTGCTCGACCACTTGTGTACGTCCATGGCGGCGTGCAGACACCCCGGCTGGTCCAGATCGATCTGGGTGGCCCGGGTGGGCCGCATCCGGTTCAGCGCCTCGGCCGGTGGCGTGAAGAACCGGAACGCGTCGAAGTGCGTACACCGGACCGGGTGCTCCTCGACGACACGGTCTACGCCACGTTGCCCCAAGCGAAGGGGAAGCGGATGCCGGTGCTCGGCCTGCCGGTACACCATGGCCCACTCGTGCAGGCCGAAACACCCCGCGAAGACCGGCCGGGACGCCGTGGCGGTGAGCAGGTCGCGGATGTAGCGGACGCTGTCACCGCGGTCGCGCCGGTACCTCTCTACGTCCAGCGACACCACGCCGCCGGTGTCGGTGCGGTACCACCGCCATGCGGCGTGCGGCGCCGGACCCTCCGGCGACGGGGCCAGGCCGGCGCCGAAACCGGGATGCCAGCGGCGCAACACGTTCGGCCGGGTGCCGTAGTAGTCGTACAGGAAGTCCTCGATCGCGTGCTTCCTACCGGTCGCACGGCGCGCCCGGTGACCGGCGGTCAACGTGTCGGCCCGCGCGGCGTGTGCGCGGGCGAGCGGAATCCAGGCCGCCGCGGGCAGCGTCCGGATTTCCATGGACAACAGCGTAGATTGGGCGCGGCCTGGCTGCTTCGACGGATGGGGATGCTCGTGCGGTTCGCTCGTTTTGTTTCTGCCAGTGGCGTCTCGTTCGGGGTGGTGGAAGGCGAAGCGTCCGGTCTCACGGTCGCCGAGATCAGCAGCTTGCCGTTCGAGACCGTGCGCTTCACCGGGCAGCGCTGGGCGCTGGCGGACGTTCGCCTGCTCGCGCCGATCTTCTCCAGCAAGGTGATCGGCGTGGGCCGCAATTACGCCGACCACGCCGCCGAGCTCGGGAACGAGGTGCCCAAGGAGCCACTGATCTTCATCAAGCCCTCCACGTCGGTGATCGGGCCGAACGACGCCATCCGGGTGCCGCCACAGTCCACACAGGTCGAGCACGAGGCGGAGCTCGCGGTCGTGATCGGCGCGACCGGCGCGCGCCGGGTGGACCGGGCCGGCGCCGAACGGGCCATCTTCGGCTACACGTGCGGCAACGACGTCACCGCCCGGGACCTGCAGCGCAGCGATCCGCAATGGACCCGGGCCAAGGGCTTCGACTCGTTCTGCCCGCTCGGGCCGTGGATCGTCACCGACCTGGACGTGCGTGACCTCGAGGTGCGCTGTGAGGTGGGCCGTGACCCGGACGCCATGGAGCTGCGCCAGCTCGGCCGGACCAAGGACATGATCTTCGACGTGCCCACGCTCGTGTCGTACGTGTCGCACGTCATGACGCTGCTGCCCGGTGACGTCATCCTAACCGGCACGCCGGCCGGCGTGGGTCCGATCGGGCCCGGCGAGACGGTGACGGTGAGCATCCAGGGCATCGGCGAGCTCGCCAACCCGGTCGTGTCCCTGGAATAGACCATGACGATCCTGGTGACCGGCGCGACCGGCAACGTGGGCCGGCTCGTGGTGGACGAGTTGCTCGCGCAGGGCGCCACGAACGTCCGGGCGTTGACCGTCAACCCGGTGCGGGCCGCGCTGCCGCCGCAGGTCGAGGCCGTACGCGGCTATCTCGGGCGGCCGGAAACGGTGATCCCGGCGCTCGCCGGCGTCGACCGCATGTACCTGGCCCCGTTGCTCCAGACGGTGGACGAGGTCACCCAGCTGGCCGCGGCCGCGGGCGTACGGCACATCGTGGATCTGGCCGGCGATGAGAACACCGACTGGCGGCCGATCGAGCTGGCAGTGGAGGCGTCCGGGGTGGCCTGGACGCACCTGGAGGCCGGGGAATTCATGGCTAACGCCCTGATGTGGGCGCCGCAGATCACGGCCGGGGACGTGGTCCGCGACGCGAACCCGGAGGCGGCCACCGCACCGATCGCGGTGGAGGACATCGCGGCGGTAGCAGCGCGCGTCCTGCTCGACGACGGGCAGGATGGCAAAGTCCATTCGCTGACCGGCCCGGAGACGCTCACCCGCCGGGAACGGATCCGCCAGATCGGCCGGGCACTCGGTCGGCAGCTGGTGTACCAGGAACTGGACCGTGACACCGCCATCGCCGAGTTGCGGCCGAGCATGGGCGAGTACGCCGTCTGGTACGTCGACGGCCAGGCATCGATGGTGGACCATCCACAGGCGGTCACCACCACGGTGTCCGACATCACCGGACGACCGGCGACGACGTTCGCGCAGTGGGCGAGGGCGAACGCCGATCTGTTCCGGTGAGAACCGGAATCACCATGTGGCGGGCCGATTTGGCGGGCATCATGGGCTCGGGTAGAGTTTCCTGGCGGTGCGGCGAGCCGTGCCAAATGGGGTATGGGGTAATTGGCAGCCCGACTGATTCTGGTTCAGTTAGTCTAGGTTCGAGTCCTGGTACCCCAGCGCGACCGTTGCTCGTGAGCCGGTGGTGCTGGACTTCTGATAAAGTTCGGACCCATCCCGCGAGAAGCGGAAGCAGCAGGTCTTGGCCCCGTCGTCTAGCGGCCTAGGACGCCGCCCTCTCAAGGCGGTAGCGAGGGTTCGAATCCCTTCGGGGCTACACCGGTATCGGTCCGCGTCGAGTGACGCGGACCGTTTTCGTTCCGCTCACCTTCCCGGCGATCTTGGAGTTGTGGTTGGCAAGAATCCGGACAAAGTCCGCATAAGGCCAACCACAACTCCAAGATCGCGGGGAGGGCGAGCGGGAACGTGAGCGGGAGGCGAGTGTTCGGTATGACCAGCGTGCACCGCGTCGACTTCGGCTACTTCATCCGGCCCGCCGAGGAGACCGGCACCGGCGCTCCGCGCGCCGAGCCGTGCCTGGGCTATCTGGTCGACCATCCGGCCGGGCTGCTGCTGGTGGACACCGGCATGGGATCGCATCCCGAGGTGGACGCCCACTACCGCCCCACCCGGATACCACTGGCGCGGGCGGTGGGCAGCCTCGACGGCATCCGGTACGTGGTCAACTGCCATCTGCATTTCGACCACTGCGGCGGCAACCCGCAGCTGGCCGGGCGTCCGGTGTTCACCCAGCGGGTGGAGCTCGAGTCGGCCCGCAGCGAGCCCGACTACACGTTGCCCGAACTCGTCGACGCGCCGGGCGCGACCTACGTCGAACTCGACGGCGAGACGGAGATCCTGCCGGGCGTACTGATCGTGCCGACACCGGGCCACACCGCCGGGCATCAGTCCATCGTGGTCTGGGAACCGGACGGCACGGTCGTCGTGGCCGGGCAGAGCCACGACACCGCAACCGCGTACAGCGCGGACGCGTTGGGTCACCGCGCCGGGGTCGGGATCCAGCCGGCGTGGATCGCCCGCCTCGCGGAGCTGGACCCGCGACGCGTCGTGTTCGCGCACGACAACGCCGTGTGGACGCCGTGACGAAAGCCCTTCCGCGATCTTGGAGTTGTGGTTGGCAAAAATATGGACGCAAGCCCCATAAGGGCAACCACAACTCCAAGATCGACGGGGATGAAAACTAGAGGCCGGACAGGCGCTGGCCGGCCCGTACCACCGCCATCGCGTGCCGCTCGCCGGGCCGGCGGCCCAACCGCTCGATCGGGCCGCTGATCGAGATCGCGGCGATGACCCGCCCGGTGCGATCCCGGATCGGAGCCGAGACACTCGCCACACCCGGCTCCCGCTCGGCGACACTCTGCGCCCAGCCACGCCGGCGTACTTCAGCGAGCGTACGGCCGGTGAACTTGCATCGCGGCAGCAACGGCATCACGGCCTCGGGCGGCTCCCAGGCCAGCAGGATCTGCGCGGCCGAGCCGGCCGTCATCGGCAGCACCGCGCCCACCGGAACGGTGTCGCGCAGACCGCTCGCCCGCTCCGCCGCGGCGACGCAGATGCGTTCGTCGGCCCGGCGGAGATACAGCTGGGCGCTCTCCCCGGTCGCGTCGCGCAACGCGCCCAGCAACGGATCGGCGGCGGTGAGCAGCACGTCGGGCGCCGCGTTGGCGAGCTCGCCGAGACGCGGGCCGGGGCGCCACCGGCCGGAGGTGTCGCGGACCAGCATGCGGTGGATTTCGAGCGCCTGGGCCAGTCGGTGCGCAGTGGCCCGCGGCAATTTGGTCCGGTCGACCAACTCGGCCAGACTGGCACCATCGACGCAGGCGGCAAGGATGACGACCGCCTTGTCGAGAACGCCGACACCGCTCATACTGTGTCCCACAAGCCGAAACCTACCTCCCAGAATTTAGGATGTCCAGATGGTGGAAGGCACTCCCCGGACCCTGGCCGAGAAGGTCTGGGACGACCACGTTGTGCGATCCGTCGACGGGGAGCCGGATCTGCTCTACATCGACCTGCACCTGCTGCACGAGGTGACCAGCCCGCAGGCGTTCGACGGTCTGCGGATGGCCGGTCGCACGGTGCGGCGGACCGACCTCACGCTGGCCACCGAGGACCACAACACCCCGACCGGATACGCCGATCCAGCGTTCAACACCCGGCGCGGCGATCTCTTCACGATCCTCGACACGACTTCCCGTACGCAGATCGAGACGCTGCGCAAGAACTGTGCCGAGTTCGGCGTTCCGATCCGGTCGCTCGGCGACGATCAGCAGGGCATCGTGCACGTCATCGGGCCGCAACTCGGCCTCACCCAGCCCGGCATGACGGTGGTGTGTGGCGACTCGCACACCGCGACCCACGGTGCGTTCGGCGCGCTGGCGTTCGGCATCGGCACGAGTGAGGTCGAGCACGTCCTCGCGACGCAGACGTTGCCGCAGGCGCGGCCGGGAACGATGGCGGTCACCGTGACCGGCGAACTGCGCCCCGGCGTCACGGCCAAGGACCTCATCCTCGCTCTCATCACTCAGGTCGGCACGGGTGGCGGTGTCGGCCACATCGTGGAATACCGCGGCGAGGCCATCCGCAAGCTCTCCATGGAGGGCCGGATGACGATCTGCAACATGTCCATCGAGTGGGGTGCCAAGGCCGGCATGATCGCTCCGGACGAAACCACGTTCGCCTACCTGAAGGACCGCGAGCGCGCGCCCAAGGGTGCGGACTGGGACGCGGCGGTGGCGTACTGGAAGTCCCTCGCCACCGACGAGGGCGCGACGTATGACACGGAGGTCATCCTCGACGCGTCGGCGATCAGCCCGTTCGTCACTTGGGGCACCAACCCGGGTCAGGGCACTGCGCTGGACGGCGTGGTGCCGGACCCCGACTCCTTCGCCGGCGAGGTCGAGCGCAACGCCGCCCGGCGCGCGTTGGACTACATGGGACTGACCGCCGGCACCCGGCTCAAGGATGTGGAAGTCGACGTGGTGTTCGTCGGGTCGTGCACCAACGGACGCCTGGAGGATCTCCGGGCCGCCGCCGAAGTGCTGCGCGGCCATTCGGTGCACGACGGCGTACGGATGATGGTGGTGCCCGGATCCGCCGCGGTCCGCGAGGCCGCCGAGGCGGAGGGACTCGACAAGGTGTTCCGCGACGCGGGCGCCGAATGGCGGTTCGCCGGCTGCTCGATGTGCCTGGGCATGAACCCGGACACGCTCAACCCGGGCCAGCGCGCCGCATCCACGTCCAACCGCAACTTCGAGGGCCGGCAGGGCCGTGGTGGGCGTACCCACCTGGTCTCGCCGCAGGTCGCGGCCGCTACTGCCGTGGCCGGCCGGCTCACCGCCCCCGCCGATCTGTAGAGGGACCGCCATGGACAAGTTCACCGAACACACCGGCACCGTCATGCCCCTGCGCCGTTCCGATGTGGACACGGACCAGATCATCCCGGCGACCTATCTGAAGCGGGTCACCCGGACGGGCTTCGAGGACGGACTGTTCCGGGCCTGGCGCGAAGATCCCGCCTTCGTGCTCAACGATCCGGCCTACGAGGGCGCCACGATCCTGGTGGCCGGGCCCAACTTCGGCACCGGCTCGTCCCGGCAGCACGCGGTCTGGGCGTTGCGCGACTGGGGCTTCAAAGCGATCGTCGCACCGCGGTTCGGCGACATCTTCCGGGTGAACGCGCTCAAGGAAGGGCTGCTGCCCGTTCAGCTGGATTTGGCCGCGGTCGAGACGCTCTGGGCGATCGCCGAGAATCAGCCGGACCAGCGGATCACCGTGGATCTCGGCGCCCGGGAGGTGCGTGTGGACGACGCGGTGTGGAGCTTCCCGATCGACGATTTCAGCCGGTGGCGCCTTATCGAGGGCCTCGACGACATCGGACTGACCTTGCGCCACAAGGAGATGATTTCGGCGTACGAGCGGGAGCGGCCGGCTTTCAAGCCGGTCACCGTCTGAGCCCGAATTTCGGCGTAACAGACCGGTTTTGCGCCCCATCGGGTCCCCAATGAGGGCGAATTCCTTGCGACACAAGGCTTTTTTTCATGCAGATGTTTGTGTCTGCTGGTCATAGGGCATACGGTGCGCGCAGAATGGCTCGCGTTGGGCCAGTTCTCACGTTCGGGAGGAAAACCGTGAACAAGGCCGAGCTCATCGAGGCGCTCGCCGCCCGACTGGGGGACCGGAAGACGGCGACAGCGGCGCTGGATGCGGTCATCAGCGAGGTGGAGAGCGCCGTCACCAAAGGCGACCGCGTTGCCATTACCGGCTTCGGCGTCTTCGAAAAGCGGGCGCGCAACGCGCGTACCGCGCGCAATCCGCGCACCGGTGAACCAGTGAAGGTGAAGAAGACGTCCGTGCCGGCGTTCAAGCCGGGCACGGCATTCCGGGAGATGGTCGCCAGCGGCAAGGTCGCCAAGGTGGCCGCCGCCAAGAAGACGACCACCGCAGCGAAGGCCGCGCCGGCGCGGTCGACCGCCACCAAGTCCACCGCCGCGGCGACGAAGTCGACAGCGGCCAAGAAGACCACTGCCAGCAAGGCCACCACGGCCAAGGCGACGCCGGCGAAGTCGGCGGGCAGGGCCACCGCGGCCAAGAAGACGGCCACGAAGGCGACCGCCACGAAGTCGACGGGGGCCAAGAAGACCGCCACCAAGGCGACCGCCACGAAGTCGACGGCGGCGAAGAGGACGACGGCCAAGGCCACCACCGCGAAGGCCACGACCGCCCGGAAGACCACGGCCAAGGCCACACCGGCCAAGACCACGGCCAAGAAGACGACCGCCCGCAAGACGACCGGTGCCACCGCGCGCGTCACGCCGGCCGCGCGTGCCACCACCGCCCGTACCACCCGCTGACCGCAGCGCAAGGAAGGCGTCCACCGTACGGTGGACGCCTTTCGTGTGTTCCGGCGCCGGCGGCGGCGCTGCGCCTACGGTCCGGGCATGGAGCGCACAACCGCCAAGCCCCGCGGGCTCACCAGCCGGTCGGTGCTCGCGGTGGGAATCTTCGCCGCCGCGGTCGTACCGGGGTGGACGGTCGGCGACGTGGCCGCGCGCTGGACCGGCTCGCCGGCGCTGGATTGGCTCGTCACGCTCGGCTGGTCGGCCGCCGCGATCCGCGTGCTCGCGCCGTACGCGTCGTACCGGCGCCGCGATGCCTGGATGGGGCTGGTGCCTCTGCTCGGCTGGTATCTGCTGTGCGTGCTGGCCTGGCGGGTGGCGCTGGTGCCGTTCCGGGACTGGGAGCCGCGCGGCGATGAGCTCTGGCGGGCCCGCTGGCTTACCGGTGACCTGATCGGTTTTTGGCGGGTCGATCCGGCGCCGACCCTCACAGCCGGGAGATTCCAATCAGCCGCGCGCCGGACCAGCTGAGGATCCAGCCGCCACCCTTCGGCGTCTTGTACGGCTCCGGATCCTCGGCGCCGGTCAGTGTGGCCAGCAACGGCGGCATCAGCTTGCCCTGACTGCAGATCGCCGCCGTGGGCCCGTCCCGCAACTCGGCCACGCGGATGGCCGCGGCCTTCGCCTTGTCCGGCGCCTCGTCCGGTGTCGGCGGCTCCCCGAACACCGACTCCGACACGATCGGCAGACCCAGTGACTCCGCCAGCGGCTCCAGCGTCTGCCGGCACCGTAATGCGGGCGCCGCGATCAGGCGTGCGGGCTCGAACAACGCGAGCGATTCGGCGATCGCCTGCGCTTCCTGTTGACCCTGCGCGTCGATCGGCCGCAATGCGTCATTGCCGGCCCACTTCTTGCGTTCCCCCGCGCGCGCGTGCCGGACCAGCGGTGTGATGGCGGTGATCGGCGGCAGGGACGCGACGCGGTCCACCAGACGGGCGTCGGCCGGATGCGTCAGCGCGTCCTCGGCGGCGTCCGGCGCCAGCCAGCAGATCTCATCCACCTCGTCCGGATCGGCCACCGCGACCGGCGGGTCGTCACCGGCCCGCATCGCCCAGAACTCCACAGTCTTCGGCTGACCCGACGGCAGCGTGTAGGCGACGTCGGGCAGCCGCAGCAGCGGGTGCGCACGGACGCCGGTCTCCTCCAGCACCTCGCGGACCGCCGCCACCACCGGAGGCTCGCCAGTGTCCAATTTGCCTTTCGGCAGGCTCCAGTCGTCGTACTTGGGCCGGTGCACGATGCAGATCTCGATGCCGCTGCCGGCGGTCCGCCACAGCACCCCGCCCGCGGCCAGGACGGCGTCGTCGCCCACGCTCAGACCGCCTTGTCGATGACGCGGCGCAGCAACGCCTCCTGCAGGTGCATGTGCGGCTCGGTGGGGTTCGTGGCGGTGCGGTGCCAGGTGCCGTCGGCCGCCAGCTCCCACGCTTCGGTGCGGTCGTCCATTGCGAGGTCCAGCACGTACCGCAGATCGTCCTGGGCGGACGGCAACGTGACCCGGACCAGCGCCTCCACCCGGCGGTCGAGATTGCGGTGCATCAGATCGGCGGACCCGATCCAGTACTCGGCGTCGTCACCGGCACCGAACCGGAACACCCGGGAGTGCTCGAGGAATCGGCCCACGATGGACCGTACCCGGATGTTGTCCGACAGCCCCGGCACACCCGGCCGCAGCGCGCACATGCTACGGATGACGAGATCGACCCGGACACCGGCGCGGGACGCCAGGTACAGCGCGTCGATGGTCTCCTCGTCCACGAGCCCATTCACCTTGAACTGAACCAGTCCAGGGCCGCCCTCGCGTGCGATGCGGGCCTGGTCCTCGATCCGTTCGATCAGACCCCGGCGTACGCCGTGCGGCGCCACCAGCAGCCGGCGGAACGCGGTCTGCCGGTTGTAGCCGGTGAGCACGTTGAACAGGTCGGTGACGTCCGCGCCGACTTCCGGATCGGCGGTCAGCATGCCGAAGTCCTCGTAGAGCCGCGCGGTCTTCGGGTGATAGTTGCCCGTACCGATGTGGCAGTACCGCTTGATCTGGTTGCCCTCCTGGCGTACCACGAGAGCGGTCTTGCAGTGTGTCTTGAGACCGACCAGGCCGTAGACCACATGGCAGCCGGCGCGTTCCAACGTGCGGGCCCAGCCGATGTTGGCGATCTCGTCGAACCGCGCCTTGACCTCCACGAGTACGACGACCTGCTTGCCGGCTGCGGCCGCGTCGACGAGTGCGTCCACGATCGGGGAATCGCCGCTGGTGCGGTAGAGCGTCTGCTTGATCGCAAGCACGTTGGGATCGGCAGCGGCCTGCTCGATGAAACGCTGCACGCTGGTCGAGAACGAGTGGTACGGGTGGTGTACGAGGATGTCGCACTCGCGCAGCCGGTTGAAGACGCTCCGCGGCACCTCGCCGTCGGCCAGCTGTGGGTGGGTCGCCGGTACGAACGGGCGGTCCTTGAGGTTGTCACGGTCGCACTCGTTGAACACCTGCCACAGCGCGGACAGGTCGAGGAGCCCTGGTACGCGCAATACGTCCTCGTCGTCCATGTCGAGCTCGCGGGCGAGCAGGTCCAGCACGTGGTCGCTGATCGAGGCGGCCACCTCGAGCCGGACCGGCGACCCGAAGCGGCGCTGAGCCAGCTCGCGTTCCAACGCCTGCAACAGGTCCTCGTCGCGGTCCTCGTCGACCTCCAGGTCGGCGTTGCGGGTCACCCGGAACAGGTGCCACTCCAGCACCTGCACGCCGGAGAACAACTGGTCGAGGTGCGTCGCGATGAGCTCCTCGACCGGCAGGAACCGGGTTCCGCGACTGTCGTTCTGCACCGTGACGAACCGCGGCACGTTGTTCGGCACCTTGACCCGGGCGAACAACTCGGCACTGCCGTCCGCCGGATCACGCAGCACGACGGCGAGATTGAGAGAGCGGCTCGAGATGTACGGGAACGGGTGCGCCGGGTCGACTGCAAGCGGCGTCAGCACCGGGAAGACCTGCTCGCGGAAGTACGTCCGCAGCCGTTCCCGCTCCGGCGCGTCCAGCTCGGCCCAGCTGACCAACTCGATGCTCTCCGCCGACAGCTTCGGCCGGACCTCGTCGGCGAAGCAGGCGGCGTGCCGGGTCACCAGATCGGCTGCGCGCTCATTGATCATCTCGAGCTGGTGCCGCAACGAAGACCGGTCACCACCGCGCATCGGCAGGCCGGCGCTCAGCCGGCGCTTCAGCCCGGCGACGCGGACCATGTAGAACTCGTCGAGGTTGCTCGCGAAGATGGCAAGGAACTTCGCGCGTTCCAGCAATGGCGTTCCGGGATCCTCGGCCAGCGCCAGCACGCGGGCGTTGAAGTCGAGCCAGGACAGCTCCCGGTTGAGAAAGCGGTCCTCGGGCAACTCGTCGGGCAGGGTCGGTTCCGCGAGCGGGGGAGCGGCCGGCAGGAACCGCCCGTTCCGATCGCGGCGCGGTGCTCCGGCTTCCGCGGTGGTCATGTCCACCATCATCGCCTGACGAACGGCCTCCGGGGAATGAACAAGGGGCAGATCGATGTGGGCCCTTAGTCCAACCCGGGCAGCCGGAGCCGCTCCACCCCGCCGGCGGCGTCCGTCTCCACCGTCACGCGTTGCCCGGAGCGCAGCAGCCGCAGGCCGGACCGGCGAAAGGCCTCCGCCGGAAACGCCAGCTCGCTGCCGTCATCGAGGAGCAGCGTCCCCGCCTGCGTTCCGGGATCGTAGGTCGCGACCGTGCCCTGCATGGTCGCAGAGTACAGCGCTGGTGTACGGGCCGACGCCGAGCTCGAGGACCGCCCGCAGGTCGGCGGCGGTGTCGACGTCGCGGCGCAGGCCGGGCCAGTCGCCGGTCAGTGCCTCCGCGCCCGACGCGGCGTGCGCGGCGGCCGAGCCGGCACCGAACCGCGGATCGAGCGGTACGCCCGGCGGCGCGGCCAGCAGCACTGTGCCACTGCCCTCGGCGTCCGCCACGAAGCTCCGCCGCCGGGCCAGCCCGAGCGCCGCCGCCAGCTCGTCCGGCCGGAGCGCCGGCAGATCGGCAGCCAGCGCCGCCCGCGGCCGGGCGACGCCGGTGATGACGTCGGCGCCGAAGCGCACTGCAGCGTTCAGCCCGGCAGCGGGCCGGTCCGGTTCGACCCGCGCGCCCAGCGCGGCGGAGACCCGCGCGGCAGCCGGGTCATCCGTGACCACCAGCACGTCCCGTACAGCCGGGCAGGCGAGCACTGCGGCGACCGTGTCACGGACCAGCGCGAGGGCCAGGTCCGCGTGCCGGCCGTCCGGCACGGCACCGCGTAACCGGCTCTTCGCGCCGTCCAGCGGCTTGACGGGAATCACCGCCGTCCAGTCTTCGGCCACCCGGCAATCCTGCCAGTGGCCGCCGGAAACCACCCCTGCCTGGTCCCGGACGCCTGGATACAGGCATGATTTCGTTCGCAGGGGGACGACGGGCTGGGAGGCGACCGTGGCGCAGCGCGGGCTGGGATTCTGGCGGCGTACGGCGGTCGTGCTCGTGCTGCCGGCGTTGAAGATGATGACGAAGCGGACCTGGACCGGCCAGGAGAACGTGCCGCCCACCGGCGGGGTGATCCTCGCGCCGAACCACATGTCGCACTTCGACCCGCTGGTCGTGGCGCACTTCGCCTATGGGGCCGGCCGATGGCCCCGATTCCTCGCCAAGGCCAGTCTCTGGGACGTACCGGTGGTCGGGTTCTTCCTGCGCAAGACGCTGCAGATTCCGGTGGAACGCGGCAGTGTGGAGGCGGTGAAGTCGCTCGACGCACTGGTCCGGGCGCTCCGGGAAGGCGGTGCGGTGATCATCTATCCGGAGGGTACGACCACCAAGCACCCGGACCTGTGGCCGATGCGCGGCAAGACCGGCGCGGCCCGGCTGGCGCTGCTCACCGGCGCTTCGATCGTTCCGATCGCGCACTGGGGCGCGGAGCAGATCTTCGACGTCCGCACCCGGAAGCTGTCGCTGCGACCGCGCCGGCCGGTGTCGGTGGCCGCCGGCAAGCCGATCGACATCAGCCGATGGGAAGGCGCTACGCCGAGCCGTGCGGTGCTGGACGAGATGACCGACACCATCATGACCGCGGTCCGCGATCTGTTGGCCGGGATACGCGGCGCGGAGCCGCCGCCGTTGCACCCGGCGCCGGTTCGCCGGCCGCAGCCGCCGGAGGCGGCCGGATCAGCCGAGCCGCCGGAGGCGGCCGGATCAGCCGAGCCGCCGGCGGTGGCCGGATGAGCCGCGCCGCCGTGCTCGGGGCGGGCGCGTGGGGCACCGCGTTCTCGAAGATGCTCGCCGAGGCGGGCGCGGACGTGACGCTGTGGGCGCGGCGCGAATCGGTGGCCGCGGCCATCCGTGAGCTCCGGGTCAACGAAGCCTCGCTGCCGGGGGTGAAGCTGCCGGACCGGGTGACCGCGACCAGTGACCTGCCGGCCGCACTGGCGGCGGCCGACTTCGTCTTCCTCGCCGTGCCCGCGCAGACGCTGCGCGGCAACCTGGCCGAGTGGTCGGGACACCTGCCGTCCGGTGCGACGCTCATCTCGCTGATGAAGGGCATCGAGCTCGGCACCACGAAGCGGATGAGCGAGGTCATCGTGGAGACCGCCCGGATCGACCCGGACCGCGTCGTGGTGGTCTCCGGACCGAACCTGGCGCCCGAGATCGCCGCCGAGCAGCCGGCCGCGACCGTGGTGGCCGGCACCGACGCGGGCCGGGCCCGCCAGGTGCAGCAGGCCATCGCGCTGCCGTACCTGCGGCCGTACACCAGTGACGACGTCGTCGGCTGCGAGCTCGGCGGGGCGGTCAAGAACGTGATCGCGCTGGCGTACGGGATGGCGCACGCGATGGGCATGGGGGACAACACGAAGGCGTCGCTCATCACGCGCGGGCTGGCGGAGATCACCCGGCTGGGCGTCGCGCTGGGCGCGGACCCGATGACGTTCGCCGGTCTGGCCGGGCTCGGTGACCTGGTCGCCACATGCTCGTCACCGCTGTCCCGCAACCGTACGTTCGGCGAGCATCTGGGCCGCGGCGAGTCGTTGGAGGCGGCGCAGGCGGCCGCCCGGCAGACGGCCGAGGGCGTGAAGAGCTGCCTCGCGATCCGGGATCTGGCCCGCTCGCACGGCGTCGAGATGCCGATCACCGAACAGGTGGAAGGGGTCTGCCACGAGGGCGTCGATCCCCGGGTCGCGGTGAAGCTGTTGATGGGCCGCGAGATGAAGCCCAGCGAACATGCGTGACGGCACACGCGTCGTCCACGCTGGACTTCCGGTGCCCGAGCCGGGCGCGCCGTTCCTGCCCGGGCCGGTGTTCGCGGCGCCGTACCACGTCGATCCGGTCAAGGGTCCGGGCGTCGACGGGTACGGGCGGTCCGACAATCCCACCCGCCGCGGCCTGGAGGCGGCCATCGGCGAGCTGGAAGGCGGGTTGGCGCTGGCGTTCGCGAGCGGGCAGGCGGCCATCACCGGAACGCTGCTCGCCACCCTCCGGACCGGCGACACGGTGGCGCTGCCGTCGGACGGCTACTACGCGGTCCGCGCGTTCGCCGAAAGCACGCTGCGCGGCCTGGGCGTCCGCGTCGTTCTGGTGCCGACCGCCGGCCCGTACCCGTCGTTCGCCGGTGTCCGGCTGGTGCTGGTGGAGACACCGGCCAACCCCGGCCTCGACGTGTGCGACCTGCGTGCCGTTACCGCCACCGCGCACGCCGCCGGTGCGTTGGTCGCGGTGGACAACACCACCGCCACGCCGCTGGGGCAGCGGCCGCTCGAGTTCGGCGCCGACCTCGTGGTGGCCTCCGGTACGAAGGGCCTGACCGGCCATTCGGATGTGCTCCTCGGGTACGTGGCGAGCAACGACGACGATCTGATCGACCGGCTGACCGTCTGGCGTACGCACACCGGCGGCATCCCGGGCGCGTTCGACGCATGGCTGGCGCACCGGTCGCTGGCGACGCTCGATCTGCGCCTCGCCCGTCAGTCCGCGAACGCTGCAAAGGTGGCGGCGACGCTGGCCGCGCGGTCCGACGTGGACGGTCTCCGATGGCCCGGGCTGCCGTCCGATCCGTCGTATCCGGTCGCCGCCGTCCAGATGCACCGGATGCCCGGCGTGGTCTCGTTCGATCTCGGCAGCGCCGAACGGGTGGCGCGGTTCCTCACCGCCTCGGCGCTGATCTATGCGGCGACGTCGTTCGGCGGCGTGCACACGACCGCCGACCGCCGTGCCCAGTGGGGCGACGACACGGCGCCCGGCTTCGTCCGGCTCTCCTGCGGCATCGAGGACACCGAGGACCTGGTGGCCGACTTGACCGCTTCCCTCGACGCCGCCTGACTTCGCAGGGGTTGCACTCGCCGACACGCGGCTCTATGGTTAGTTACATGAGTAATGAACCGCAGAACTAGGGAAGCCGTCATGTTCGACGACAACAGCCCCATCTATCTGCAGATCGCGAACGGCATCAAGAACGACGTCCTGAGCGGGGCGCTCGGAGAGGACGAGCAGGTCATGTCCACGAACCAGTACGCGGCCTTCTATCAGATCAATCCCGCCACCGCGGCCAAGGGTTTCGCGCAGCTGGTGGACGAGGGCGTGCTCTACAAGAAACGGGGCATCGGCATGTTCGTCAGCCCCGACGCCCGCGCCCGGCTGCGCCGGCAGCGGCGGGAACGGTTCTTCACCGAGGTCGTCGACCCGATGCTCGCCGAGGCGCGAATGGTCGGCGTCGGCGTCGACGAGATTCTCAAGTACGTCGGGGGGCAGCGATGATCGAGATCAACGACCTCGCCGTGCGCTACGGCGACACGGTCGCGATCGACCGGCTCCGGCTGAGCATGCCGACCGGCAAGATCTATGGATTGCTCGGCCGCAACGGATCCGGCAAGACCAGCCTGCTCAGTGTGCTCGCGTCCTACCGCAAGGCCTCGTCCGGTTCGATCACCATCGACGGCGTGGACCCGTTCGAGAACGCGGCGATCATGCGGCAGACGGCGTTCATCCGGGACACGCTTGACGTCAACGACCAGGAGCGGATCTCCCGCATCCTGTGCTTCGCCGGCTGGGTCCGGTCCACGTGGGACACCGGCTACGCCGAGCGGCTTCTCGACGTGTTCGAGCTCAACCCGCGCAAGCGGATCTCGGCGCTGTCCCGTGGGCAGCGGTCCAGCCTCGGGGTGGTCCTCGGGCTCGCCGCGCGGGCACCGCTGACCATCCTGGACGAGGTGTACCTCGGCATGGACGCGGTCGCGCGCACGGCGTTCTACCGCGAGCTGCTGGCCGACTACCTCGCCCACCCGCGCACCATGATCCTTTCCACGCATCTCATCGACGAGGTCGCCGACCTCTTCGAACGCGTGATCATCATCGACCGCGGGCGGCTCGTGCTGCACGAGGAGGCGGACGAGCTGAAGGGCCGCGGCGTCGCGGTGACCGGACCGGCGGACGCGGTCGACGCGTTCACCGCGGGCCGGACCGTGCTGAGCCGGCAGAGCCTCGGCGGCGTGCGGTCCGCCACGCTCTACGGCCGCCTGGACTCCGACGAGACCGATCGCGCGAAGGCCGCCGGCCTGACCCTCGGTCCGGTCGGCGTCCAGGACCTGTTCGTGCATCTCACCGCCGGAGAGGTATCTCGATGAACCCGACATCGCTTCTCGTCATGAAGACCCTGTTCCGCATCTATCGGCCGGTGGTGCTGTGGTTCGCCGGCATTCTGGTGATCGGCGCCGCGATCGCCGATGCTGTGATCACGCGGTTCACCGAGCCGGAGTTCAGCCTCTGGCTGCTCGTTTCCAGCACGGCTCCCCGGTACTGGCTGATGGTCGTCGGCATAATTCTGGTGACGATGCAGCTGCGGCAGTACATCTCGAACGGCGTGACGCGCCGCGACTTCCTCATCGGAGCCGGCGTCTTCGGGCTGATCCTGGCGGTGCTCGCCGCGCTGTGGGTGCCGCTGGGCCACGGGGTCGAATCCGCGCTGCTCGGCCTGGACGGCCAACTGCCGGCCGGCTACCCACCGTTCTCGTTCTCGGTGGCGCTGCGTGAGTTCGGCTACATGCTTCCCGGTGCGATCGCGTTTCTGGTCGCGGGTGTCGCGATCAGTGGCGGCTACTACCGGTACGGCCTGTGGGGCGGCTCCCTGGCATTGCTGCCGTGCGCACTCCCCGTCGTGGCGACGGAGGCGTTCCTCGGCATCGACGGTCAGGGCCACCTGTCGACGCGGCTCGTGCCGTACGCCGTCGCGCTCGCTGTGTCGCTGGCCGTCACCGCGGTAGCCGCGGCGGTGTGCCACCTGGCGCTGCGCGACGCCCCGATCCGCCGCACAGCTGAGTAGCTGAGCCTGCTGGCCCCGCTCCGCTCGGCGGCTCGCGCTCACCGGCGGCGCTCGCGGGAAGCGGGGTAGCAGGAAGCGGTGGGGCGGCGGAGTATGGTCACCTCCGGTTACGACGACGAGATGAGAGGCATCGGAGTGACGACCCCGCGGAAGACTCGGGTGGCGGTGGTGTTCGGCGGCCGCAGCACCGAGCACGCCATCTCCTGCGTCAGCGCCGGCAGCATCCTGGCCGCACTCGATCCCGATGAGTACGACGTTGTCCCGGTCGGCATCACCCGGGAGGGTCGATGGGTGCTGGCCACCGGCGATCCGGTCCAGCTGTCCATCGCGGATCGGCGGCTGCCGGAGATCACCGCGTCCGCCGGCGCCGCCGTGGTGCTCCCGCCCGACCCCACGGCGAGTGGTCTGCTCGTTGTCGATCCGGCCGCCGGGATCTCGTCCCTCGCCGGTGTCGACGTCGTCTTCCCGGCGCTGCACGGAGCGTACGGCGAGGACGGCACGATCCAGGGCATGCTCGAGATGGCCGGCATCCCGTACGTGGGGGCGAACGTGTTCGCGTCGGCCGCCGCGATGGACAAGGAGTTCACCAAGAAGCTGGCAGCGGCCGAGGGCATCCCGGTCGGGCCGTACGCGGTACTGCGCGCTGGAGCCTCACTGTCCGAAGCCGACAAGAAACGGCTCGGCCTGCCGGTGTTCGTCAAGCCGTCGCGGGCCGGCTCGTCGTACGGGATCAGCAAGGTCAGCGACTGGTCCCAGCTGGACGCGGCGGTGGCCGCGGCCCGCCAGATCGATCCGAAGATCCTGGTCGAGGCCGCCATCGTGGGCCGGGAGATCGAGTGCGGTGTCCTGGAGGGCGAGGCCGGTGGGTCGCCCGAGGCCTCGCTCCTCGCCGAGATCCACGTGTCCGGCCACGAGTTCTACGACTTCGAAGCCAAGTACCTGGACGCCGGCTCCTACGACATCCCCGCCGACCTCCCGCCCGAGGTCGCCCGGCAGGTCCAGGAGTACGCCTGCCGGACGTTCACGGCGCTGGACTGCGCCGGGCTGTCCCGCGTCGACTTCTTCGTAACAGCGGACAACGACGTCTACCTCAACGAGATCAACACCATGCCGGGCTTCACGCCGACGTCGATGTTCCCGCGGATGTGGGCCGCGACCGGCCTGGAGTACCCGAAGGTGGTCGACCGGCTCATCCGCACCGCCCTGCACCGCGGCACCGGCCTCCACTAGCCAACTCCAAGATCGCGGGATCTCTTAGCCGCAACCCGAGGGCACGCCGGTGGTGCGGGAGCGGTCGGTCTTCACGACCGTGTCGGAGAACTCGTTGGCCCACTGCGCCGGCTGTTGATAGCCCACCGGCACGGTCACCCGCACGGCGACCTCGCGATCCATCGTGGTGAAGACGTTGGCCCGCGCTCCGGGCGCGGCGTACCAGCACACGTCGTTCATGATGAGCAGCTCGGTGTCCAGCGGGACGCAGCCCGAACCACCGGGCAGGGTCGCGCACATCGCCGGCTGCGGCACGCCGCACTGCACCGTGATCGGCGGTTCGCCGTAGGCGGCGTTCTGCTCCGGTCCGGCGGTCACCTTACGTGCCGGCAGGGTGCGGATCGCGGTCGGCAGCTGCGATGTCACGGCCAGGCAGACCTCCGCGGCGCGCGGCGACAGCTTCGGCGCGGCGACCGGCACGGGGGCGGCCGGTACCGCAGCCGGTGAGGTCGCGGCGGCGTCCGGCCGGGCGGTCTCCGCGGTGTCGGGGATCAGCTTGACGAAGATCAGGAGGCCGACCAGAACCGCGACGGGCACGGCGACGGCGGTCGCCCACAACGCCGCGGTACGGGTGGTCCGATCCGGCCGCTCGGGCCGTTTCGGCGGGCCGGTGTCCGCGTCGACCATCGTCAAAGGTTCACCACGGAACAGGTCAACGTACGGGTGATCCCCGGCACGTACTGCACCTTGCTCACGATCAACCGGCCCAGCTCGTCGACGTTGTGCGCCTCGGTCAGCACTACTACGTCGTACGGCCCGGTGACAGCGTCAACCCGGACGACTCCGGCGATTTTGTCGATCGCGGCGGCCACGTCACGGGCCTTTCCGACCTCCGTCTGGATGAGGATGTATGCCTGCACCACGATCCGACTCCTATCCGCCGCCGCCGGCGACCCGAACGTGAAACTACCGTACGGATCGACCCGGCTGCGGCTTGCCACCAGGTGAAAGGGGCTACGACGTGAGCATCGCGGAGACGGGGGAGTTCGGGCTCATCGCCCGGATCGTCGCGCGGCTCGACATCAGTCCGGCGACCCTTCTGGGACCGGGCGACGACGGAGCCGTGGTGGTCGCGCCGGACGGGCGGATCGTAGCGAGCACCGACGTGCTCGTCGAGGGCCGCCACTTCCGCCGCGACTGGTCCAGTGCCGCCGACGTGGGTCACCGGGCGGCCGCCGCGAACCTGGCCGATATCGCCGCGATGGGGGCGGCACCCACCGCGTTGCTGGTGGCGTTGTGCGTGCCGACCGAGCTCGACGTGGCGTGGGCCGAGGAACTGGCCGGCGGCATATCCGCGGAGGCCGGACTGGTCGGCGCCAGCGTGGTGGGCGGCGACATGTCGGCCAGCCCCACGTTGACGGTGGCGGTGACCGCGCTCGGCGACCTGCGCGGCGAGGCGCCGGTGGTACGCGGCGGGGCGCAGCCGGGCGACGTCGTGGCGCTGGCCGGCCGCACCGGATACGCCGCGGCGGGGTACTCGGTGCTGTCCCGGGGCTTCCGGACACCGAAGCTGTTCGTGGACGCGTACCGGCGACCCGAGGTCCCCTACCCGGCCGGCACCGCGGCCGCCCGGCTCGGCGCCACGTCGATGATCGACGTCTCGGACGGGCTGCTGCAGGACCTCGGACACATCGCCGAGGCCAGCGTCGTCGGTATCGACGTGCGCCGGGACGCGTTCGAGATCCCCGATCAGATGCGCGACGCGGCCAGCGCGCTCGGCGTCGACCCGTACCTGTGGATCCTCACCGGCGGCGACGACCACGCGCTCGCCGCGACATTCCCGCCCGAGGTGAAACTGCCGGCACCGTGGCGGGTGATCGGCAGCGTGCACGGCGGCACCGGCGTGACGGTGGACCGCCGACCGTGGACCGGCGGCACAGGTTGGGACCACTTCCGCTGATCCCTCCCGCGATCTTGGAGTTGTGGTTGCCCTTATGCCCGTTCCATTCGCTTCTGTGCCAACCACAACTCCAAGATCGCGGGAGAGGGGGCGATTGGGAGCGATCCGCCGCCATCGGGTACTCTCGTCAGGTTGGCCCGGCACCGCTTGCTGGGCGTCGGTAGTTTCCTCAATCCCAGGAGTTATCCCGTGTCGAGCGTGTGCGACGTCTGTGGCAAGGGGCCGGGCTTCGGCCACAACGTGCCGTGGTCGAAGAAGAAGACGAAGCGCCGCTGGAGCCCGAACATCCAGACGGTGCGGACGCCGGCCGGCGGCGGCACCACCAAGAAGCTCAAGGTCTGCACCTCGTGCATCAAGGCCGGCAAGGTCGTGCGCGCCTGACCCCGCGGTAGCGGCGGAGCCACCAGCCCCTGGACCGGCGGTCCGGGGGCTTTGTTCGGTCTGGAGCTCCCTGACGAACGACCGCACGCCGCTGGTCTAGAGCTCCCGGATGAACGACCGCACGCCGCTGGTCTAGAGCTCCCGTCTGGCACCGAGACATGAGTGACACATCGGCTTCAGGGCGTCCGTGGCCGTCGAGGTCGACCACGTCGTCAGCGCCTCCGGGCTTGGTCGCCCTCGCCGGTCGCTACGTCAGCGTCGGTCAGCCCCAGGCCGGTCAATGCGCGTCACCCTGCAGCTGGACGGTGACCTGGCACACGTCATCGATGACGGCGTGCTGCTTCGCTCCCTTCCCGCTCCGGTGCCGCTCTCGCTGCGCCGGCGCCTGCAGGGCGTGCGCCTGGCTGGCCCCGATCGGCCGGTTCCCGCCGGACCTCTACGGGTGCAGCGGCGCATCTCCAGCCGGGGCGTCACTCAGGTCGCCGGACAGACGCTGCGCGTCGGTTTCGCCCACCGGCACATCCTGGTCGACATCGACGTCCACGAGACCGAGTTCCACGTCTTCGACCAGGCCGGCGAACCCCTGGCCGCGATCCCCAGGACCAGCGGCAAGGAGGTCACCCGGACCAAGGGCTACGGCGTCCGCGACAGAGTCGGCTGTGAATGGCAAGACACGATCTCGAACGTCAACCTTATGAGGGGCGGCCCTCGAGAACCTTCTTGAGGAGTGCAAGATCTGCGGTGACCAGCGCAGTGTCCCGCTGGAACTCCGCGTCGGTCATCCCGGGAGAGCGGCGCAGTGTGAAGACCACCTCGCAGCCGTCGCCATCTGCGATCGCCCGTAGCGGTACGTACACCGTCTCGCCGTACGGTGTCACCACCTCGTGGTCGAGCACGCCATATTCGTTCGCTGGGGCGAACGTAACCCGCACCCGTCCCTCAGGCGTTTCGACGAACCACTTCTGCTCCTCGCGCACCACCGAGCTGCCCAGACCGGGCGCCCATCGGGGCAGGTTGGTCGGGTTGGAAGCGAATGCGTAGACCTCCTGCACCGGTCGATCGATGTACACGCTGAGGTGCCGGGACTGCGTATGCATCTCCGAAGCATGTCACCGCCCGCGCCAGACGCCACGCATCACATCGTGTCCGGCAGCGGCGTCACGTGTCCGCGACAGAGTCGGCTAGGAACCGTCACCGGTCTCCCGGTGGCGCCCTGTCACCCATGTCTTGAGTCAAGACACTTGTCTAGAGTTCCCGGGCGAACGACCGCACGCCGCCGTGATCCTTGTAGTACCCGAAGTCCTCGATCCGCTGATAACCGGCCGAGGTGTACAACGCGATCGCCTCGGGTTGCCGGTCGCCGGTCTCCAGAATGACCCGCCGGCGGCCGTCCGCCCGGGCCGACTCCTCCACGGTGGCCAGCAGCCGGCGCGCGATGCCGCGGCCGCGCGCCGCCGGAATCGTGAACATGCGCTTGAGCTCGGCGTCCGCGCCGTGGGCGCGCCATCCGGCGCAGCCGATCAACCGGCCGCCATCCAGCGCGACGAAGAAGCGGCCCAGCGGCGGGGCGAACTCAGCGGCACTGACCGGCGTGTCATCGCCGCTGCCGCCATACCGCTGGGACAGGTCGCCGAGCGCCACGGCGACCAGCGCGCGTACCTCCGGCTCGTCGTACCGAACCTCGCGGATCTCCACCGTCACGTTCGCCCAGCCTGCCAGACGCCCTCACGGTGGCCGCATCCGGTCGCGTGCGCCCGTGCGCCCGGTGCCCACCCGCGTCTCTCTGCGATCTTGGAGTTGTGGTTGGCACAGAAGCCTGCAAAACCGGCAAAAGGGCAACCACAACTCCAAGATCGGCGGAAGAGGGGAATTGTCGGTGCCGGTTAGTACGATTTTCGCGTGCTGGAGACCCTGGACGCCGCCGCGGTGCGCCGCTGGTGCGGTGGTGGGCTCGCGGCGCTCCGTTTCCATCAGCACGAGATCGACGAGCTGAACGTCTACCCGGTGCCGGACGGCGACACCGGCACCAACCTGGTGCTCACCATGACTTCGGCGCAGCAGGCGCTGGACGGCGCCGAGCCAGGGGAGGCGCGGGTCGGGGATCTCATGCGGCGGATGGCGCGGGGCGCGCTGCTGGGCGCGCGGGGCAACTCCGGCGTCATCGTGTCGCAGATCCTCCGCGGTATGGCCGACACGTTCGCCGGTGCGGTCGCGGTCCGCGGCGGCGAGCTGGCCCGGGCGCTGCGGACGGCCACCGAGGCGGCCTATGGTGCGGTGGCGCGGCCGGTCGAGGGCACAGTGCTGTCAGTGGTGGCCGCGGCGGCCGACGGCGCCGGCCGGATCGGGTCGGACGACCTGGCCGCGGTCGCCCGGGCCGCCGCATCGTCCGCCACCGACGCGCTCGCCCGCACGCCGCAGCAGCTGCCGGTCCTGGCGCGCGCCGGGGTGGTGGACGCGGGCGGCCGTGGCCTCTGCGTATTACTGGACGCGTTGGTCGAGGCGCTCAACGGCACGGCACCCCCGGACCCACTGGTCGACGGCGCTAGCGGCACGGCACCCCTGGACCCGCTGGTCGACGGCGCCGGCGGCACGGCAACCCCGGACCCGCTGGTTGAGGCATCCAACGGCATGGCACCGCCTGACCCGCTGGTCGACGCCGTCAGCGGCATGGCACCGCCGGACCCGCATCCGGACCCCCACCCGCACGACACTGAGGGCTCGCCGGACTTCGGCTACGAGGTGCAGTATCTGCTGGACGCCGAGCCGTCGGCGGTGGAGATCCTGCGTGAGACGCTCGGTCGCCTCGGCGACTCGCTCGTGGTGGTCGGCACCGGCGCCGGTGACCCGCCCACCTGGAACGTCCACGTGCATGTCGAGGATGTCGGCGCCGCGATCGAGGCCGGCATCGTGGCCGGGCGCCCGCACCGGATCTCGGTGACCCACCTCGAGGAACGGGTGCACGGTCATCCGGCGACCGGACGTGGCGCCGTGGTGGCGGCATCGGGTGACGGCCTCACCGCCCTGTTCGAGGCCGAGGGCGCGACCGTCGTGGGGCCCAATCCGTCGCCCGCGGAGATGCTGGCCGCGATCCGGTCCGCCGGCGTCGGATTCGTCGTGCTGCTGCCCAACAACGCCAACACCCACGCCGTCGCGACCGCCGCGGCGCGTGAGGCCGCCACGTCCGGGTTCCGGGTCAGCGTGGTGCCGACCCGTTCACCGGTGCAGGCACTCGCCGCGCTCGCGGTCCGCGACACGCAGCGGGACTTCCCTGACGACGTGATCGCGATGGCCGAAGCGGCCGGCGCATGCCGGTACGGCGAGGTGTGCACCGCCAGCCGGGAGGCGCTCACCGTCGCCGGCCGGTGCCGTCCCGGCGATCTGCTGGGACTGGTGGACGGCGAGGTGAACATCATCGGTGCGGATCTGGAGGAGGTCTGTCTGCGGCTGCTCGACCGGATGCTCGGTGGCGGCGGCGAACTCGTCACGCTGATTATGGGAGCCGGCGCGCCGCCCGGTCTTGAGCCGGCACTGACCACGCACGTGAGCCGGGCGTGGCCGTTCGTCGAGGTGCAGTGTTACTCGGGCGGGCAGCCCCGATACCACCTTCTGGTAGGAGTCGAGTGACCACAGTCGACACGCCGCTGCGACGGGTGCTGGGCGATCGGACGGCCCGCGCGCTCGACACCCACCTCGATCTGCACACCGCCGGTGACCTGATCTACCACTTCCCGCGCCGCTACGACGAGCGGGGCGAGCACACCGACATGCGGCAGCTACAGGTGGGTGAGCAGGTCACGCTGCTCGCCCAGGTGCAGAGCACGACCGTACGGCCGATGCGCGCCCGCAAGGGCAACATGTTCGAGGTGACCATTGGCGACGGCGCCGGTGCCACGCTCACCTGCACGTTCTTCAATCAGGCCTGGCGCGAACGCGATCTGCGCCGCGGCCGGTGGGGACTGTTCGCCGGCAAGGTGACCGAGTTCCGGGGCAAACGGCAGCTCAACGGCCCGGCGTACCAACTCCTTCGGGCCGACGCGACGCAGGACGAGGCGGCCGAGGAGATCGAGGAGTTCGCCGGCGCGCTGATCCCGGTGTACCCGGCCGCGCAGGCGGTGCCGACCTGGGTCATCGCGAAATGCGTTCGCACTGTGCTTGACACGTTCGAGCCGCCACCGGATCCGCTGCCCGGATCGGTGCGCGCGAACCGCAACCTGATCGGCATCGGCACCGCCCTGCGCGAGATCCACCGGCCCAGCTCCAAAGAGGACCTGTACCGGGCGAAGTACCGGCTGAAGTGGGACGAGGCGTTCGCCGTGCAGCTGACGCTCGTCCAGCGCAAGCTCCGGGCCGCGGAGTCACCGGCGCAGAGCCGCCCGCGTGCCGACGCCGGGCTGCTGGCGGCGTTCGATGCCACCTTGCCGTACGACTTGACCGAGGGCCAGCGCGACGTCGGCGAGGAGATCGCGGCGGACCTGGACCGGCCACATCCCATGCACCGGTTGCTGCAGGGCGAGGTCGGCTCGGGCAAGACGCTGGTCTCGATACGCGCGATGCTGCAGGTCGTGGACGCCGGCGGACAGGCGGCCCTGCTGGCGCCGACCGAGGTGCTCGCGACGCAGCACTACCGCAGCATCGGCGCGCTGCTCGGGCCGCTCGGCCGCGCCGGTGAGCTGGACGGTGATCCGCGCGGCACCCGCCTCACGCTGGTCACCGGCTCCCTGGGCGCGGCCGCCCGCCGGACGGCGCTGGCCGCGGCGGCGGACGGGAGCGCCGGCATCGTGGTCGGCACACACGCGTTGCTCTACGAGGGCGTCGACTTCGCCGACCTGGGCCTCGTGGTGGTCGACGAGCAGCACCGGTTCGGCGTCGAACAGCGCGACGCGCTGCGGGCCAAGGCCGCGCAGCCGCCGCACGTGCTGGTGATGACGGCGACGCCGATCCCGCGGACCGTCGCGATGACCGTGTACGGCGACCTGGAAGTGTCCACTCTCTCCCAACTGCCGCGCGGGCGGTCGCCGATCGCCTCGCACGTCGTGCCCGCGGCGGAGAAACCGGCTTATCTCGAACGGGCATGGCGGCGGCTGCGGGAAGAGGTGGCGGCCGGGCACCAGGCGTACGTGGTGTGCCCGCGGATCGGTGCGGACGTCGCGGACGACGAGATCGAGCCGCCCGGCGACACGGAGCCGGAACGACGGCCGCCACTCGCCGTCACCGAGGTGGCGCCGCTGCTGGCCGACGGCCCGCTGCACGGCCTCCGGATCGGGATCCTGCACGGCCGCCTGCCCACCGAGGAGAAGGACGCGGTGATGCGTGCCTTCGCGGCCGGCGACCTGGACGTGCTGGTGGCCACCACGGTCATCGAGGTCGGTGTGGACGTCCCGAACGCGACGGTAATGATCATCATGGACGCGGACCGGTTCGGCGTGTCGCAGCTTCATCAGCTGCGCGGCCGGGTGGGCCGGGGCTCCGCGCCCGGCATCTGCCTGCTGGTCACCGAGGCGTTCGAGGGCTCGCCCGCCCGGGAACGGCTGGAGGCGGTGGCGTCCACGACCGACGGTTTCAAGCTGTCCGAGATCGACCTGGAACAGCGCCGCGAGGGCGACGTCCTGGGTGCGTCGCAGTCCGGCAAGCATTCCCACCTGCGGCTGCTGTCCCTGCTGCGGGACGCGAAACTGATCACCGAAGCCCGCGCCGAGGCGCTCGAACTGGTTGCCGACGACCCCACGCTGAGCCGGCATCCGGCGCTGGCCGCGTCGGTGGCGGCCCTGGTCGACGAGGAGCGGGCCGAGTTCCTCGAAAAGGGCTGAGGGGCGCACCGG
>DATBGW010000323.1:0-2426 GCA_036557765.1 Actinoplanes sp.
CGTCTGTCCGTTTTTGTGCCAACCACAACTCCAAGATCGGCGGAGAGGTGGGCGGCGAGAAGGCCGGCGGAGAGGTGGGTGGTGAGGAGGTCGGCGGCGCAGCTGTGGGTGAAGTGGTCGGGGATGGGAGCAGGGCGGTGCGGATTCGGGCGGCCACCTCGGCCGCGGTGCCGTTAGCGTCCACCACCACGAAGTCGCGATACTCCGGCAGCGACCGGTACGCCGCGGCCGCCGCCCGCAGGTAGGACAGTTCCTCGTGGTCGTAGCCGCGGGCTTCGATCCGCTCGTACGCCACTTCGGGGTCCACCGCCAGCAGCACCGTCACGTCGGGCGGCGGAAACAGCCGGTACGCCAGCCGGGCCCGCCGTTCCGCCGCCGGTGACGCTCCCCGGACACGCAGGCTCGCGTACTGGCAGACCGCGTACCGGTCCATGATCGCAATCTCGCCGATCAGAGCCTGCCGCACCATGGTCCGCAGGATCGCGAGCCACCGCAGCAGCGACTCCACGACGAGCATCAGCCGCCGGCCGAGCAGGTCTTCGGCGTCGCGGCGCCCGAGCGCGGTGGCAACCCGCCCGAACCAATGGCGGCCTCCGGCGTTCCTCCGATACGAGGCGGGCCATCCGGCCTCGGCCAGCGCGGCCGCGAGCAGGTGAGCCTGGGTGGTCTTGCCCGAGCCGTCGATGCCGACGAGGGCCACGGCGCGGAAGGGATAATCGGTCATCCCCCTCGACGGTATCGAGCGGCGCAAACCGGACGGTGCCGAGTGTGAACGAACCGGGCGCCGGGTAGTCGTTACCAGGCCCGGTCCGGACCACAACCCAGGGAGAACGCCATGCCGCACCGCGTCGACGAAGGCCTGGCGGACGTGCTGAAACGGGTAGCGGCCGCGCTCAAGTCGGCCGACATCCCGTTCGCTCTCGGCGGCAGTTTCGCGGTGTATGCGCACGGTGGGCACTCCAGCGACCACGACGTGGACTTCCTGATCCGGGAAGGCGACAAGAAACGCATCCTCGAGGTGCTGGCCGAGGCCGGCTTCACGGTGCAGCAGCCGCCGGAGGACTGGCTGGTCAAGGTGTTCGACGACGAGGGCCGGCTGGCGGACCTGATCTACCGCCCGGTGGAGTCGCCGGTCACCGACGAGACGCTGCACGACACCGAGCAGCTGTCCGTAGAGTCGATCTTCATGCCGGTGGCGTCGGCGACCCAGCTGATGATCCACAAGCTGCTGAGCTACACCCAGCACTACTGCGACTTCGCCACCGGGCTGCCGATCGCCCGTTCGTTGCGCGAGATGATCGACTGGGATCGGGTACGCGAAGAGACCGCGAAGTCACCGTACGCGGAGGCGTTCCTCGTGCTGCTGGACCGCCTCGACGTGGTACCGCTGCCGGGCGACGCCCGGTCAGACACAGGGGGATGACATGACACGCCAACTCGACGAATACGTGGAGGCGGAGATCCAACGGCTGCTCACCGAGCATGGCGACGTGGCCGAGCAGGGCATCACCGTGCACCGCCGGGAGCACACGCTGATCCTGGCCGGCGAGGTGGAGAGCGCGCAGCGGCGGGAAGAGATCTGCCGGCAGATCACCACGCGCTTCCCCGACGTCCAGATCGCCTGCGACATCGGCATCGTCCGGGCGCAGGCACCCAGCGAGGTGGAGGAGATCTCATGATCCGGATCGCCGCCGTCGGCGACGTCCACGTCGACGAGGATGTCCTGGGCCGTTACCGGCCCGCGCTGGAACGGCTGCCCGAGGTGGCCGACGTGCTGCTCGTCGCCGGCGACCTGACCCGGCACGGCACGGTCGAGGAGACCCGCTGCTTCGCCACCGAGTTCGGCGGCCTGGACGTGCCGGTCGTGGTCGTACTCGGCAACCACGACCACCAGAGCGACCAGCAGGACGCGGTCGCGGACCTGCTCACCGATTCCGGCATCGCCGTGCTCGAGGGCACCGGAATGGTGCTGGAGATGCACGGGCACCGCCTCGGGATCGCCGGTGCGAAGGGCTTCGGCGGAGGGTTCGCCGGGGCCTGCGCGAGCAAGTTCGGCGAACGCGAGATGAAGGACTTCGTCGGTACGACCGAGGTCATCGCCGACAAGCTGGGTGCGGCACTGCGCGGGCTGGACTGCGACGCGCTGGTCGCGCTCACGCACTATTCGCCGGTGCCGGAGACGCTGGCCGGCGAACCGCTGGAGATCTACCCGTTCCTGGGGTCGTACCTGCTGGGTCAGGCGATCGACTCGGCGCCGACGGCCCTGGCGCTGCACGGGCACGCGCACGCCGGCACGGAGCGCGGACGTACGCCCGGCGGCGTGCCGGTCCGCAACGTCGCCCATCCGGTGATCAAGCAGGCGTACAACGTGTACCAGCTGCTGTCCGAATCGGCCGACGCCGCCCTGGCCCCGGTCTAAACCGGCA
>DATBGW010000324.1:0-10803 GCA_036557765.1 Actinoplanes sp.
GCGGGTAGGCGAGAGCCAACGCCACCGTCGAGGCACCCAGGCCGCAGCCGAGGTCGAGGATCCGTGGCGGCGGACCCGAAGATAACCGCCGGTGGAGATCCGGTACTGCCGGAAGCCAGGCGGTGGCGAGATCGTGCAGGAACATCGGCCGGTTCGCGGCCGCGATGCCGTCGCGGATCTCCCGGCCGTAGTCGGCGTAGCCGACGCCGCCGCCGGTGCGGTACGCCTCGAGAAGCCGCGGCAACACGCCGGCCACTCCGGCCAGCGCCCGCGTCAACGGTGCGACGAAGTAGGGACTGTCGCGGTCGACCAGCACATCGGCGTGTTCGGCGGGCAGCCGGAAGCGACGACGGGTGGCCGGCTCGGCCGGATCGTCGCAGGTGATGTAGCCGGCGACCGCCTGCTGCTCCAGCCATTCGCGGGCATAGCGGACCGCCACACCTGCGTCGCCGGCCAGGTCCTTGTCGGTGATCGGGCCATGCTGGGCCAAAACGTGGTACAGGCCGAGCTCGACTCCAAGATAGACGCCGAACGCCTCCATCGCCTGGGTTACTGCGTCTACCAGCCGCTCGGCCAGTAACTCGCGGGGGTCCGCGTCGGTCACGCTGGTCATGACTCCTCCTTGTTGTCTTCGGCCCACTGTGGTGAACCCACTGAGCGCAGGATGGCGCTGGTCGCCCTCGGACCGCGTACAGCTCGCGTACAGCCGTGCCCAGGTTCATGTAACAGGTGGATGCGATGATGCGTCGATGACCGGGGAGGCGGATGCGGTCGAATTCGGTGTCCTGGGGTCACTCGATGTTCGGATCGCCGGCAGACCCGTCGAGGTGCCGGGAGCGCGGCAGCGGACGCTGCTGGCTGCGCTCCTGATTCGGCGCGACCACGTCGTTCCGGTCGATGCGCTGATCGACGAGGTCTTCGGCGAGGCCCCGCCCCGCGAGGCCCGCAACGCCTTGCAGACCTACGTCGTCCGGCTTCGGCAGGCCCTTGGGCCGGCAGGATCGGTCGTGGTTACCCACGCACCCGGCTACGTCCTGGAGGTCCCCGCTCACGCCGTCGACGCCGAGCGCTTCACCGCCCTGCTCGGCCAGGCCAGGACCGCCGAACCGCCGCCTGCCGCGCTCGCCTTGCTCGACCGGGCGCTGGAACTGTGGCGCGGCCCGGCCTATGCCGAGTTCACTTCGAGTGTTGCCCGGGGCGAGGCGCTTCGGCTGGGCGAGCTGCGGCTCGGTGCGTTGGAAGACCGGGCAGGCCTTCTGCTGCGATTGGATCGAGTCGCCGAGGCCACCGCCGCCTTGGAAGCCATCGCAGCGGCCGAGCCATGGCGCGAGCACACGCTGGAGCTGCTGATCACGGCCCTGGCTCAAGCCGGCCGGACTGCCCACGCGGCGGCCGCGCTGGCCGGTTATCGCGACCGGCTCCGCGATGAACTCGGCCTCGACCCCTCGCCCCGGCTGCGAACAATCGAAGAGCACGTCCTGCGCGGAACCGTCGATATCATCACGGCCGTCCGCTCCGGTTCAGACCCCGGTTCGTCTCCCACCCCAGCGAGTCCGGTGCTCAGCCGTCACCGGGAACCCAGCACCGGCACCCGGCAGGACGATCACGGTGTGGACGCGGGCCTACGCCTGTTCGTGCTCGGTGGCTTCCGGGCGGAGGTCGGTGGCCTACCCCTGCCCGAGGAGGCGTGGCGGCGAAGCGGGGCGGCAGCGGTGGTCAAATTGCTGGCCGTGACACCAGGCCATCGGATGCACCGTGAGCAGCTGATCGACGTCTTGTGGCCGGAGCTCGATCAGGCGGCGGGTGTGCGGCGGTTGACCAAGGCACTGCACTTCGCGCGCCGGGCGTTGCCCGGCGGCCGGATCCGGCTGCGGGACGACCTGCTCAGCCTGGAGGCCGACGACCTCTGGGTCGACGTCGACGCGTTCGAGGCGGCGGCACAGGGTGGTGACAGGGAAAGCGCGCTCGCCCTCTACCAGGGCGATCTCCTTCCGGAGAACCGGTTCGACGACTGGGCCGAGCGACGGCGGGTGCAGGTACGCGAGCATGTGGTACGTCTGCTCATGGAACAGGGGACCGACCGCGAGGCGCGCGGTGACCCCCGCGGCGCGATCGCCTCGTTCGAACAGCTGATCGGGGCGGACCCGGTGCATGAGGAGGCGTACGGACAGCTGATGCGACTCGCCGCGTCCCACGGCGAGCGGCATCGTGCGGTTCGCTGGTACGGCCGGCTGGTCGCGAACCTTCGCGACGAGTTGGGCGTCGAGCCGGCCGAGGCGCTGCGGCGGCTGTACGCCGACATCTCGTCCGGCCGGTCGGTTCCGGCGCGGGTCGACGACGCGGCGACGGCCGACGATGAATCGGCGCCCAATGTCGTCGGCGAGGAGCGCAAGCTTGTCACGGTCCTGGCGGTCGACCTTCGGGGGCTGCAAGTCGACCCTGACCCGGAGCAGGCCCGGCGGGAAACCGCCGGCTGGACGGACGTCCTGTGCGAGGTGGTCGATCGATGGGGTGGGGCCGTCGCGCGGCCTGTCGGCGGCGGAATAGTGGGTGTCTTCGGATATCCCGCAGCTCAGGAGGACCACGCCGCACGGGCCTTGTGGGCCGGGTTCGAGATACTGCGGCGCGTCCCGGTCCCGGTCCGGCTGGGGATCGATACCGGTGAGGTCATCGCACCGGCGGCCGGCGGCGGCTCGCTGTCCGGCGCCGGCGGGGACGTGTTTGAGGTGGCCGCGGGCCTGCGCGAGGCGGCCGAGTCGCGGTCCGTACTGGTCTCCGACCGGGCCCGCCTGGCCGCGCACGGCGAGTTCCGGTTCGGGCCGCCCGTGCGGCTGGGTCGGTCGGGCGCGCGCCCGCTGCTGGCCGCCGACTGGCCAACCGGTCGGCCGCGACCCGCATCCGAGCCGCCGATGGTGGGCCGGGAGGATGAGACCCGTGTGGTGCTGAGCGTGATCGACGAGGCTGTGGCCAGCGGCCGCCCTCGACTGCTCACGATCGTCGCGGCGGCGGGGATCGGCAAGAGCCGGTTGGTCCACGAGGTGATCGCGGTCGCATCCCGGCGAAGGCCCGGCATCCGGGTGTTGCGCGGTCGCTGTCTTGCCGCCGGCGACGGGATCACCTACTGGGCGCTCGGCGAAATGCTGCGTGATGCGTGCGGCATCGCCCTGGGCGAGGCCGGCCACGTCACCCAGCAGAAGCTGCGGTCCGGGCTGCGGCACCTGCTGGCGTCGGGCCGGTCCGAGGTGGATGAGACAATTTTCGCGCTTGCCGCCACGGCAGCGATTCCGATGCCCGGCAGCCCGCTCGACGACGCACCGCCGCGTGCCGTCGCCGACGCGCTCGCGCAGGCCTGGCCCCGCTTCACCTCGGCGGCGGCATCGGGCGGGCCGCTCGTCATGGTCGTGGAGGACCTGCACTGGGCCGGAAAGCCGTTGTTGGACATGCTGGTCCAGCTGGCAGCCCGATCGTCGGGGCCGGTCGTGGTGCTCACCACGGCGCGGCCGGAGTTCCTCGAAGAGCACCCGGGGTTCGGCGCCGCTTCGGCGGACGTGTCGATGATCTCGTTGCGGTCACTCACCGAGCGGGCCAGCCGGGATCTGCTCGACAGCCTGCCTCGCGCATCGGGCTTAGGCGCCGAACGCCGCGAGGAGATCCTCACCAGGGCGGAAGGAAACCCGTACTTCCTCGAGCAGCTGGTCGCACACGTGGCCGAGGGCGGGTCCGCCGCGCTGCCCGACACGCTCCACGCGTTGCTGGCGGCGCGAGTCGACGCTTTGCCGATGCCCGAGAAGCGGCTGCTGCAGGTAGCCGCGGTGGTAGGGCGGGTGTTCTGGGGAGAGCCGCTGCGCGGTCGTCTCGGGTTCGACATCGCCGACCCGCTCACGACGTTGGAAACCCGGGGTCTCGTTCTGGCCCGCCGGACCTCCAGCCTTGCCGGGCAGGTGGAATACGCCTTCAAACATGCGTTGTTGCGCGACGTCGCCTACGCCTCGCTCCCCGTTGCGCAGCGGGCGCGCGGACACGCCGAGGTCGCTGAATGGCTGGAGGAGATCTCCCAGGACCGTGTCGGTGAGGTCATGGAGCTCGTCGCGTACCACTACGCGGCCGCTGCCGACGGCTGGGACGCCGTCGGGAGCGATCCCGGCGAGGCCGAACTGATCACCGCGAACGCTTTCCGCTCGCTGATCAGGGCCGGCTTCGGCGCCCGCCGGCGGTACGCGATCGCGAAGGCCCTCGAGCTGCATCGCCGGGCGCTGGACTACGCCGCGGGCACCGCCGACCGAGCGGAGGCGCTGGAGGCGATCGGCGATGATCACGAGGTCACCTTCGACGGCGACGCAGCCGTCGAGGCCTGGCACAACGCGATCGAGATGCTGCGACAGGAGCCGGGCCAAGTGGACCGGCGCGCCGGGATGTGCTTGAAGGTCGCGCAAATGGCGGTGGCGCGGTGGGGCGGGTTCCGGGTGCCCGCCGATCCCGCGCTGGCCGACCGGGTGATCGACGAGGGCCTCACCGTGGTCCGGGAGCCATCGGCCAAGGCGCAGCTGCTGGCCTTGCGCGCGCTCTGCGCGTCCCGCTGGTCGTGGACCGGGCGGCCGGATCCGGTGCCCGCGGTCGAGCGCCGCAGGGCCGCCGAGGCCGGGCAGCAGCTCGCGAACCGGATCGGCGCGGCACCGCTGCGGGCGCTCGCCCAGCGAGGCATGGTGACCGTGCACATGGTGGAGGGCGACTACGAGCAAGCAGTCACGGCGCTGCTCGACCAGATCGACCTCCTGGAGGCGGACGGCCCCAGCCGCGATCGGGCCCTGGCGCACACGACCGCCAGTCTCTTCGTCGGCGACATCCGCGGCGACTACAAACAGGCGCTGTCCCACGCGCACAGCTCGTACACCTTGGCGCGGAACCTGTTCCCGCACGACAAGATGCACGGCACGTTCTTCGTGATGGCGTGCCTGGAACAGCTGGGCCGGTGGTCGGAGATCGAGCCGTACCTTGACGAGCATCTCCGGCTCTTCGCCGGTCCGGAGGCCGGCGTGAGCTGCCCGTACATACGCGGCGGTCCGCTCGTCGGCGCACTCGCGCTGGCCCGACGCGGCGAGGAGCGACGCGCCCGGGCGCTCGCCGAGCGGGTGCCCGCCAACCTCGACCACCCCGCACAGGCCGAGGTGGTACGAGCGCAGCTCGCGATCGAACTGGGCGACGCCGATACCGGCCGGGAGCTGGCCGAGCGTCTGGTGCGCCTCGGACGCCGGCCGGAAGCGGCGGAGATCCCGCACGAGGCGCTCGCGCTCGTCGAAGCCTGTGAAGCACAGGGCGACCACGACTCCCTGTTCCGCTTCCTACCGGCCGCCCGCGCCGCCACCGGCTACCTGGCGGTGCTGGCGCCGACCTGCGACCGGGCCGAGGGGCTAGCCCGCGCCGCGGCCGGAAACCTCCAACCGGCCGAGGCACTGTTGACGCGCGCCGTTGCCGGCTTCGACGCGATGTCGATCCCACTCCAGGCGGCGCGCAGCCGGGAACGCCTCGCCGAGGTACGTCCGCGCCACGCCGACGAACTCCTCCGCGCCGCGCTTCAGTCGTACGCAAGGTTGGGAGCCGTTCGGGACGCCGCACGCGCCGAATCCGCACGCGCGAGGGGGTAGCCGGTGATCAGCTCGAACTCGGCGCTCATCGCCGAGCTGAGGTCGCGGAGCCGCCGCGGTAGCTGATCCAAGTCCCAGCCGTACCCGGCGATCTGGTCGACGGCGTCGAAGATCGGGCCGATCGCCCGGTTCCGGTCGTGAGCGTATCGGTCGAGATCGACGGCCCTGTCCCGGGTGAGCGCACGCGTCAGCATCTCAGCGTCACGTAGGGCGTCGGTGATGCCGTGGGTGCTCAGCGGGTCGAGGAATGAGCCGGCGTCGCCGACCAGCACCCAGCCCGGGCCGTGGGTCTGCCGGAGGAAGCCGGGTCGGCCGACCCAGGTCCGAAGCCGACCCGGCGGGCGAGCCTCGGCGAACCGGCCACCCGCTCCGCCGGTGGCCGCGCCAAGCAGCCGGTGATAGGTCTCGCCCAGGTCCCCCCGTTTCCCGGTGACGAGGGTCTGGGCGGGGACACCGGCGAACACGCAGACCTCGCCGCCGTTGGTGGGGATCAGGCCCGCGCTGTGGCCGGGCCGGTAAAACCATTCGTAGCCCTCGACGGGAAGATCCGACCAGTAACCGTAGATGACCGCGCCGGCGCCCATGCCAACCCGCAGGGTCGCGGCGCCCGCCGCGCGGGCCACCGTCGACCGGGCTCCGTCCGCCCCGACCGTGAGCCCGGCCCCAACGGCGACGGCGGCGTCCGTACGGTCGCGGCCCCGCACCCCGACAACCCGGCCCGAGTCGTCGCGGAGCAGGCCCGTCACGGTGACGCCGAACCTCACTTCCGCGCCGGCGGCCACCGCGGCGTGCACGAGCACCGGGTCGAGCAGCGTCCGGCGGGGCGCGTAGAGTGCCGGCGCGCCGACGGTGGATTTGATGGCGACGGTCACGGAGTCGGCGCCGTAGTCGAAGCGGGTGCGCCGTACCGGCGGCGTGCCTGCGTCGACGATCTGGTCGAGCAGCCCCCACCGGGAAAGCAGGTACACGCCGCCCCGCATCAGCGCGTGGGTGGACAGCGTGTCGGCGCCGTACCGGTCGCGGTCGACCATCAGCACGCGCCGGCCCTGCCGGGCCAGCAGCATCGCGCTCGCGGCGCCGGCCGCACGTGCGCCGACAACGACCACGTCGTAGATGTCCATCACACACACCCAGTCGTTACCGCGCGGGCCCTCGCGATCGTGTCGGCGACGTAGGCCGCGTCGTGCCGGGCACCGTCGACGAGAGTCGAGTTTCGCCGGTACTGAAAACGCAGACCGACGGCGTACAGGCCGGACACGTCGGTCACACCCCGTCGATGGACGATCCGGCCGTTTGAGTCCAGCACAGGTACCTTCAGCCACGGATACCATGGCCGGTAACCAGTCGCCCAGACCACGGCCGAGATGCCGGCCCGTAGGTCCATGCGGGACGGGCCGGCCGGCACCGTGATGACCGGTGGCGGGTCCGGTGGCCCGGCCGCCGTGCCCGGCATGGTGGCCGCGTACGCATCGAACTCGGCGAGCAGCCGGTCCAGCCGCCGCTGCGCCGCGCCCACGGTGTCCGGCAGATCGTCGGCGAATCCGGCCCTGGTGCCGTCAAGCGTGCGCAAGCGGCCGACCAGCTGGACACCGGCCCGGCGCAGCACGTCGAGGTCCAGACCACGTCCCTCTACGGTGCCGGCGAGCTGGAGCGACGGCTCGGCCATGGCCCTCGCCGGGTCGGGCACCTCGTCGATTGTGCGCTCGAGCGAGCCGATCCGGTCCAGCCACCACAGGATGTCCCGGCCCCGGTACCGCCGCGGCAACCGGGTATGGCCGCCGGCGGCGAGGACCACCCGCCGCCCGGCGCGCGCCAGCTCGTGCGCGATCTGCACACCCGACGCCGAGCAACCGACGACCAGCACGCCGCCATCGGGCAGACTCGACGGCGCGCGGTAACCCGCAGCGGTGAGCTGGGCCACGTCCGCCGCCAGCCCGGTGGCGAGTGCCGGCACGTTGGCGCGACTGTGGTACCCGGTCGCGATGACGACGCGGCGCGCCGACCACACCGTGTCGCCGGTGTGCACGGCGAAGCCGGCGCCGGCACGCTCCACCCGGGTAACCAGGGTGTACGGCCGGACCGGGGCGTCGAAGGAGCCCGCGTAGTCGCACAGATAGCCGGCGAACTCGCCGGCGGACATGAAGCCATCGGGCTCCGGCCCCGAGTACCGCCAGCCGGGCAGCCGGCTCAGCCAGTTCGGCGTGAGCAGGCGGAAGCTGTCCCACCGGGCGGTGCGCCAGCGGTCGCCGACACACCCCCGATCCAATACCACATGCCGGACGTCACGATCGGCCAGGCAGCGGCTCATCGCCAGGCCGGCATGACCGGCGCCGATGATGACCGTGTCGGTGGACGGCATGGTGTCAGCCGATAGCGACATCGATCGACACCGGTACGCCGTTGGTGAGTACGTCGTACACGGCAGAGCGTGACCGGGACTGCTCGACGAGGCCACGCAGGACGTCGTCCGGCGCGTCCCCCGAGATCTGGAACGTGACCCGGATCCGCCGGTAGCCGTTGCGCACCTGGTCGGAGAGCCCGAGGATGCCGAGCAGATTGATGTCACCCTCGACAGTGGAGCTCACCGCTCGCAACGGGATGCCGCGAGCCGCAGCGACGTTCGCGATGCCGGCGGTCAGGCAGGCGGCGATCGCGTGCAGCAGGAACTCTACGGCCGTGGGTCCGTTGCCGCTGCCCACCAGCACGGCCGGGTGGTCGGCGTCGTAGGTGAAGTCTTCGGTGCGGGTGCTGTCCTCCTGACCGGCCCCGTAGAAGCCGCGGATGGTGCTGCGGTTGTGCGTACCGCTGATCCATCGGTTGGTCGCGCGGAATTGGAACTCGGCCAGCTCGGGGTTGGCATTGACGGCGTCCACCGTCGCGAACATGGTGGGCGTGTCCACGCCGTTCAGCGGTGGACGGATCTTGCTGGGTGTGGTCGTCATCACGATCTCCCTAGCGCCGCCGGGCCACGACCGGTCCGTGGCAAGGTCACCGGCGGCGGCAACGGGACGACGCTAGGAGGGGATCGTTCCTTCGTCCTTCCCGTCGCGTTCCCCCGACCACGCCCTTGTCGTCGTAGAGGTGCCAGGTGCCGAAGGTCGTCATCTGCGAGCGTGACGGCTCACACACCGACGAGGTCGTCCAAAACAGTTGTCCATCGCTGCAGGATCAGGCCGTGCGCCAGATCCGGAAAGAACTCGGCGCGTGCCTGGCGCAGCCGGCCGACCATGGCCTCCGCGTGCGTGCGGGGAATGTACTGGTCCTGGTCACCGTGCCACACGGTGACGGTGGCCCCGATGTCGGCCAGCCGGAAACCCCATGGTCTGCGTTCCAGTACCTCGTCGCGGGCGTAGCCGCTGAGTCCCTGCCGCACAGCTTCGCGGACCGCTGCGAGATACATGGCTCGGATCTGTGGATCTTGGAGGAGTTGTTCATCGGAAGCTGGCCGCGGCAGGGTCAGGAACCTCTCGGGTTCGTCGACCAGCCAGCTCGCCGCGGTGGCTATCGCGGCGGCCGCCTGCTCAGGGTTGCGCCGCGCAAGCTCGACCAGACTCCGACCGCCGTCGTCGAGGTCGGCCCCGGCGGCCGGAACCTCGTCGATCGGCACGACGCAGCTCACGAGGGCGATCCGGGTGACCCGAGCGGGTAGCTGGGCCGAGCAGGCGAGGGCGTACGGTCCGCCGGCCGAGTGCGCCACCACCGCGAACCGGGCCAGACCCAGGGTGTCGGCCAGTTGCTCGACATCTGCCGGCCAGTCGAGGATGGTGCGGCCGGGTTGGTGATCCGAGCGTCCGTACCCGGGTCGGTCGATGGTCACCAGGTGGACGCCGGCCGCTGCGGTCGCCGCGGGGTCCGGACAGAACAGTCGCGAGGACGGTGACCCGTGGAAGAGCAGCACCGGCTGCCCGGACGGTTCTCCCCACTCCGCGTACGACAGTGTCCGGCCATCCCTGAGCTGCACGTCGCGGTCGACGATTGGCCACGGCGTCAGCTCTTCCATACCATCCACCCTCGTCGCGATCTGTCCCGGCCGCAAGGACCGGCCGCTCCCACCGTGAGGCGGGAAGCGAACCGCACGAGATCCGATGTGGCCGGTCATCGCCGCTCCATGCGTAGGTACAGCAGGGCGAGTGCCAGGGTCACTGTGCTGAATCCGATCGCGAACACCCACGTGGCTCCCGTCGCGGCGAACTCATCCCAGGCGCGGAGACCGGCCACCAGCATCAGCGCCAGCATGATCAGTGCCACCTGGACGGGCAGCCGGACGGTGCTCCACCGCCGATCCGCGGGTGCTCCGATGCCGGCGGCGCCCAGGCACAGGATCGCTCCGAGAACCTGCGCGGTCAGCGGTGTGGCCATCCATGGCCACCACGGCGCCACCGTTCCCGGCGCCAGGAACAGCACCGCACCGGTGGTCAGTGCCAGGCCGCCGATCGTCGCGATCGCCCACGCGGCGGCGGACGGCAGCAGCGTGTCACCGCCGTCGGCCGGCCGGTCGTAGCGCCGGTTGCGCAGCCACACTCCGAAGATCAGGAACGGAGTGGTGAAGTACAGAAGCACCCACAGCCAGAACGCGACGTGCCGGTGGGTGAACACCGGCCAGTGCAGCACGGTGGCCACGCCCAGCAACGTGGCGAAGATGCCGACCGGCACGAACCCGCCTTTGATCGTGTGCCACGCGGGCGCGCGGGCGGCGCGAAGGAAGAAATAGGCCCCGCCGAGGTATGCCGAGCCGAGCAGCATGGCGGTCAGCGGCGAGGCGATGTGCCAGGCGAAGAGGCGACCGGTGTCACCCGGCACCGGGTACAGGACGGCGAACGCGACCAGCAGGAACGGCACGATCGCGTAGGCCACCACCCGGGTGAGCGGCAGCACGCGGTCGTCGCGGGTCGCGGACTCGACGGCCATGCTGATCATCGTCGCCGAGGCCGGGCGAACGGCCCATCCGTCGCGCGGATGACCGACCCCTCCAGATCTAACGCCCGATCGACGACGACTTGGGCCACGGACGTTCGATCAGGCATGAGCTGCGGACGCCGGGGTGTTGGTGAGGGTGGATCGGTATAGCCGCCAACCCGCGGCTCCCCAGGCAAGTGCGAAGGGGAGGACACCGGTGGCCATGGAGCCGACGGTGGTGAAGAGGATTGACAGCGGCAGGTCT
>DATBGW010000325.1:0-3596 GCA_036557765.1 Actinoplanes sp.
GCGGGCGGGTCGCACGTATCCGATGGCCATGCGCCAACCCTAGTCAAGCCGCATGGCGTACCGGATCTCGGCCAGCTCGGCCGTGCTGCCCTGCGGCGTGAACGTGCTGATGGCGCCGTCCGCGACCATTCCGGCCCGCTCGTAGAACCGGCGGGCGCGGACGTTCTCGGTCAGCACCCAGAGCCGCATTTCGGCATCGCCGGCCGCGGCGAGCGCGTCCCGGGCCGCCGTCATCAGCGCGCGGCCCACGCCGGTGCCCCACCGTTCGGGAGTCACGTAGATGGCGTAGATCTCGCCGATCCCGGGCACGAACTCAGACCCGCCGTGCTCCCTCCGATGCGGCCCGAACGAGGTGAATCCCACGATCGTGCCGTCGTCCTCGGCGACCACGGTCTGCGCCCCGGGCCACGCGTTCCGCGAACGGCGGCTCTCCGCGAACACCGCCGGGTCGAGCGCGTTCAGCACCTCGTCCGGCATGATCCCGGCATATCCCACCTGCCAGGTTCGGACGTGCACGGCCGCGACGGCGTCGACGTCCGCGTCGGTCAATGGCCGGAGGACCAGCATGGGAGGACTTTGTCATACCCCTCGGTTAGCGTGCTGATCGATGGCCGTTCCCGATTCGCTCTCCGCCGCCCAAGCGCGCCGCATCGCGCTCGGTGCGCAGGGCTTCACCGACCCGAAACCCGGTGGCGCGACCGACATGCGCCACCTGCGCCGCGTGCTGCGCCGGCTCCACCTGATCCAGATGGACTCGGTGAACGTGTTGCAGCGCGCCCACTTCATGCCGCTGTACAGCCGACTGGGGCCGTATTCTCCGGCGTTGCTGGAGCGGGCGGCCTACCACCCGCCACGGGAGCTGTTCGAGTTCTGGGGCCATGAGGCGTCGCTCATCCGGGTGGATCTGCAGCCGCTGTTCCGCTGGCGGATGGCCCGGGCGCGCGACTTCGCGTGGGGCAGCATGGTCCGGATCGTGACCGAGCAGCCCGACCTTGTCGCCTGGGTGCTGGACGAAGTGCGCGACCGTGGCCCGCTCACCGCCGCGGAGATCGAGCACGACGCGCCGCGACGGACGGATCACTGGGGCTGGAACTGGTCGGTGGTCAAGCAGGCGCTGGAGTGGCTGTTCTACACCGGCCAGGTCACCGCCGCCGACCGGACCACCTCATTCGCCCGGCGATACGACCTGCCCGAGCGGGTGCTGCCGCGGGCCGTGCTGGAGGCGCCGACACCGGCGTTCGAGGACGCGATGCGGACGCTGGTCGAGCTCTCCGCCCGCGCGCTCGGCATCGCCACCGAGGGCGACCTCCGCGACTACTTCCGGCTGCCGGTCGCCGGGTTCAAGCGCGCGGTCACCGAGCTGGCCGAGCAGGGAGTGCTGCTGCCGGTCACGGTGCACGGCTGGAAGCGACCCGCGTGGCTGCACGCCGAGGCCCGGATACCCCGGTGGGTGCGGGCCGCGACGCTGGTCAGCCCGTTCGATCCGTTGGTCTGGGAGCGGGCCCGCACCGAGCGGCTGTTCGACATGACCTACCGGATCGAGATCTACGTGCCGCCCGCGCAGCGGCTGTACGGCTATTACGTGCTGCCCTTCCTGCACGGCGACCGGCTGGCCGCGCGGGTCGATCTGAAAGCCGACCGCAAGGCCGGCGTGCTGCAGGTTCCCGCCGCGTGGATCGAGCCGGCCGCTGACGCCGACGAGACGGCCCCGGCGCTCGCCACCGAGCTCCGCCGCCTGGCCGGGTGGCTGGGCCTCGATGCGGTGGCCAAGCCCGAGCGCGGCGACTTCGCCGGTCCGGTGTCGGCCGCCCTGGCCGCGAGCGCCGCCGACGACATCCGCACGTCGGCGTAAACCACGCGAGCCTCACCTCCTCCGCGATCTTGGAGTTGTGGTTGCCCTTTTGCACCATTGCGCCTGGTTGAGCCAACCACAACTCCAAGGTCGACGCGTTGACGCACGGTCGGCGTTTGGTATGTGCGGGGTAGCGTTGCCGCCATGAGCAGCGTGACCGAGCCGGAGGCGCCATGGGCGCAGCCGCAGCCGGACGCGCACGGCCATACGCACCCGCCATCTGCGGCGCACGACCCTATGCAGCCGGAATCGGCGGCGCCGCACGGCCCTCCGCAGCCGGAGCCGGCCGCCTACGGCCGGCCGGATCGGCTCACCCGGCTCGTCACCCGCGCGTGGACCCGGTCACCGGTGTGGGTCGCGCCGGTCGCCATGCTGGCATGCATGGGCGCCGCGGCCGGTTACACGCTCGCCACGCATCCCACCGACGCGGGCGCCGGCGCGGCGCCGACCTGCCTGCTGAAGTACGTCACCGGCTTCGACTGCCCGGGCTGCGGCGGCACCCGGGCGGCGTGGTATCTGCTGCACGGCGACGTTCCGGCGGCCGCCCGGCATCACGCGGTCTTCGTGTTCGCGGTCCCGTTCCTGCTGTACATGTACGTGGCCTGGGCCGGCCGCCGGCTCTTCGGATGGACGCTGCCGCAGCTCCGGCTGAGTCCCCGGGCCCTCGCGATATTCCTCACCGCCTGGGGTGTGTGGAGCATCCTGCGCAACCTGCCGTGGGCGCCGTTCACCTACTTCTACGTGTGAGCCGCTAGAGTACGGCCGTGCCGGAAATCGTTGCGCCGCAAGTCAAGCTGATCGCCTGGACCCATTTCGAGTCGCCCGACGAGGTGCCGTGGAGCACCGACGCGGACGGCGGGCAGGCGCTCGCCGAGTTCGCCGGCCGGGCCTGCTACCAGTCCTGGAAAAAGCCGAATCCGGCGACCGCCACGAACGCCGGCTACCTGTCCCACATCCTCGAGGTGAACCACCTGTCGGTGCTGGAGCACGGCTCGGTGACGTTCTACCTCACCGGAGTCTCCCGGTCGTTCACACACGAGCTGATCCGGCACCGGCACTTCTCGTACTCGCAGCTGTCCCAGCGGTACGTGCCGGAGCGGGACGCCGCAATGGTCGAGCCGGGCGTCATCGCCGAGGACCCGGAGCTGCACAAGAAGTTCGTGGCCGCCGCGGAGGCCAGCGTTCAGGCGTACACGGAACTGCTCGAGGGCCTGGAGCAGCGATTCACCGACGAGCCGAACCCCACGCTCCGCCGCAAGCGGGCACGGCAGGCGGCGCGGGCGCTCCTGCCGAACGCCACCGAGACCCGCATCGTGGTGACCGGCAACTACCGGGCGTGGCGGCACTTCATCGAGATGCGGGCCACCGAGCACGCCGACGTCGAGATCCGCGAGGTGGCCATCGAGCTGCTGCGGCAGCTGCAGCGCGTCGCGCCGAACGTCTTCGCCGACTTCACCATCTCGACGCTCGACGACGGCACCGAGATCGCCACGTCGCCCTACGCGCCATCCTCATAGCGCCGATCTTGGACTTATGGTTGGTACGAAACGGGCGGTAAGCCGCGAATGGGCAACCACAACTCCAAGATCGCGGGGTTTCCGCGCCGTCCGAAGGACCAGGCGTCGGCCGGATCGTGTCGGGGGCGTCCGCTAGGTTGTCGGTATGACGCACGACCCGCGGCCCTTCGGTCGGCTGCTGACGGCCATGGTGACCCCGTTCGCCAGGGACGGCTCGCTCGATGTCG